>JAFTLK010000240.1 GCA_017455975.1 Clostridia bacterium | reverse complement strand
GCACCGTGCCGGCAAGGGAGAAAATCCACTAGGACAGGCACAGGATTCCCGAAAAGAGCCAGAACAGGATTTTCAGCGCAAACAGAACCGGCAGGAACAGAATCCGGAACGGCAGTTTTACAAAAAATTTCAGCATGATGATGACCTCCCATCGTTTTGTGTCATTAGGATATCACGAATCAATGCGTTTTGCAAGGATGCGGACGGGTATCCGTTTATTAATTGCCGAAAGTCTGCGCAGGATCTCATTTGCCGCCGCCCACAGCTTCTCCTGGTCTTCGTGCAGGCATCCGATGTCTGCGTCATAAATACGCCCGGTTTCGTTGACGCGCCGCGCGATCTGATTCAGGTTATTGCCCGAGCGCCGGAGCAGGGAAATCATTTCTTTCAGCTCCGGCAGATCCAGCTTCACCACATACCCGTCAATGGCGATTTTCCGCAGGTATGCCGCCATGTTGGCGGTGCCGAGCTGTGCCATGCGTTCCTCGATCTTCGCCCGTTCCTCCGGCGTGACACGGAAGCGCAGCATGATGTCCCGTTTGCGGTTTGCCATGTCAGCGCTCCCGGTCGCCGGTTTTCAAGGATTTTTCCTTGTGCGGGGAAGGGATCGTATCTGCTAATTTGCCGAGCACCGACGGCTTTTTCTCCACCTCCTGCTGCAGCCGCCGCACCTCCGTGCAGAACAGATCGGTAAGCCCCCGGTGACAGCCGTTGATGTGGTAATCGCGTCCCACCTCATCGGGGATCGGAATGCTTTTCGCCCATTTCTTATTGCCGTCGGAATACCGTCCGTCCCACTCTGCCGCCTGAATCGTGGATGCAAGCACGGTTTTCACCCGCTCCATGCCGAAGGTGTCGATGATCGCCTTTGCACAGGTGACATCCAGTCGGTTATCGCGGTAGTGCTCGATGATGGTCTCCTCAATGGCGCGGCGGCACGCCACATTCGCCTGATAGGAACGTCCGTAGGCATCCGCCTCATCGTGCCGGATGGCATACGGCGCACTTTCAAAATACATCGGCGGGATGTCCTGCGCGGATGGTTGATCCGCTTCCGACAGCAATGCATCGGCGCGGCTTTCCATGCAGTTGTGCAGCGCCTCCATAAGATCGGTTTCGGTTTTCTCATAGCAGCGGAATATGTCATCGAGCGGTGTCGGCAGGTTGAGAAGTGCCTGCGCCTGTTCCTCCGAAAGCGTAAACTGCTCAAAGGTGAACAGGATGTCCTGCTTGGTCGAATACTCATATGTGTGATGCAGAATTTCACTCGCCGGCTGCGCACAAAGCCAATCCTCGTACTGCTTGAATTCCGCTTCCATTTTATGATACAATTGCGACCTGAGAGATTCCGGCTCATCCTCCTCTATGCGGATGACCGCAAGTCTGCCGTCGACGTTCATGAACATCTCCGGCACAGCGAAGTACGCAGACATTTCCTCCATTTCCTTTTGACCGAGGGACGTGAAGTCCTCCTCACCAAGCCCCACGATCAGAAATGTCCCGGCGATCACGTCGTAAATATGTCCCTCGTCATCCCGCAGGGCACGGTTGAGCGGGCTGTCCTTCAATTTGGCTTCTTCATCGCAGACAATGGCGCAGGGAGATTCGAAGGGGTAAACGGCCTGTATGTAACCTCCGACTTCATGCTGCAGGGACGCAAGTCCCGAATCGATCTCCTTTGCATACGGCTTCTTTTCCGGCTCCACAACCAGAACGGTGATTTTTTCGTTGTCCATTAAAATAACGCCTCCGTTTCGTCAAGATCAAAATCGGGGATCAGATCGAGCGTATCAAACGCTGCATCCGACATCCCGCCAAGTTTGTTGAGCACCGAATCGGTCATCTCCCGAAACTCGGTTTCATCCGGTGCAAGATGGGTACGCATTTCGGTCAGTTCCCGGATCAGGCCTTCTCGGCTGCCGGGGGAATAGATTGCCATCAGATTGATTTCGTCCTTGGTAAAGTGCATCATCGTGTGGTCTCCTTTGTCTTTTTCGGTATTGCGGACGGTTTTGGGTCGGTTACACAGGTTTTGAGCTGTTCCAGCACGGAGTGTCTGCGCGCCTCCGTATCGGGAAAGGGGAGTACGGAACCGTGCTCTTCTGAAAGGGTGTCAGCAGGTTTCTCATGCTCCGTTTCACGCATTTTCATGCGCTCCGAAACATGTCGGTCGATGTCCGTGATGATTTCATCTGCTGTGTTTGCAATCAGCGCAAGGCTGTTTTTCAGCTCCTCAATGGATTTCCCCTGTGTGTAATTGGCAATGTACCCGAACGAGTTCGCGTCGGTTTCGATTCCGTAATACGCACAGACCGCATATGCCACGCTTTCCGCCTCAATTTCCTCGACCTTGTGGGATTTCTGCTCCTCTGCATCGGCGTTGTGCAGCTTCGCGTGGGTGATCTCATGGATCGCCGCGCAGACGGTCTGCACCTCGCTCATTCCCTCGCGCAGATGGATGTTCTGCTCGGTCAGGCTGAAATAGCCGTCGATGTCCTCCTGCATGGGTTCGATTACAATGGGCACAGGTGCGCTTTGCTTTACGGCTTCCATAAACATATCGTAATTCTGCACATTGCCCACAAGCGTTTCGGCGAGAACCGGCAGCGGCTTTCCCTCGGTCTGGCTGATATCGAACACGGTCACCGGCTTGAAGAGGGGGATCCTGATTTCCTTTTCCTCGGTGATGATGTCGCCGTTTGCGTCAAGCATCGGCTTTTTGGTGTCGGGATCGAGCTTTTCTTCCTCGATCTTCCGCTTGATGGGTGTGGGTGCGATGATCGTGATTCCTTTTGCGCCTTTGAGCACATGACGCTCAAATTTGGTCTGCCATGCCTGATACCCGGCGACATGACGCGCACCCGGGCTTTGCGCATAGATCAGCAGACGGTTGTTGACGGAATACCGGGTGAAGCGGCTCATGGTGCGAAGGTATTCGGCGTATTTGCCGGAGGTGAAGACCTCACGGACACCGTCCTCAATTTGCGCGGTGATCTCTTTGAGCCGCTCTTTGGTGGTTTGTTTTTCTTGCATTTTTGGTTCCTTTCACGGATTGTTATTGGAAAAATCCGCCCTCGCACGTATCTTCAGCAGCTAAAGCTGCGGCAGAGATCCGTGCAAGGGCGCTGCAGTTTGAAATCGGGATCATCTGTCCGCGTTTTTGGGCTGAAATCCCGTTGTTTTCGCACGTTCTCTTGCTGCCGCCCGCTGCTCGTCCGTCTGCGGCGGGTAGATCACAATACAGCGTTTCGGCACGGTATAACAAACGCCGCCACAACGCAGGCTTTCCGTCAGCCGGAATTGCTCCGGGAAACGCACAGACAATGCGTTCAGCTTCTTTTTCAGCCGACGGTCATATGTGCACACATCGGCGGTTTCGTCCGCTTCCGAGAACAGGATGACCGTCTCTTTTTCGGCAGGGGTAAGATTCATTTCCCACCCTCCCGGTCAAACTCGATCCGATACCGCACGCATTCGCCGTTGTCGTCAAGCACCACCCATGCGTCATAGGTCTTTCCGGTTTTCTCGGAATACAGACCCCGCACGAACACGCGCCCGTTATTCAGCATGTCCGATGCCTGTTTCTTTGTCAGCGTGATGTGCTTGACCCGGAAGAACTTGTTGTCCCGCCACATCCCGAAACGGCAGGCGGTGTTCTCACAGAAAAATCCTTTGGCGCTTTCGGTCACATCCGACCCGCAACGGGGGCATTTGCCGATCACATCACGGCCGGAGGGAAACAGGACTTCCGCGCCTTTCACCGCCTGATAGTTTGCCGTGAGGTCGGAGACCATGTCGGTGATATCGGAAGTAAAGACATCCGCATCCAGTTCACCTCGTTCGATCTGCTTCAGGCGGTACTCCCATTCTGCGGTCAGATGGGGAGATTGCAGTTCTTCAGGCAGAACGGTGATGAGCGAAACGGCGGCGTGGGTGGGAATCAGATGTACGGATTTCTTCGACTTTTTGCGCTCGACAAAACCGTTTGCTACCAGTTTTTCAAGAATCGCCGCACGGGTTGCGGGCGTGCCGAGACCCTTGCGTTCGCCCTCCTCCGGCATATCCTTTGCCCCCGCGGTCTCCATGGCATGCAGGAGGGAGTCTTCGGTGAAGTGGGACGGCGGTGCGGTGAAGCCCTCCTTGACAGCGGCGGATCTCACGGGAAATTCTTGACCTTCTTTCAGATCGGGCAGCGGTCTGTCGTTCTGCTCCTGCTCCATATAGGATTTCCATCCGTTTGCGAGGACGGTTTTACCTTTGACTGAGAATTCATGCCCGCCGCAGTCAAGCGTGACCGTCGTTTCTTCATAGCGGAGAGGATCGCTGACAGCACAGAGCAGCTGTCGGGACACAAGTCGGAGGAGTTCACGCTCACCCGCGGGCAGGACAGACACATCCGCATTTCCTGCGCTGACCGTGGGAACGACGGCATGGTGGTCGGTGACTTTTGCGCTGTCGCAGATGCTTTTGGTGTTCATGGTAACGGGCTGTTCCGCTGAACAAATTTTATTTGTTCGACAGATACCCGCCGAAATTCTGACAAGCTCGGGGACGGATGCTGCCATATCATCGGTGAGATATCGGCTGTCGGTTCGCGGATAGGTACACAGCTTTTTCTCGTAGAGCGACTGCAGGTAGTCAAGGGTCTGCCGGGCGGTGTAGCCAAAGGTTTTGTTCGCCGCACGCTGCAG
Organism: Clostridia bacterium; assembly: GCA_017455975.1. Taxonomy (GTDB): domain Bacteria; phylum Bacillota; class Clostridia; order Oscillospirales; family CAG-272; genus RGIG3925. Next base: position 17,011 of record JAFTLK010000240.1, on the reverse strand, counting down.
TGTGGTCAGGTCATAGAGCAGGGGCGCCTTTTCGGATTTTTCCTTTCGTTCCACGGACTTGACGGTGGCCGTCTGATTTTCGCACGCTTGCCTGATTTCATCCGCCGCGCTCTTATCGGTGATCTTCTCGGAAGAAACGTCAAAGCCGCCGCAGTCGAGGTGTACCGTATAGAACGGCTCCGGCTTGAATGCATCAATTTCGCATTCGCGCTGTACGATCAGCGAAAGGGTCGGCGAAACCACGCGTCCGACGTTCAGCTTGCGGTGATACAGGATCGAGAACAGCCGCGTCGCGTTGATTCCGACAAGCCAATCGGCCTTGGAACGGCAGAGCGCGGATTGATACAACCCGTCATAGTCACTGCCGGGACGGAGTTCAGACATACCTTTGCGGATCGCTTCATCTTCCATGGATGAAATCCACAGCCGCTTCATGGTTTTCGTGCATCCGGCAAGGTAGTAGACCGTGCGGAAGATCAGCTCACCCTCGCGTCCCGCATCACAGGCGTTGATGATCTCGGTCACGTCACCTCTGTGCATCAGCTCACGGAGCAGTTCAAACTGCCCGGATTTGTCCGAACCAATGGTATATTCCCACTTCTGCGGCACAATCGGCAGATCATCGTAACGCCATTTTGCATAGCGTTCATTGTATGCATCGGCGGATGCAAGCTCGGCAAGATGCCCGAAGCACCACGAAACGATGTACCCGCCGCCCTCCATATATCCATCATGTCGGCTCCTCGCGCCGATCACGCTTGCCAGCGCCATTCCGACGCTTGGCTTTTCTGCAATTACTAACTTAGTCAAGTAAATCCTCCAGTTCTTTTGTGTAATCCGGTTTTGTGTTGTCGCCGACGGACTTCCGCGCGAGAAATTCCCGTCTGAGAAGGTCGTTGGCACAGTGCTCGATGGCATGTCCCGCCGACAGAGAAAGCTCGGTTTCATCAGCCGGGACAGTTCCGTACAGCGCACCCAGACGGTACTCCCGCGCGATCTTTGAAAGGGGGTTCGGACAGCGGAGCAGGGCTGTCAGCTGGTCGTTGTAAAGATAGATTCCGATCGGATCGGTCAGATGTTCCGGGCAGGTTGATGCGATGATGTGCTCGCGGAGCAGGTACTGCCCGATATAGTCCGCCCGACAGCGGGGCGGCAGAGTGAGAAGGTAGTCCCGGTATGCCGCCTGTTCGTGCCGCATACGCGTGCGGAGCCGTTCAATGGCTTTGGTTTTCAGATCAAGGTTGTGCATCGGGCTTGTCCTCGTCCTCCGCGGATTCGTATTCCACCGCATCATCGTCCCATTCATAGTCACCAAGGTCGGTAGTTGCTGTGCTCCGGGGCTTATCCCCTCGGAATTTCAGAAAGTACACCGCCGCGCCGCCGCCTGCCGCCAGAATCAGAACGATCAGCAGAACACCGCTGTCGTTCTTCTGCGGCTTTGGATCGGGTACTGTCTGCACGATTTCCTCGCCTGTGCAGTGTTTCATCTTCACAGCACAGATATCACAATCGGTGTTGACCGCACCCACCGTACATTGTTCCTCACAGATGCAGACAGGCGCGGGTTCGGTTATTTCCGGGACGGGCTCGCCGTCCTCAAGCAGGGCGAATAGGTCAGTCTCGTCCACAAGATTGAGGAAATACACATTTTCGGTGTCACCCGATCGGTCGATGATGATGTAGAAATAATTGCCGTTCTTTGTCTGCACGGTGATGAACTGCTTGCTTTTCTGTGGGTTTTCCATGCTCTGGACGGTGGTGTTGGATTCATCCTGCATAATATCGTCGATCAGGGTCATGTTGCCGACCGGCGTCAGCGCATCGGTGCCGCCGAAGACATTGAACAGATCGTCAAAAAAGGAATCAAGGTCAACATCATCGTCCCGGGTCTCGTTCACGGGACGTTCGGTCCCGATGCCGATGCCCTCGGTATCAACGGTGATGCTGCCGATGTAATCGGGAGGTATCGTACTGCCGGATTCATCGGAGCTGTAATAGTCCTGCGCGGATACCGACACAGCAAAAGCCGCCATGCAGAGCACAGCGGCCAGAAGGACGGACAGGATTTTGCGGTTATTCGGTTTCATCGGGCACCTCCGTGGTGATATCGGGCAGAGGATCGTTCTTGGCCGCACGGATAAGCTCTGCCAGCAGCTCCGGTGTGATGGCATTTTCGCGCACCATGCCGATGATGTCAAGGTTTTCAAGCTCCGTCACCTGCGCGTCGATCTCCTCGTTGCGGGCGGTCATTTCCGCGATGCGGCGAAGATTTTTTGTTTTTTCGGTTTTCAGTTTGGCGATTTTGGGGTTCATAGTTTTCCTTTCTTATTTGAAAAACAGATCGTGGTAATTGCCCTTCGTTTCCAGATAAGTTTCATAGAGTTTCATCTGCGCCTCTGTCAGCAGGTCCTCTGCCACATCCTCCATCGGCGTGCAGGTCAGCGTGACGGTGCAGATCGAGTGGGAATACGGCACCCGCACCTGATAGGTATACGGCACAAGATAGATACTCCCGTTTGCAGGATTCTGAAATTCTCTGTATTCCGTGCGGGTTTCGGTGCGGTATCGTGTCACACGTCGGACGGCGCTTTTAAGCGTATACTGCTCCGAGAAGAGCACGGACAGATCGGAGGACACTTCATCCGGGGCATAGTCGCCGTGCAGGGACGACAGAATCGCCGCCAATACATGGGGATCGTGCCCGGACACCGCGCCGATGACATGATATTCATCATATCCCGGCATGTACTGCGAAACATGGTCAAGCTGTGCTCGCAGATCGTCCTCCATCCGACAATAAAGCGCCTCTGTTTGCAGAATGCTCTCGGCGGCAGACGGATAAGAGGTCGAACCGATACTGCCGAGCGCACCGGAGAACAGCATCGAGCAGGAGGAGATAACGCTCATGAACATCAGAAGCAGTGCACCGAGGGCAAGCACGATCAGGATCACATGGCTGTTTTTTTGCACATACTCCACGGTTCGACGCACCTTTTCACCGACGGATTTTGCGGCGCGGGATGCAATTTCGGAGGCATTAGCCGTATTTCCTGAGGTGCGTTTTGCGTCTGCATAGTCCTTTTTGATCGTCGTCTTCTGCTGCAGCTTTGCGGATTTCGGCTGTTCGGTCTGCGCCGGGAAATTGCGTCGGGCTTTCAGCTTCCGGTGATACGATGCATGCCGTGCCGCACGGAAGGTCATATCCGCCGCCGTGATACCCGCATCCGCCGCTTCTGCCGCAGAGTTGTCGGATTCCGTGGCCTCACGGTGAAGCTGCACGGCGAGCACATCAAGCGGTGTTTCGGATATGACATGCATCAGCTTCGACGGCGGCCTTGTTTCATCAAAGTGCAGGCGCGATCTGGTTTCAGCCATGATAAAGGCTCATGATGCAGTCGGCCACAGCCTCTGCGGTTTGGTATGTGATTTTCTCCGCTGTGAGATACCCGGCATCCTCCGGCAAGCACACCTGATTGTCCGCCACAAGATTCAGCACCTCGTTGGTCGGACAGCGGACGTCCTGCGCCCGCAGACCGGTTTTCTCATAGAAGCCGGCACAGAGCACAGCCGCCTTTTCTGCAAGAGAGACAGTTTTTCCGCACGGATCGGGGACACAGGGAAGGTGCAGGACAGCGGCGGACAGGCAGTCGAGTGCAGAGCACATCCGGAACAGATCGTGCAGAAGATCAAAGTAATCCGGTGCGCCGATGACCAGATGTACATCGGGAACACCGCCTGCAATGAATGTTTCCAATGCATTGTGATGTACATCCGTCTGCCGTGTGCGGGGAAGCACGGTTTCCGTCAGCCAATCGCTGATTTCCTCCGCCGCAGGATGCTTGCTGTGTGCAAACAGGTGGACAAGGTCGGTGGTATCGATGAAGTTCATCATCTGGGTGCCGGATGCGGTTTGGCACGGGTACTTGCGGACATTGCCGCAATGGCGGTGCAGGGACTTTGTGATATCGCGCCAGCCGAGCATACGCCCGATGTCCTTGGCGCAGAACAGAAGCTCCCCGTTCTCGCGGATCATGCGGAGATCGCCGTGAATGTTGTGGTGATGGCAGATACAGGTTGTTTTCATGTTGTTGTTTCCTCTCTTTCGATTGTATTTGTTTCGTTTGGACGTGTTGTCATCAGGCGGTACAGCTCCGTGTCGTGCGGGAAGCGGTCGACAAACGGCAGAATGGTCGAGCCGTAGAACAGAAGTCCTTCGCCCTCGCCGGAGTGGGTGACATAGGATAACTGATGCGGGGAAATGTTCAGCTTCTGCGCGAGAATCTGACGGTCGCCCGCCGCCTGATTGAGCATATAGATGTAGTCGGAGTTTTCAAGGATATTTTCAATTTCCTTGGATGCCAGAAGGTCTTTGACGTTCTGCGTGATGCCGGTGGGAATGCCGCCCCATTTACGGAATCGCTTCCAGATTTCCACCATGTATGAGGCCGTCTGTTCCTCTTTCAGAAGAAGGTGGAACTCGTCCGCGTAGTATCGGGTGGATTTTTTTGCATCACGGTTGACGGTAACGCGGTTCCATACGGCATCCTGCACGATCAGCATTCCGATCTTTTTCAGCTGTTTGCCAAGCTCCTTGATGTCAAAGCTGACCACGCGGTTGTCGATGTTGATGCTGGTGCGGTGATTGAACACATTCAGAGAACCGGTGACGTAGATTTCAAGCGCGGTGGCGATGTACTGTGCTTCTTTTTCCTCCTGTCGGCGCAGTTCATCATACAAGTCCCCGAGAATCGGCATCTTTTCCGGAACCGGATCGTTCAGATACTCCCGGTAAATAAGCCTTACACAACGGTCGATGATGGTCTTTTCCACCGGCAGCAGCCCCTCCTTGCCGCCGACGATCAACTCACACAGGGACAGGATGAAGTCGGATTTCAGCGACAGGGGTGACTCATCGTCCGAGTAGTTGAGATTCAGATCCATGGGGTTGACGTAGTCTGTGGAGGTGGGCGAGATGTGAATGACCTGTCCGTGCAGTCGTTCCACCAGCGTTCCGTATTCCGCTTCGGGGTCACAGATGATGATGTCATCGTCGGTGACGAGGAATACATTGGCAATTTCACGCTTGGCGGAGAAGGACTTGCCCGAACCGGGTGTGCCGAGAATGATGCCGTTGGGGTTCTTCAGCTGCTTGCGGTCCACCATGATGATGTTGCCGGACAGGGCGTTCAGACCGCAGTACAAGGCTTCCTTGCCGTTCTGATAGAGTTCCTGCGTCGTAAACGGAATGAAAATCGCCGTGGACGAGGTGGTCAGCCCGCGCCGGATATCGACCTGATTCAGACCGATGGGGAGGGAAGACATCAGACCTTCTTCCTGTTGAAAATCAAGGCGGGTCAAAAGGCAGTTGTACTTCTGCGCGATGGAGCCTGCCTGAAATACGTTGTTTTCTAATTCCCGCAGAGAATCGGATGATTGCCCTGTATCTGCGGTGTTCAGAACGAGGAATGTCAGCAGAAACATGCGCTCATTGCGGGACTGCAGATCCTGCAGGAGTTTTTTTGCCTCCGTTCCGTAGGTCACGAGATCGCTTGGCAGCACGTCCATATCGTAGCCGCCGCGGACGGCCTTTTTCTGCTCCTCGATCTTACTGCGGTCGAGGTCGGTGATCTTGCGCTTGATGGTTCTGATCGCCGTCGTCTGATCGACGGACCGTACGTGCATGGTCACCGCAAGACCGGATTCCATGTCAAGGAAATCTGCCAGCAGACGGTCATTCAGCTCGGGTGCTAAGATCTGCAGAAACGACACCGCACCGAGCGTTTTGCCCATCGAAAAATACCGTCCGTTTCTGAACTCAAACGAGGACGGTGCGATGAAATCCTTGGGCGACAGACCGCTCGGCACAAGCCAGTCCCATGAAAAGGCGAACGGTTCTTCGTCTTCCATGTGGAAGAGCCCGTGCATGATCTCCAGCCGTTCGTGTCCGTCCAGCACTTCGGCCGAAACGCCGAGCCGCTTGAAGTTGTTCAGTATTTCGGATGCGATCTGCTCCAAACGCGGCTTGGCGGCTTTGATGCCGCTTGCTTCGATGGAGAAGGTCAGATACTTCGCTTTTATAAGTCCGTTTTTGCCTTTTGACAGCTGACTGCGCAGCATGTCCGTGTATTCTGCGCGGATGGAGTCAAATGCATCACCCTGCAGGGGAATGCTGATGCTCTGCACCGCACTGTCACGGTTTGTGGGGCGATTGATAAAGGACAACTGGAAGCTGATGGACGAATCCAAATAGTTGAGGAAATCACACCATCCGTCAAAGATGGCGGATTTGTCCTCGTTCGTGTTCAGCTGATAATTGATATCGGAAAAGCGGACGGTTTTGGAGTATGTTGTTTCATCAATGCGGCAGATTCCGTCCGGGTACATCCGCTGAAACGGGATGGAATCCTGCGCGCTCATCTTATGTTTGTCTTTTTGTTTGTTCTTGGCAATCGCGTACTCAATCTGCTTTTTCTTGCGTCCGGTGAGTTTTCGTTTTGCCATGAAGTATTGCGTGAACCTCCTTGTCAAGCTGATTCTGCCGTGCAAGGCAGTCATAGAAATTATCGGTCATATACGGCCGCTGTTTCGGGCGCAGGAACAGGACATTTATCATGTTCCGCGCCGCCACTTCAAGCGGCTGACCGTTGCGCTCAAACATCGCCAGCAGGAAGAACGGCAGCATCACGAATACCATGATGAGGGATGCGGTACTTGTGCCGATGGGTTCTTTGAGCAGAAAGAAAAGCGGTACACCGATCAGCGCACCGCCGCCGAAGCAGACAAACTGCCGCTTCGTGAGATTGAACAGGAATTTTGTTTTGACTTTGGTTAAATCGCCCGGGACGGGAACGTATGCGATGTGAGGTCACCTCTGTTTGAATAATTTTTGAATTTTTGGCAGAAACTATTGACACCATATGTGACACCATGATATGCTATTGGTCAAAGAGGTTATAGAAACGGAGGAAAGTTATGAGAACGATTGATGAATATATGCGTTTGCCTTATCGCATGGAGATCATTCCCGATACAGCAGAGGGCGGATATGTTGTGCGCTTTCCGGAGCTTCCCGGATGCCTGACCTGTGCGGATACTTTGGAAGAAGCTGTCCGCAACGCCGCAGACTGCAAGAAAGAATGGCTGACCGCCGCCATGGAAGACGGAATCGACATTCCCGAACCGGTATCCGAAGATGAGTATTCCGGTCAGTTCAAACTGCGGATTCCGAAATCTCTGCACAAATCGCTGGCGGAGCATTCCAAAGCGGAAGGAATCAGTATGAATCAGTATTGCCTGTATCTGCTGGCAAAGAATGATGCTTCATTCAGAACAAACGTATAAACAACCGACAGAGTGGTGGAAACGCCGCTCTGTTTTTTTATGCGCGCCGAGAATGCCTTTTATGCAAGGCTGTCGGTCTTGAACAGCGAAAAACACAACAACACCGTATATCCCATGCATGCGTAGATTTCCGTAGAAACAAACAAAGCATCTACCGTTTCGATAGATGCTTTGTAATATTATTCTTCCAGAAGAAAATCCGTCAGGCTCCGAATCCGGATACCGTCTTCTGTGATCGAATTTCCGCCGCTGCCGACGAGAACAATTTTTTCGTGATTGTCACGAATCATGCGCAGCGGAGTCAGTTCACGTTCTTTGGTTTCGGGAGCAGACATGGTTTCCGTAACCTGAATGTATTTTTTCTCATCTGCTTTCGATGCAATGAAGTCGACTTCTTTTTCCCCGACTTTACCGACTGCTACATCGTAACCCCGGCGAAGCAGTTCAAAATACACGACATTTTCCAGACAGTGTCCGGTATCGTTTCCTCGGAAGCCGAGCAGGTAATTCCGAAGACCGATATCCACGATATAGAATTTGCTCAGCGTCCGCAGGTACTCTTTGCCCTTGATGTCGAATCGTTTGATTTCATAAAAAACATAGGATTCCAGAAGCGCGCCGATGTATGCCTGGAGAGTCTGCACAGCCGGTTTTCCGCGCCGCTTATCGTTATCAAGCAGATTTTCGTTTACCAGCGTATTGCCGATGGAGTTGATGGAAGTGCTGTTGCCGATATTGTCGGCGAGGAACATGATGATCTTCCGCAGTAAATTTGGGTCGGTAATCTGTCTTTGACCGCGCCGACGTTCCCGTTCCAGAATATCTCTGACAACAACTGTGGAATATACGCCGTCCAGGAGTGTGAGAACTTTATCGGTATCCAGACCGACATCCGCGATTCCCGGCATACCGCCAAATTTCATATATGCTTCAAACAATTCACTGACTTCATACATTTCACCGTCCGCGTCATATACCCGCTTCCGCATACCGCCAGCGGGACTTTGGGTTTCACGGACAGTATAGCCGTAAAAATCGATAAATTCCCTGAAAGAAAGCGGGAGCATTTTAATTTCCACACTCCGCCCTGCGAGATAGGTCGCATATTCTGAGGACAGCAGATAGGCATTGGAGCCGGTCACATATATGTCGCAGTCGAAATCTACACGGAAGGAATTGACGGCATCATGCCAGTTTTCCATGCGCTGGATTTCATCAAAGAACAGGTAAGCGCGTTTGTCCTGCGGCAGCCGCACCTTTACCCACTCGTAAAAGGTCTGCACATCCATGTTCCGGAACTCCATGGATTCAAAATTGGCTTCGATGATCTGTCTGTTTTCTACGCCGTCATTCCTGAGATACTGCGCCATCAGCTTCATCAGGCTGGATTTTCCGCAGCGGCGTATCCCGGTAATGATTTTCACCGGTTCGGTATCTCGGAAAGCAATCAGACGATTTAGGTACAGATCACGGTTATGCAGTTGTGATTCTCGTTTCAGCATTTGCTTCACATCCTCTCTGCATACAGTATACCACAAAATTCTGAAATTATCAAGTTTTTGTTATCAATGTTCAAAAACTTTTTATAATCCGGAATTTGTGTTGCATCAGTGCGCACCGAGAATGCCTTTTGCAAGGCTGCCGGTCTTGAACAGCGAGAAGCATAACAGCACCGTATAGCCCATGCAGGTCCAGATTGCCGCAGAAATATCGGCCGTTACGGTGATATTCCGTACCAGTGCCGCGTAGATCGCCACACAGATGATGATCAGAAACGCCTGCAAGCCGAGCGCACCGAGGGATTTCAGATAGTTCTGTCCCATGTGACCGCCCTCGCGGTTCATCATCGTCGCCATCGGGATCGGCGCGACGGAGGTCACAAGATAGATTTCGATCATGCGCCCGAAGGTGATGATGAAAATGCAGATACTTAGCGCCTTCATGCAGAAGCCGACGAGGAAGGACTGAATCCACAGCCCCATCAGCGCACCGAGTTCCAGCGCTTCCAGCCGGAGCTGCAGGTCGGGTATCAGACGGTCAAAGTCAAGCGTGGTGCTTCCGACGATGATGCCCGATGCATCACTTACAATGCTTTGCGATACATCAAACACCGCCATGACGATGTTCCATGTGTTGGTCACGATCAGCGTGGCGCATGCGGTCTTGAACATCCACTTATAGATATTGGAAATATCAAAGTCATGGAAATTGTTGCGGTCAACGATCATTTGTATCAGCTCCAGCGTCATGACGAACGCCAAAATCATCCCGGCGATGGGGACGATCACGTTCACGGAGAGATTCCGGATCATGTTGCAGATACCGCCGTTCCACGCGGCGGGCGTCTGCCCGACCTGTACGGCGATGTCCGATACCTCCTCGTTGACGGAATCGAACAGCCCTCCCAGATTGCTCACGGTTCCTGTGATGAGCATTTCCCGCAGCCATTCATTTAAGGAATCAATGATGCTGTTCACGCATCAATCCCCCCTTTTGAGGGCTGATGCAAGTGCTTGCAGCAGCCCCGTGTTGATTTTGGTTTCATGTATGCGGATCAGACGATGAGGTTTGCAAGCTGGGGAATCAGCACGATGCCGATGAATGCAATGCCGCCGCCGGCAACGAGCTGCTTGACACCCTGCGACTTTGCACCGGGGTTGTCCGCGCCGTAGCCTTCCATGAGGTTGATGCCGCCCCAGACGCACAGTGCGCCGCCGAGTGCGACGACAAGCGTGCCGAGCGTGTCGATTGCGGAATAGAAAAATGCCATATAGTACCTTTCAGCCGTTTGGCTGCCTTTCGTTAAATGATTTCGTAGGTATCAAATGTGTCGGTGGGTTTCGTTTTCAGACGCGTGGAGAGAAATTTTCCGATGTCGAAATTGTTCTTCGGGTCGGCATCGGAGAGGTATTTGTAGTTCGGGTGCTTTGTGATATCGTACTTGTCCGACTTGAACGGACGGACGCCGCGCAGCTGCAGGATGCACTTGCCGCCGTCAAGGACAGCGAGCTCATCGACAGATGCAAGCTCCTTGCCGAGCTTCTGATAGTTCAGGCTGTGTGATACCTCCTTACCGCGGCTCTCGCCCGTGTTGAACGTATCAATGGTTTCCTTGCCGAGTGCGGTGGATAGCTCTTTCAGCGTGGTCGGTTCGGAGCCGCCGAGGAACAATCTTGCATCGCAGTTGCCGATGATCGTGTCGGCGTTGTCACGGTAAATGGACTTGAGCTGGGACTGCGCCTGCAGGACAAGACAGGCGGAGATCTCACGGGAACGGATGGTGGCGATCAGCTTTTCCAGTTTCGGTATCTGTCCGATGTTCGCAGCTTCGTCGATCAGACAGCGCACATGAACGGGCAGTCTGCCGCCGTACACGTCATCGGCTTTCTCACATAGCAGATTGAACAGCTGCGTGTAGCACATCGAGATCAGAAAATTGAAGCTGTCGTCCGTGTCGGACATGATGAGAAACAGCGCCGTTTTCCGGTCGCCGAGGGTATCCAGTTCCAGTTCATCATAAGCGGTGAGGTCCCGCAGCTCTGCGATGTCAAAGACAGCCAGACGCGCACCGCAGGACACCAGAATGGATTTTGCCGTCTTGCCCGCCGCGAGCTTGTATTTTGCATACTGACGAACCGCGAAGTGATCGGGATTTTTCTCTTTCAGCTCGCGGAACAGGATGTCAACGGGATTTTCAAACTCCTCGTCATCTTCGCGGACTTCCATGGAGTTGATCATCTCGATCAGCGTATTGAAGTTCCGCTCTTCCGCGGGGGCTTCATAGTGGATGTAGCCGATCAGTGCGGTATAGAGCAGCGTTTCTGCTTTGATCCAGAAGTCGTCACCGCCTTTGCCCTCACCCTTGGTGTTGGCGATCAGGCAGGTGACCAGCTTCAGAATGTCCTTTTCCGAGTGGATGTAGGCCATCGGATTATAGTGCATGCTCTTTGCAAAATTGATGGTGTTGAGAATCTTGATGCGGTAGCCGTTCTTTTGAAGCATCGTCCCGCATTCACAGACGACCGAGCCTTTGGGGTCGGTGAGGACATAGGACGAATGGCACTGCATCAGATTCGGCTTTATGAAGAACCGTGTTTTACCGGAACCCGAACCGCCGACGATCAGCACGTTTTTGTTCCGCGCCGTTTTCGGGTCTTTGGGTCGGTTGTTCATGGTCAGCCGCTCGGTCTGCGTAAGAATGACATTGTTCTGAAACGCAGGATCGATGTACGGCGCAATGTCCTCCGGTTTTCCCCAACGGGCAGAGCCGTACTCCTCGTTTTTGCGGTATTTCTTTGCATTCTGCGATTTGCCGTAGACGATCAGCCGGAAGATCACGGCGACCGCAACACCGACGCAGAGGTCAAACGGATGAAAGGCGGGCAGGGGAGATGCCATCGCAGCAGAGAAGCCGTCGCCGAGATGCAGGATCTTCTCGGCAACATCTGTACCATCCGTACACCGCCACGCCTGACCGAGCTTTGCGGCAATCAGACCGATGATGACGTACGGGATGTGCAGAATGACCGTCTTTTTCAGCTTTCCGCTCATCGTTCCGCACTCCTCTGTTTCGTTTTCGACCGCTGCAGAACCTTGTTCTGTACCATCGCGCCGATGTCACGCAGCTTCTGCAGTACGGACGGTTTTCTCTCCCGCTCGGCGGATCTGCGGGTGTATTCGGTGAAGGCCTGCGTCAGCGCATCGGCATCGCGGGCTTTGAAGAAGATGACATATTTTGGTCTGTCCTCGTCCCTCACCTTCTTGATGGCGTAATCGACGCCGTATTTCCGTGCGATCTTCTCAAAATCGCGGATGTGCGGATCGTTGCTCTCAATGGTGGAAACACCCTGATTCTGCCCGATCAGCTGCTTTACCGACTGTTTGCCGTGGGGGATCACGGTTTGCTTTTCCGCATGTCTTTGTTTGCAGTGGGCAAGGAATTTGCAGATCGCCGCACGGAAGATCCCTCCGGTCAGCTTGGCTGTACTGACGGTCAGCGCAACGGTTCTGCTCTCAACTTCTTCCTGGATGAAGCATCACCTCCCTTGATGGATCGTTTATAAATCACGCCGCCCACCCGATGACGAAAATCACGGTCAGCACCTGTTCTGCGGTCATCGCACGGGAAGCGGCGGAAACGACGGCATCGTAGGAAAGAGGGTATTCGCATCCTCGGTCGACCGTCCAGTTCCCGGCAAACGTTTCGCTGCTGCCGTATGCACGGGTACAGATATCCCCGATGCGGAAGCCGATGAGGTTTGCATTCACCTTTTCGTTTGCCATGTTGGTGTCATAAGGGACGAGTGACCAGCCGTCAGCGGAGAGGATGGTGATACCGCTGACCGTCACCGCGGCGGTGGAATTGTTGATGATGACCGCGTTCGTCGCAGCACTCACCGCACCGTTTTCGGATACCGCCAGCATCATGACCGCGGGAACAGTTACGGAGAAGCAGGACATTCCGTAGCCGCACATATCGCAGATATCGTCACTGTCAGAATCGGTGTGGTCAGCGTAACCTGTGCTGATAGTGCCGTCACAGGTATAGCAGACGGTTTTTACCTGATGGCGGGTGCTGTCGTCGGGGGTATAGACGGTGCTCGGGCTGTGGCTTTCGTTGGAATAACCGCCCTCGCCGCAATCGGGACAGGAATAGCTGCGCCGATGCTCAATGGTGTTGAGGTATTCCCAGCTGCCGTAGATGAACGGTCCGTGGCTTGTGCCGGAGCCGAGGAATTCACCGCAGTCGGAGCAGTATTCCCACCAATCGCATACGTTCCAGCTCCGATAGGTGCTGTTGTGATTACACACCGCAGGTTCCGTGGTGCCGGTTCCGTTGTCGTAGCCGCATTTGGTGCAGATGCCGTTTGAGAAGGTATGGCTTTCCGAATTGGCGCCCTCACACATGTCAAGGCCGCAGTTGGAGCACCAGTGACGGATGCTGTGGATGTCCTTTGTCCAATAATCGTAACCCACGGTATAGGAACAGGTGACGTCACAATAAGGACAGGTCGCCGTCGCCGCAAAGACGGTCGTGGGGAGCAGGGTAAAGAGCATAAAACAGACAAGGAGCATTGCCTGAAATCTTCTGCATGTTTTCATATCGTCCTCCGATTTTAATCAACAATGGAAATTGTGAATACCACGTTTGCCGCCGGTATGTCGTCCGCGTTCGGCGCGTCCCCCGAAACCCTGGCAAAGTAGGTCAGCGCCTGACTTCCGCTCGCCGCGATCACGGGAAAGGCGTTCTCCGTAATGGAAAGTCTTCCCGATCCCTTTGTGGGACAGCCGTTGAGCTTCAGCGCGATGGTCTGTTTGCCGGAAAAGGTTTCGTAATCGCCGACCCTGTACGTACCGTCCGTCACCGAAACAGATGTGACTTGAACTGCGCTGACCTTGGAGTTGTTGCGGATGACCGCATTGTCCGCCGTGACGACCGTGCCGTTGATGACATGCACCGGCAGGGATGCCGGAACGGTCACATTGACCGCGCGGTATTCGTTGGACACGGTCAGCGTGACGGGTACGGCCGCCGTGGCGGATGCGGCGGCAAACGCGTTCATGCCGAGCGTGAACACTGCAACCAATACAAGAACCGGCACAAGAATGGATTTGTGCTTCATGCTGCCTCCTTTCCGCAGAAACAGGGTGATTCATGGAACCGCCCTGTCTGCATATATTCGTTTTTTACGAGACCGTGTCCCACTCGATCACGAACACCACATTCGCGACGGTGGCATTGTTCACAGCGCCGGAAAGCGGCGTGACGATGGCATCATAATCGATGCTGACAAAATTGCCCGCCGCGTCACCGATGCCGGTCATGTAGCAGCCGTCGATGGGATTCGTGATCAGCTGCTGGGTCGCCTTGTCGGAGACGGTCATCACCTGCTTGCCGCCGCCGATGGAGAGCGCGAAGCCGAGCTTGTTGGAGTCCACCTTTTCGCCTGCCAGCGAAGACTTGTCGCCGAATGCGGTCAGATTCCAATCGTCGGCGGCGGAGATGGTCACGGACTTTACGCGGACCGCACCGTAGGAGTTGTTGACGATGGCACATGCGGAGCAAGTGCGGCAGTCCGTGGCCGTCACAACCGTGCCGTCATCGGACATAGCCATCGGCAGGGAAGTGGGGACGGTGACATTCAGCTTGGTGGGCGTGACATCACCGCCATCGCCGCCGATGCCGCCGTTGGTGGTGGTCAGGTTGACGGGTGTGGTACCGGAACCGCCGCTTCGGGTAATCTCGGCGGCAGATACGGAGATGGATGCGGCACACAGCATACAAGCCGCAAGGATGAGAGAAGTGAGTTTGGTTCTGAAATTGGTCATAGGGTGATCTCCTTTTTTGATTTTTTGTTACACGCATTGAAAACTTTACAGAAAACCTGATATACTTTTCAATGAGATATTTGTGGTTTGCAAAAGTATCACTTTGGTGATATTAATTTTGTGTCCATCTCTTGATTTTCTATCACTTTGGTGATATAATATTGATGAGCGAGAATGGAGGGATTTGTAATGGAGAAGTTGATTACTTTATATCATGGTTCTGAAAAAATAGTGGAACAACCCATTTTCGGTGAAGGAAGAATGAATAACGATTTTGGGCTTGGTTTTTATTGCACCGCAAATGAAGCACTTGCAAAAGAGTGGGCTATCTCATCCTTACGGGATGGATTTTCGAACCGATATACGCTTGACACAGAGTACCTGAATGTTTTGAATCTGAACAGCCCCGAATACACCATCCTCAATTGGATTGCGGTTTTGGTTGAACATCGTTTGTTTTCCATCAAAAATCCGGTTGCAAGAAGAGGCAGAGGATACTTGACAGATCATTTCGGGATAAATGTCAATGCCTATGACATAATAACCGGATATCGAGCCGACGACTCATACTTTGATTATGCAGAATCGTTTCTGAATAATACGATTACGGTCGAACAACTTGCGCGTGCAATGAGGCTTGGGAAGCTTGGCGAGCAAATTGTCATAAAATCAAAATTCGCGTTCTCAAAGCTGACATTTGACGGTTACAACATTGCTGAAAAGGATCAATACTATGTTTTGCGTAAAGCAAGAAACGATGAGGCAAACCAATTATTCTTGAATATGCTCGAAGAAGAAAGTGATGGATTATTCATCCAGGATATCATGAGGGGAGGCATTAAGAACGATGATCCGCGCATACCGAGAAATATATCTGAGTAAGGCACAGGGACTGCTCGGGGATGCTTTTGACTATGCCATCAATGCCTGCTATATTTCCGGGGACGATTTTATAAAACTGTTCATTGCAAGTTCTGTCAGCAAACGAATGGAGAACGGTGAACCGACCTATCTTGCAGGAAAAAGCGGTGTCGAAATCGTTATGGAAATTGTACTTGAAACAACGGGGAAGAAACTGACTCCTCAAGTGCATGAGCATTTCGGTCGATCCAAAGAATATTGGATCGGATGGGCTGTGGCGTATTATCAATGGTACTCCGGCAGAAAATACGGTGAAATCTTCAAAGCATTATCTTACGATGACCTGCAGAAAATGTATTATACACTGCACGAAGCCGATATCAGCAAGTTTGTTGATGCTGCAGATTCAAGAATCAGAGAGGTGTTCTCTGAAACTAACTTAAAACGCTTTCGCACAGCTTATGGATTGACACAAACCGAGCTTGCAAAGCGTTCCGGTGTCAGCCTTCGATCCATTCAAATGTACGAGCAGCGCAACAAAAACATAAACAAAGCAAATGCAGATACGCTTCTTTTGCTCTCAAAGGTTCTTGGGTGCACAATGGAAGATCTGATCGAAAAGTAATGATTTCTGCAGCGCAAGAACCACACAGAAATTCAAAGCATCGTTTTGTGAACGGTGCTTTTTCTTTATGCCGCAGTGTCCCATTCAACGACAAACACCACATTGGCGATGTTGGCATTGGTAACAGCGGTGGACAGCGGTGTGACGATTGCGCTGTAATCCACGCTGACGGTGTTGTTTGCCGCATTGCCCGCACCGCTCATGTAACAGCCCGCGATGGGAGCGGAAATGAGCGTCTGTGCGGATGCGTCGGTGTTGTCGGTCACAGCCCATTCGCCGCCGCCGATGCGGATGGCAAAGCCGAGCTTGTCGGAATCCACCTTCTCGGAAGCAAGTGCGGACTTGTCGCTGAACGCGGTCAGATGCCAGCCGTTTTCCGCGGAAATGGTCACGGACTTCACGCGGACCGCACCGTAGGAATGATTGATGATCTGACAGTTATCGGCGGTGGTGACATCCCCGGTCTGGGACATCGCCATGGGAAGTGCGGTGGGAACGGTGACGGACATCGCGGTTGCGGAGGGCTCGCCATCCATCGTACCGTCATCGGTGGAGCTGAGGTACACGGGTGTGCTGCCGGAGCCGCCGTCGGAGTTGATTTCAGCGGCGGATACACAGACGGTGGCGGACAGAGCCATGCAGAGGGCAAGGGCAAGTGTGATAAGCTTTTTCATGGGGGTTTCTCCTTTGAAATTTTGATTTTTAGATTTTGGGTTATTTCTCTACGGTCAGGTAAATGACGGCACCGGCACAGCCGAGCGTCAGGCCGGTTTGGGGATCGACGCTGTGGAACATCGCGGTGCATTCGTATGTACCTGCCGCAAGATCGACATCGAGGGTATCGGATTCGATCTT
>JAFTLK010000239.1 GCA_017455975.1 Clostridia bacterium | reverse complement strand
TAACCGCATACAGTACATCTACCATTTGCTGCATATGTGTGATTATAGAATGTCTCGGTTACATCATACACATCATACAATTTTAAATTTCATACCCGGATACCGCAATCGTCCGTGTCCGGGATTCTACTATATATTTTACTATGAAATCCTTGATTTATAAACAGATTTCTGTAAATTTTTTGGGAATTTTCAAAAGAATCCGAAAAAATACATCCCGCACACGCGGTACGGGATGATTTTTGTATGGTTGGTGTGGGCTGCATACCTTACTTTCTCTCTGCAAGATAGATACTCACTCGGGACTGGATGATCTTCGTGACCTCCTCCAAGGACTTCACGCTGTTCTGCCAGTAGGACAGCTCTTCTGTGACGATCGCTTCCACCGTATCATCACTGCCCGCTGACATATGGCAGTTATCAAGGAAATAGAGAAACGCGTCGATGTCCTTCTGCGGCAGCTCCACGCAGTAGCCGTAAGGATTGCCGTTGTCGTCGGTTTCGGGCGCAATCGGTGCATCCGAGGAAAACTCCGCCGATATCATGACGATGGGGTCGGAGGTATCAAAGGATATGGTCGGCTCACGCATCGACGCGGCGGGATTTCCGATGTTGTTGTAAACGTCCGTTGTATAGAGATAGTAGCGATTCTTTTCAAACAGCGCGCGGATGCCGTCTTTGGTCACGGGCAAATCCATGTGGTTGTCTGCGGTCTGCCGCTCGTTGTCCAAAAGGAATTTGACAAACGCAATGCAGCCATCCTTGACATCGGTATCGGCAAGCACCGCCATTCGGCTCGGCATGTTGACATTCGCGCCGCCGCCATGCTCGGAGGGATAGCCGCAGAAGACAAAGTCCTCCTCACCAAACAGATGACGCGCAATCATGATATCCTCCGCCGAGCGAATCCACAGATTCAAAAACGTCAATCCTCCCTCGCGCAGACGAGCGGGAAGCGTCGGATTGGTGTAGCCTTTCTCGCCGCGGAAATGTGTTCCTAAATAACCAACGGTTTTATCAAGATACGTTTCCTCCATGGTCTCCAAAAACCGCATGACCTCACGAAAGCGGTCACTGTCGTAGCTTGCCGTACCGTCCGAGAGACTGAAAAAGTCCATGATGGCATTTTCTTTGAGATATTTGACAGCCATCTTATCGGAGAACAGCACCGCGCGGTCGTCAAGCGTTGCAGCCCGGTCCATGAACACATCCCACGTCAAGAAATCCTCCGTGACCTCGGGCAGACACAAAAACGTGTTGATTTGCATCTCGGACGGCACGGTATACAGCGCTCCCTTATAGTTGGTGGCATCCTTGACACAGCCGAGGAGCAGGTCGCCAACATAGGGGGATAAGTCGAGAAAGACATTTTTGTCGTAATAGTCGTCGTAAGAGACACGTGCTTCCACCAGCATCATGTCGGGATGCGGTTGGGTAATCATACGCTCCGCAAGCACTTCGTCCGTTTTCAGATTTGCGGTATCGACATAATTGATCCGTACCTCGTACAGCTCGTTTTCACGGTTAAACATGACAGCAGCATCCGTGACCCAATCCATGCTGCCGTAATAATCAAGGGCGATAATTTCCCTCGGTGTTTCGTCGGGGATCTGTTCTGTGTGGACATAATACAAGTAGTGGTGCTCCCGGTTCTTTTCCTCAACCGTTTTCAGGATATAAAAGTTCTGCGCATCGACGACCCACAGATTCAGAGGACCGGCAAAATACTTGATGCCGCACGCATTCCAGTCGGCAATCTTTGTGGGCGGAAGATTGTCATTGTAGGTATACAAGCCCCCTCTGTCATATATATAATAATTTCCATCCTCATCGGTGATGAACACCATTTTGGATTTGCCTGCCGGAACACGGAATTTTGCATTCTTATAAATGCCCGTCTTCATATCCAGAATCGAGCATCTTTCGGCTTCGGCAAAGGATATCCATTTCCAATCTCCGATATAATCCATTTTTTCCACGCTGACATATGCGCAGACATCCGATTGATGAACGATTCGGTTGAGTTTCATCGTTTGCGATGCACGTTCATACAAAATACCGAAAAAGAAGTAACCCTGACCGCGGTGCAAAAGTATCACATCGCCGTTTTCCAGTTCCTCTATCTTAAAATCCCCGTTTGTCCAGAAGTCGGGATACACTTCATCAAGATTCATCTTCGCAAGCAGTGTGCCATCCGATTGTGTTACGCCGAAATAATAATATAACTCCTCCCGAATCGGTCCCTCACTCCATAATACCGCAAAGCTCCCATCCGACAAAGGGTATGCATAGTACGGGATCGCACCCCCAATGTTCGGCACTGCAATGATGTCCTCTGTGACACCATCCCGTATGGACAACAGACAGCCGCACTCCCGATTCCCATTCGTTTCCCGATATCCGTATACCATCAATTTCCCATCCATGAGAAAGGTCGTGTGATAATTGTATTGTCCGTCGGGGGAATACATACCGCCGCCATCTACAACAAGCTTTGCATCATCGGCAATGCTTGTGAT
>JAFTLK010000238.1 GCA_017455975.1 Clostridia bacterium | reverse complement strand
GTGCCGCTGAACGAGCTGTTCGCAGCCGGCGAAACTTTTGACGCGGTCATCACCATCGGTCCGCTGATTATGATGAAATTCGTCGTTGAGGCAACCCGTCCGACCGGGATTCCGTGCATCGTTTCGATGAACCCGATCATGATTGACGGTACCGGCATGTGCGGCGGCTGCCGTCTGACGCTGCGTGATGCCGACGGCAAGCCCGTCACAAAGTTTGCCTGTGTCGACGGTCCCGACTTTGACGGCTACGCCGTTGACTTTGACGAGGCGATGTCGCGCGGTGCGATGTACCGTGACTTCGAGCGGCACGCATATGAGAAAACCTGCAATCTGTTCCAAAAAGAGGTGAAGTAAGATGCCGAATATGTCACCGAAAAAGAATCCCATGCCGACGCAGGAGCCGTCTGTGCGTGCACACAATTTCGACGAGGTTGCGCTCGGCTATGACGAGGCGGCGGCCGTTGATGAGGCTATGCGCTGTCTTTCCTGCAAGAATATGCCGTGTGTCGGCGCATGTCCTGTCAATATCCGTATTCCGCAGTTCATCGCAAAAATCAAGGACGGCGACTTTGAGGGCGCATATCAGATCATTTCCGAAACATCCTCTCTGCCTGCCGTCTGCGGACGTGTATGCCCGCAGGAAACACAGTGCGAATCGAAGTGCGTCCGCGGCATCAAGGGGGAATCTGTCGGCATCGGCCGTCTGGAACGCTTTGTCGCCGATTGGCACAATGCGCACTCCGACGCACAGCCGCAGACAGCACCGTCCAACGGTCATAAGGTCGCCGTGGTCGGCTCCGGCCCGTCCGGTCTGACCTGTGCCGGAGATCTTGCAAAGGCAGGGTATTCTGTCACCGTCTTTGAGGCACTCCATACCGCAGGCGGCGTGCTGGTTTACGGCATTCCCGAATTCCGTCTGCCCAAAGCCATTGTTGCAAAGGAAGTGGACAACCTCCGCAAAATGGGCGTGGAAATCGCCTGCAATATGGTCATCGGCAAGACACTGACGGTTGATGAGCTGTTTGAAATGGGATATGAGGCGGTTTTCATCGGTTCCGGTGCAGGACTCCCGAACTTTATGGGTATTCCCGGCGAATCGCTCAAGGGTGTCTATTCCGCAAACGAATTTTTGACGCGCTCCAACCTGATGAAGGCGTACCGCGACGATCCCGTCACGCCGATCATGCGCGGCGGCAATGTCGCTGTTGTCGGCGGCGGAAATGTTGCCATGGATGCGGCAAGAACGGCACTGCGTCTGGGGGCTGAACACGTTTATATCGTCTATCGCCGTTCGATGGCGGAGATTCCCGCACGAAAGGAAGAGGTCGAGCATGCGGCGGAGGAAGGCATCGAATTTCTCACACTCAACACCCCTGTGGAAATTCTCGGCTATTCCAACCCCGATGACAAGCGCGATCCGAAGAACGGCTTTGTCACAGGACTGAAATGTGTCCGCTGCGCGCTCGGTGAACCCGATGCGCGCGGCAGAAGACGTGCGGTTGAGCTTCCGGGCACGGAGCATGTCATCGACGTGGACTGCGTCATTATGTCCATCGGTACCTCCCCCAATCCGCTCATCAAATCCACGACCGTCGGTCTGGAGGTCAATGCCCGCGGCGGCATCATTGTCGAGGAGACGACCGGCGCGACAACAAAAACGGGGGTTTATGCCGGTGGCGATGCGGTCACCGGTGCCGCAACGGTCATTTCCGCCATGGGTGCAGGGAAAACTGCAGCAAAAGCAATCGACGCATACCTGAAAAACAATACTTGATTATATACAGGAGAACTGACACATGAAATGCTCTGATATCAACATCCGCGATCCTTTTATCGTGCTGAAAGACGGAATTTTCTATATGTACGGCACACGCGCCGTGCGGTTTGGCAATCAGACAGGCGGGTTTGACGTTTACACCTCGTCTGATCTGGAAACATGGAGCGATCCGATCCCCTGCTTTGATTCCGAAAAGTACGGCCTGAACCGTGCGGTCAACTGGGCGCCGGAGGTTCATGAATACCGCGGCAGCTACTATATGTTCGCCACCTTTACGCAGGAGAGCGGTCTGAAGGGCACCTGTGTATTAAAGTCCGACAGTCTGACGGGGCCTTTTGCGCCGCACGGCGATATCCTGCTGACACCCGCAGAATGGGAATGTCTGGACGGAACGCTGTACGTCAGCCCGGATGGAGTTCCGTATCTCGTCTTCTGCCATGAGCACATGCAGATCATCGACGGCACCATCTGCTGTATGGAGCTGAGCGACGATCTGACACATCCGGCAGGTGAACCG
Organism: Clostridia bacterium; assembly: GCA_017455975.1. Taxonomy (GTDB): domain Bacteria; phylum Bacillota; class Clostridia; order Oscillospirales; family CAG-272; genus RGIG3925. The sequence goes on along the minus strand of JAFTLK010000238.1, from coordinate 14,523 downwards.
ACGCTTCTGTTCAAGGCATCCGACTGTCCTTATGCCGATGCTTATCCGATGAACGGTACCGATCACTATGTTACCGACGGTCCGTTTATGTACCGTTCAAAAACCGGTGAGCAGTTTATGATCTGGTCCTCCTTCATCAAAGGCGCATATGTTGAGCTGATTGCCAGGTTTGCAGGCGGGAAGCTCTGCACCGAATTTGAACATATGCCGCCGCTCTACACCAAGGACGGCGGACACGGCATGGTCTTCCATACAACGGACGGCCGCCTGTTCTTTACGTTCCACTCGCCCAATGCATCGGGTCACGAGCATCCGTGCTTCATAGAAATCAAAGATAACGGCGATATGCTGCAAGCGGAATAATACCGTCAGACACTCTGTCATCTCTCATCGATGTGACAGAGTGTTTTTTGTGTTAAAAACAGGAATTCTGCGTATTTTCCGCGTACGAGTTCACGGAAAATACTTGTATTTGCATGCAGAAAATGATATAATATATAAGAATATAATTTTTTGAATACGGGTTTTATCAAATGGTCTTTTCATCCACTGTTTTCCTGTTTCTGTTTTTGCCGGCGGTATGGCTTCTGTACCTGCTGATCCCCGGCAGATATATCCTTGCGCGCAACGTGCTCCTCGGCGCCGCAAGCCTGTTGTTTTATGCCTACGGTGAGCCGATTTATATTGTCATTATGCTTCTGTCCGTGCTGTTCAACTACTGTGTCGCACGTTCCATCGGTACGGCAATACAGGCAGGTGACGATCGGCGCAGACATCTTCTGGCGGTATTTGCTGTTGTCATCAATCTGTTGATCCTCGGATTTTTCAAGTATGTGCCGTGGCTCTGCTCCCTGCTTCCCTTTGATGTGCCGCTGCCCGGACTTTCCCTGCCGGTCGGTATTTCGTTCTATACATTCCAGGTGCTGTCGTATGTATTGGATGTCTCGCGCAAACAGTGCCGGGTACAGAAAAACTACTTCAATCTTCTTTTGTACATCTCTTTCTTCCCGCAGCTCATTGCCGGGCCGATTGTCGCTTATGACGATATCGAAGCGCAGCTGTCGTCCCGAACGGTGACACTCGGCGGAACAGCCGACGGTATCCGCCGCTTTGTGCTGGGACTATCCAAAAAGCTGCTGATCTCCAACACTGCCGCCGTCATTGCCGATGCCGCATTTGCTGCTGCAGCACCCTCAGCTGCGCTTGCATGGGCGGGCGCGCTCTGCTATTCGATCCAGATCTACTTTGACTTCTCCGGCTATTCCGATATGGCAATCGGTCTTGCGTCGATGTTCGGCTTCTCCATCCGTGAGAACTTCAACTATCCCTATTCCGCTGTGACCATACGCGATTTCTGGCGTCGCTGGCATATTTCGCTGACCGACTGGTTCCGCACCTATGTCTACATTCCGCTCGGCGGCAACCGCTGTTCTTCTGCAAGAACCATATGCAACCGCATTTTTGTCTTCTTTCTGACCGGTATCTGGCACGGTGCGAACTTTACCTACATTCTGTGGGGACTCTGGCACGGCGGACTGATGATGCTGGAACGTGTCTGTGCCTTTGACAAGCTGGAGAAAAAACGTGTATGGCAGATTCCGCTCCGCATCTATACGCTGCTCTGCGTCGTGCTCGGCTTTGTCATGTTCCGGGCACCGTCGGTCGGTGCCGGCTTTGCGTTCATCGGGCATATGTTTACACCCGGTGGTTCTGCCGCAGATGTGCTGCAGTATTTCAGTCCGTATGCCGTGACAGTATTGCTTGCCGGGCTGGTTCTGTCCGCGCCTGTCTTTCCGGCACTCCGCCGTGCATGCTGTGCGCGGGGACTTGAATCTGCGTGGAACGGTACGGTATCCGTGCTTTGCATTCCGCTGTTTCTTTGGTGCGTGATGACGCTTGCGTCCTCGGCATTCAATCCGTTTATCTATTACATTTTCTGAGGTGACCGATATGAAACTGAACATCAAATCCGTCGGCACACTTCTGTTCTGTATTCTGTTTTTCTGCCTGTGCGCATTTTTCTCGCTGGGCATGCTGATCCCCGGTGCTTCCTCTGCTGTGGAGGGAGCCGAAATGCCGATGCTTATCACCGACGGCCGTATTTCCGATGGCTTCGGTGACGATTTCGAAACCTGGTTTTCCAAGCGTTTCGCATTTCGCGGCCGGATCGTCGATCTGTTTTCCACGCTGAAGGCAGAGGTGTTCGGTACAGGCAACGACCAGGTCGTGGTCGGAGAGGACGGATTCCTCTATTTTGCCGATACGCTTGACAGCTTTCTGCGCGCAAACCCGCTGACGGAAGAAGAGCTTGGCGCCATTGCCGACGCACTCTCCGGTCTGGATGCTTATGCCGATGAACACGGCGCACGCCTGCTGTTTGTCCCCGCCCCCAACAAAAATACCGTCTATCCGGAATATATGCCCGCACGGTATCGCATGGCACAGCCCGATGTCCCGTCCGACCTTGATCGCCTGTTTACGTATCTCGGTGCAAAAACCGAGGTCGAGTTCCTCGATCTGCGTCCTGTACTGACAGATGCCAAAGACGGGCATCTGCTCTATCATAAGCGCGACTCCCATTGGAACGGATATGGCGCACATGTCGCCTATACCGCGGTGATGGAGCACCTCGGTCTGCCGATGCCCGATTTCACCGTTCTGCCGCGCACGGATATCTCCACACATGAGGGAGACCTTGACCGTCTGCTTTATCCTGCAGCGGTACGCTATGACGACGATACTGTCTATACCTATGACGGACAGTATATCTATACCTCGGCATTTTCGACCGCCATGGATATGACCATCACCACGCGCAGTGCCGGTGAGGCGGGTACGCTGCTCTGCTTCCGCGACTCGTTTGCCTCGGCCATGCTCGGCGACCTCGCGATATCCTTTTCCGCGGCACAGTTTGAACGCGCCGTGCCGTACCGTATCGATCTTCTGGAAACGGTGCGTGCGGATGTGGTCATCGTGGAGATTGCGGAACGCAATCTGCGCACGCTCATCGGCTGTGACGGCCGCATCATGGGAGACGGAACGGAACTGTCTGAAAACTAACGAAACATGGAGGAATTACGATGCGAAAATCCTATACGGTAAATCTGCTCTGCATACTTTGTGCTGTCATCCTCGTTCTCTCCTCCTGCACCGGCGGACGGGGAGACGGCGTATACTATGCCGCAAACCGGACTTTTGCCGGCTTTGATCTTGCAGAGGCACTCGGTGTCTCGTTTGAAAACACGCTGATCGATCTGACGGAGCCTGCTCCCGGTGAGGCGCCCCTGACGCCTGTCACCCCGGACGGACAGCCGAATGAAAGCGATGCACCGACCTCGTTTATCATGCGTGTCTATGACAAAATGGAGATATTTGCCAAGGTCGGCGATACATCCCCCATCAGTACGCTGTCAGCCGGAACACTGATTGAACTGGCTGCGATTGAAAACAGCATCTGGGCGGAGGTGTCCTCCATGGAAGGCAAGCTGCTCGGCTATGCAAAGGACGGGTTCCTGCGTGCCATTGATCCGGAATCTGCCGTATACGCCGAGCTGCCGATCGAATACGGTATGGCGAAGACCAACGACGAGACCTATGTCCCGGCATATTCCCATCTGGTCGATATCCGCAAGTATCTGCGCGTTCTGGAATCCACCAATCCGGCGGATTGGCAGTATGCCGATCTGTCCGACTATGACGTGATCGTTTCCATGCAGCTTTCCACGCCCGAGACGACCATCAAGGAGCCGTTTTACGACCGTAATCTGTGTTTGGTACAGTACGATCTTCTGCCGAAGATGCTTGAGGCGATCGAGCTTCTGCGCCGCGACGGGTATACCATGGTTATTTATGACGCATACCGTCCGACCAGCGTACAGCAGCGCTGGTTCGATGTCGTGCGTCAGCATAAATGGGTCGCAGATCCTTCGCGCGGCATGGGCGGTGTGCACGACCGCGGTACCGCACTTGACATTTCCATTATCGATCGGAACGGCAAGCTCATTGAAATGCCGACACCCATGCATACCTTCACCGAGGCGGCATCCCGCCTGAGTACGACCATGACCGATACCGCACGGAAGAACATGAATTATCTGCGCGATGTCATGGTCTCCTGCGGCTTTGATATCATCAATTCCGAATGGTGGCATTTTCAGGATGTCAACACCGTGTACTATCTTCCGACCGACCATCCCATCGATGAAATTCCGCTGATGGTCTCGGAAATGGCTGTATATTGAGGAGGGAGGACGGTTATGCATACACAGATCCCGGGCGGCAATGCCGCAAACGGAAGCGCCATGATCTACGATCCCGTCCCGCGCTTCGCCGACCAGCTCAGGCTCGATGCCCCGAAACCGACGGAGGCATCCCCTGCAATTCTTTCCTATATCATCCGTACACATGAAACTGCGCAGGACGGACAGCCTGTCGATACGCTGTATTTCTATATTGGACGCGACCGTTCGATCCCTCTTACATCCTTTACCATCTCCTATCGGTTTTCGGCATTGCCGGTCATGCTCGATGACCCTGCCAATCCCTTTTATACCTACGAATATACAGATACTGATATCGATGCGCACGAATATCTGCTGTGCAGCTTCAATCTGCCGCAGGAAATGGCGCAGGCCTTTCCCGGTGTTTCCGCATATGTCAGCGAGATCCGGGTCGCCGGACGTGCAGATACGATCACTTTCGCGCCGGGTGACTTTGTCTACTCCGAGGAGGATGCCGAAAAAGTACAGGCAGCCATGAACGCCGTCTACGGTGAGGAAACGCTCAGTACGCCTGCCGCCGATGCGGCTCCCGGCAGTTCCGCGTATGCCGCTGCCGCCGATGCGGATGACGGCTTTTACGATACGCTGGAAATCGCACGTATCGAACAGCAGAAACAGCGCAGGAAACGCAGACTTGGTGTCCGGATCGTCGGATATGCCCTGCTTGCCGTCGGTATGGCGGCGCTTGGTGCGATCGGTGTCCATTATCTGTCCTATCAACGCGCCATGATCGGTGCGGCAGTTTATCTGGATGCAGGTCAGCAGGCGCAGGCAGAAACGTATGTCAATGAGGAGATCGGCGACAATCTGTTTCTGAATTCCCAGAGAAGTGCGCTGTCCCGTACCGTGCTGCAGCTTTGCACAGAGGGCCGCTACAACGAGGCGTACCGCATCGTTTCCGAAACACCGTTTGCCGCCATCCAGCAGAATATCTGCAGAGAGGCATCGGAGCGTGCGCTGGAGGCCGGAGACTGGGAAAACGCGTATGTCTACGCACTTGGCGCGCCGCATCCGTTTGATCGGGAGATCACGGAAGCCGCCGCTGCTGTGGTTCTGGATCCGTATACCAGCTCCCTTGACGAATCCGCATTCCGGGTTGCACAGAAAACAGACGATACGAAGGCACTGGATGAGCTGTATGCCTCCATTGTCCGGTATGCGTGCGCCGAAAACAAGTACCATGTCGCCATGCGTGCCGCACAGCGGATCACCGACGATACGCTGTCTGTGAGCACCATTGCCGACGTATTCGGCATTGCGGCGCGGTATTATATCAGCAAAAACGCCTTTGATGATGCTGCGGCGTTCATCGGTGCCTACCGCACCGACAGCAGTACGGTCGATGGAGACATCGAACAGGCGCTGATCGACCATTTTTCGGAGTCGCATGATGCCGACAGCGCGTTCTTTCTTGCAAAGCAGTTCGGCATTGATGCCTCCCATATTCCGATCACTGCCGAGGATCCTGCCATCCGTGCGGATCTTGAAAACCTGTATCCCCTGCTGACCGCATCCCAGAAGCGCGCCTATCACGCAAATTCTGTGACCTGCGGCGGCCTCCTTCTGTCGCGTGATGCTAACGGACGTGTATCACTCGGCATGCAGCCGTCCGGCGTGAAGCCGAAGGACGGTGCGGATACATCCATGGCCGATGCACAGAAGCGCATCCGGGCGTATCTTGCAGGTAAGCCTGCTGTGACCGCCATGGCATCGGCACACCTTATGACCGCATTTGTCCATGAGGACGGCGGGGTGAGCATGATGTCCAACCGCATCATCGGCAATACCGCAACCGCAGTTCTGCCCGAAGAATCGGCGCTCATTTCGGCGGCGGCAGCACTGCGCGGCGTGGTAGCTGTTGAGGCAGGAGAAGCACATTTTGTCTTTTTGCATGAAGACGGGCATGTCACCTGTCTTGGCGACAACAGCCTGCACCAGTGTGACACAAATACCTCGGTTTGGACCGATATCGCGGCGATTGCCGCCGGCAATGCGTTTACCGTCGGTCTGCGGACAGACGGAACGGTTGTTGCATGCGGTTCTGACAGTGCTGGACAGTGTGACGTGGACGATCTTGACAATGTGGTTGACGTGGAAGCGTGCGACAGAACCACAGTGGTGCTGTTTGCGGACGGTTCCGTCGCTCTGCGCGGAGAACGCTCGGCCGGGATCGCGGATGTACTGCAGCTGGAAAATGTGACACGGATCCGCGCAGGCGGATCGGCTGTCGTGACCGAACACCGTGACGGCTCCTATACGCTGTGCGGCGGCTGTACCGAAACCGGCAACTACGGATCGGTCGCATCCTGGAATGCACAGGCGGACTATGATGTCGGCGATGTCTGTGCGGCAACGGTCGATGCGCAGGGAGCGCTCCGCACCACGGGCAGCAACCGTGCAAAACAGTAAACCATCAAGTATAAAGGAATTTATGCAGATCAATATGAACAATACACCCAATGAAAAGCAGACTGCCGCAGAAGGACAGGCAAAAAAGGCGGCAGAGGCAGCGGCTGCAGAGGCTGAAGTGCAGACGGAAGCAGATGCGCTGTTAACGCGCTTTTTGGACAGCACCAAGGAGAAAAAAGCAGCAGGTGACGGGGCAGACGATCCGTTCTTTTCGCCGCTGCCCGATCTTCCCGTGTCGGACGATGCCGATGATGCGGACAATGCGGAAGCAGTGCCTGACGAAAGCGCAGAGGCAGAACCGGAACTGAATGAGGACGGCACAGAGCCGCCGGAAACGGTCTTTGTGTCCGAGCAGCTGCTCCGTCAGCAGGATGACGGGAATGATGATGCTTCCGGAGAGACACAGGATGTATCTGAGGCGTCGGAGAAAACCGGAGCCGATGAAACGGACGAAGCCGGTTCTGCATCGGAGGCCGGGGATGAGCCGCAACCCAAAGAAAAGAAACCGATCGGAAAATGGCTCGGCATCGGTGCGGGGATTGTCGGCGGAACGGTACTGTTGGTATTCGGCATCCTCTGTGCGATTCTCTTCCGATTGAGCGGTCCTGTGACCGTCGACCTTGATGAAACGGTATCGCTCGGTGCACTGCAGACACATCCGATCTTATCACGGCTGACAACTGCAGACCCGGCGCCGGCGGATGTCGATACCTCTGAAATTGCCGAGCGGCAGATCCAGCTGACATTTTTCGGTTTTCTCGGACGTACCGTTCCCGTATCTGTTCGCGATCTGACGCTGCCTGCCGTCACACCTTACCGCATGACCGTCGGCGTCGGTACGGTTCCTCTGCCGTCCGACTGTGTTCTGCTGTGTGAGGACAAAACCGATGTCACGCACAAATTCGCCGAACCCCCCGATACTTCCTCCCCGGGGGAGCGGACCTGCATCCTATTATCGACCGACGCGGGCGGCAACACCGTTCAATCGGAGGTTTCCCTTTCCGTTTTGGAAGATACCTGTACGCAGAGCATTGAATTCGGTACCGATGCGGCTGCCATTGCGGAACTGCTCGCCGAGGCTTATCCCACATATCCGACGATCGATATGACCGCACTCGATGCAGGTGTCTGCGGTACCTACCGCGTTGTTGCACAGACCGAGGACGAGCGCGCGATTCTGTCGGTCTTGCTTTCCGATACCACGCCGCCCAAGGGAACCAAACGCAATTACAATCTTCTGTCCGGGAATACACTTGCACCCCAGGATTTTGTCGCGAATCTGCGCGATGCGTCCGAGGTTACCCTGTCCTATCTGACCGCCCCCGATTTTGAAAGCCTTGCGCCGCAGACCGTCGTGGTCCTGGCAGAGGATGCGGCCGGCAATACGACCGAGTTTTCCTGTGCGCTGCAGATCTGGGACATTGCACCGGAGCTGAGGGCGGAATGCGGCACGACGCTGGACGATTTGCAGGATACGCTGTTCACCGCGATGACTGCGGCAGGCGCTGCGCTTCCGACCTTTGATGCATCGTTTGACCCGTCTGCGCTTGCACCCGGCACGTATGATGTCCGCCTGCACGGTAAGTACAGCACGCCGACCGTATCGCTGACGATGGTCGATACGGTTGCGCCCAAGCTGAGTGTCGCACCGGTCACCGCATATGTCGGTCATACCGTCAGCCCGGAGAGCCTTGTTACAGAGCTGGTTGACGCGACCGAGGTCAAGCTGTCGTTCAAAACAGCACCCGATACCGCAAAAGCAGGCACGGTCAATGTCACCGTCATTGCCGAGGATGCCGGCGGCAACCGCGTTGAGAAGACGACGACGGTCACCGTCATTGCCGATACCGCCGCACCGGCGATCTACGGCGTACATACCATTTATGCACAGAAGAACGGAACGGTGTCCTACCGCTCCGGTGTTACGGCATACGACAACGCCGACGGCAGCGTCGCGGTCAAGGTCGATGCGTCCGGCGTCGATGTGACAAAGGTCGGCAAGTATACCGTCATATACACCGCGACCGATACGTCCGGCAATACCGCCACCCAGAGCGCGGCCGTTTATGTCACGGGTGCCGATCAGGCGTCGGTCAACCTCTATGCCGATGAGATCCTCGCATCCATCACATGGGCGGGTATGACCGATACGCAAAAGGCCTCTGCCATTTATAACTGGTGCGTCGGACATCTGCGCTATTCTACAGCAACCTCGCATCTGATGGGCAAGTATCTGGAAGCCGCATATTCCGGCTTCACCTCGCACATCGGCAACTGTTATACCTATTATGCTGTTGCATCTGCACTTCTGACACGCGCCGGGATCGAAAATATTGAAATCCAGCGCGACAATCCGTATGCGCCGCACTACTGGAATCTCGTCAAAATCGGCGGAAACTGGTATCATCTTGATACCTGTCCCAAGTGGAAAAACCACGAGATCAAGGCATTTCTTCTGACCGACTGGCAGGTGCGTCAGTATTCCGTCAACGAGGTCGAGGGCTACTACAGCTTCGATGCATCCCTCTACCCGGCAACCCCGTAACCGATATCTTTATTCAGAACAGGAGCACACCCGATATGAAACAGACAATTTCCCTTTTGCTGATCGCCGCACTTGCCGCAGCCATGGTTTCCTGCGGCGGCGAGACAGGCAGCCCCTCCGATACTGCATCCGACACCCCGGGCTCTGACACACAAACCCCGACTGTCACCGAAACACAGCCGACGGGCGAAACCGCCGCTGTGACAGAAGCGGTCACAGAAGCACCGGAACAGCAGACGACCCCTGCCGTGGACGGTTATACCTGCGTATTCGACAACGGCGTCACCGTCAAGCTCGGCAGTCCTGCCGCCGATGCACTTGCCGCACTCGGTGATTATTCCGACATGATGGAAGCACCCAGCTGTGTTCACGAGGGCTTTGACCGCGTCTACACCTATGCGGGTCTCTACACCGTGCTGACCTCACCCGATGCATCCGGTGCAGAATACATCGCGGAGATTTCGCTTCTTTCCGATCTCGTTGCGCTTGATGTGAGCGGCACCTATCTGATGATCGGCTCGGCAGAGAGCGACATCAAGGCAGCCTTCGGCGATCCTGCCGAGGATGCGTTCGGTGTCCAGAAGTACAACCTCGACGGCGCAAATCTCACCGTTACCGTTGACGGCGGTGTGGTGTCGGGATTTGTGATGACGTATCCGGTGAATTGAGAAATGAAATGATAAAACTCCGGGATTCCGCTGATATGTGCGGTAGTCTCGGAGTTTTTGGATTTGTCGTATACTTATCTATTCCTAAATATATGGAAAATCATTCCACCGATCAACCCGCCAACAGTATTGCAAATCAGATCATCAATATCAAATATCCCTCTTTTGAAAAGGAACTGAAAATATTCAATACACAAAGACAGCAAAAAAGAATAGAGAACAGTTTGTTTCAGAAACGGTTTCTTTTTGATATATGGAAGCAGATATCCATAGGGTACAAACAGTAAAACATTAAGGATATATCCTTCTAACATATCATACGGTATATGTTTGTATATTGGAGTTAGGTCTTGAAAGGGTATTAGATTGATGCCCTTGATATGACTGCGAGCATAAACTATTGTCAGCGAAAACAAAGCAATCAAATACATAATAAATGTATTGACAGCCGAAAAATAAACGATAATGGATAGTTGATATGCTTTCTTGCGTAGAAATAATACTATAGTAATTTCTATAAAAAACCATACTGCGAATATGCATATAATTGGTTTTATGTAAAACATATTTATATTATTTGTGAAAATCTAAATACCACATAATATGATATTTAGATTTGCATTTGTTTTATTCTATCTCTTTATCCATAATATTTTGACACTGTACCATATACATCTGTCCCATCACCAAAAATACCACCACCAGGAAACTCAAGATACCATTCTTCAGTTGTAGTAACACGGAATGTGATACTGCCATCAGCGGGAATGGTATATTCCTCAAGTTTATCTCCATCCAAATTCCGTGCAATTACTTTTTGTCCAGATGACTGTAAATTGTTTGCTATCACCGTATATTTTTCACAACCAGAAAAATAATATAGGGTATATAACGTTTGGGAGTTGGATCCTCCGTCAAAGTGGTAAGTTCCGTTTTGAGAAATATCATATTCCAATGTTGGTATTTCAGCTGCACGAGCATTCGGATCAACTGCAACCAAGCCTACAAGCTCATTGGAATAAGTTGATACATTTTGTTCGTCAGTTACCGCAAAAGAAATGACATTAATAGTACTTACAAGGGAAATAATCATCACAATTACAATAAAAAATTTTTTCATTTTGTACCTCTTCAAATAATAATTGTAATTTATTTATTTTTCATAACTTCCTATTTGCGGGGTATATCACCTCCAAGTGATCGAGTGACTAGTATATCGATCAAAAATTAAAAATTTATATAAACCTTGATCAGAGGTTCACATACAATTTACGGACAAGTCTTATACTCAAACGTGATCTCCTGCTCGTCAACTCCGTTTTTCGTAACTGTTACATTCAGCACGGATTTGTAATATGCCCCAGATTCCCCTGTGAAAGAAACACTCAAATTCATACGGGTACTGCTTGTGATCCTCTTGGAAATATGATCGACATATTCCCACTGATCGTCTCCGATCTCCTTGTACACGGCAAGTGACGCATTGATTTCTTTTGTTCAGGTCTAAGCAGAAATAATGGCAGATGAAAAACCGTTTTGACCATTGAAAGTTAAATCATGCGATAAGGAACTGATATTATTCCACAATGGCTGTACCTTCCCATTATCCGGCATGGTGGCAAAGACGGGAATACCCAGCGACAAGAGAATAACACCTGTCAATAGAATGGCGATCAATTTCTTCATGGATTTGTACCTCCGTTTGTTTATTTGGGGATGATCGACCCCTCTACTATATATAACAATCGAGCATACCCGACCGTCTCACTTTTGAACGAAATTTTCTCAAAAATATTTTCTGCGACTGCATTGACCGCGGAGGGATCCGTATGCTATAATGACAGTAAAGAAAGCGGGTGATTCCAACGGTTATCACAATATGCGCGGCGATCGATGCGATCCTGGATGAGAGTGAGCGCATCATGCTGACACGGCTGTACGAAACGTATTCCGGTATGATTTTGGGATATATCAGGAAAAAATTTTCTTTTTCCGATGCGGATGCCGAGGACGCGCTGATCGATATTTTTCATAAAATCATTCTGTACCGCGATACATTCAAAGGCATTGACCAAAAAGAAGAGCATCGGAAGATCATTATCATCACGCGCAGTGTCTGTATTAATGCATGGAAACGGCGGCAGCTGGAACAGGAACACTTCTGCTCTGCCGATACACCGCTCGAAAACGGTGAGGGCGGGCGATCTTTGCAGGAGTATGCGGACACCGCGGATTTTGCCGATGAGATCATTACAGGCATGGCAGATACGGACAGCATTGCACGGATATTTGAAATTCTGCACGCACTTCCGCCGCCTGCATATGAGATCATTCTGCTCAAATACATCGAGAATTTTTCCAATGTACGCATTGCCCGTGAGCTTGGAATGAATGTGTCCACGGTAAGCACGGTGCTTTCGCGGACATTGCAAAAGATCAAAAAAGAAATGAGGATCGAAAACAAATGAAAACAACGGCATTGTCCTTTGATCAGTTGATGCATCAGGCTGCCTTCCGCTGTCTGGAGCAGGAAGCGGAGGAATTTTCCGCATCGGACGGCAGGACGTATTCTGTCAGTAAAAAAACGGATCGGAAAATACGGCATATGATCTGTCGGGAAACGCTGCTGTTATCCCGCCCGATTCAATACCTGAAGATTGCCGCTGTGGCTGTTCTGATCGTCGGTACGGTCGGCTTTGTGACCTGTATGAGCATACCGACGGTGCGTGCGGAGTTCTGGGCAGCTGTCACCACCTTGTTTGACGATCATATCGGGATCCGTATGGAAGCCGAAGAACCGATCGATTATCCCAAAACCATTGAGGAAAAACGGATTCCCGTGATACCGGATGGGTGGGAGATGGAAATCATCGATGATTGGGCACAAGTGATATGCTATATAGATGGTTCAGCAGGACAACAGATCACCTTTGTTCAAAAGGTATACAATGAGGGTGAAGATGATATTCTGATCGATAACGATCCAATCGGTACGGAGCAGATATCGCTGACCAATCACACTTCTGCCTATTTATATAATTATGATAACGGAACATTGATCCTGATTTGGCTGTCTGACTACATCTTTTACATGGTGACGGATTCGACCGACCGCGAAACACTGCTTTCGATTGCCGAAAGCGTTGCGGCACAGTGAAATTTTCGCATAAAGAAAAGCCGCAGAGCGATCAAACTCTGCGGCTTTTGCTGTATTTTGAATGATTGCTTAAGACTGGACGGAGTAGTTCGGTGCTTCCTTTGTGATGCTGATGTCGTGCGGGTGGGATTCACGCAAGCCCGCACCGGTGATGCGGATGAACTGGCCGTTCTTCTGCAGCTCCGGAATGGTCTGGCATCCGCAGTAGCCCATACCTGCGCGGATACCGCCGAGCATCTGATAAATGGTATCGGAGACGGGACCCTTGAACGGGACGCGGCCTTCAACGCCTTCGGGAACGAGCTTCTTGTTGCCTTCCTGGAAGTATCTGTCCTTGGAGCCCTTTTCCATTGCCGCGAGGGAGCCCATGCCGCGGTAAACCTTGAAGGAACGGCCCTGATAGATTTCGGTGTCGCCGGGGGATTCTTCACAGCCTGCGAACAGCGAGCCCATCATGAGGACATCCGCGCCTGCGGCAAGTGCCTTGACCATATCGCCGGAGTACTTGATACCGCCGTCGGAGATGACCGGAACGTCATACTTCTGCGCAACACAGGCAACGTCGTAAACTGCGGTGATCTGCGGAACACCGATACCTGCGACGACACGGGTGGTACAGATGGAGCCGGGGCCGATACCGACCTTGACAGCGTCCGCACCTGCGAGAATCAGATCTTCAGCCGCTGCTGCCGTTGCAATGTTGCCGGCGATCAGCTGTGCATCGGGATACACCTTTTTGATGTTTGCAACACAGTCGATGATGTTCTTGGAGTGACCGTGAGCGGAGTCGAGAACGAGAACGTCAGCGCCTGCTTCAAGCAGCTTGCCTGCACGTTCAACAACGTCGGAGGTGACGCCGATAGCCGCACCGACGATCAGTCTGCCGCGCTCATCCTTTGCGGAGTTCGGATACTTGGATGCCTTCTGGATGTCCTTGATCGTGATCAGGCCGCAGAGGATGCCGTTTTCGTCGACGAGCGGGAGCTTTTCGATCTTATGACGGGAGAGAATTTCGCGTGCCTTGACAAGGTCGGTACCTGCGGGAGCGGTAACGAGGTTGTCCTTGGTCATGACTTCGCCGATGGACATGCTGTAATCGGTGAGGAAACGCATATCACGGTTGGTGATGATACCGACGAGCTTCTTGTTTTCATCGCAGATCGGCACACCGGAGATACGGTACTTTGCCATCAGGGCATCCGCTTCCGCAACAGTGTTGTCCGCAGACAGATAGAACGGATCGGTGATGACACCGTTTTCGCTTCTCTTGACGCGGATGACTTCTTCTACCTGACGTTCGACCGGCATGTTCTTGTGAATGATACCGATACCGCCCTCACGCGCCATTGCAATTGCCATAGCGGATTCGGTGACGGTGTCCATTGCCGCGCTCATCATCGGGATGTTCAGTGTGATCTTCTTTGTGAGGCGGGTGCCCAGATTGACCATCTTCGGCACGATCTC
>JAFTLK010000237.1 GCA_017455975.1 Clostridia bacterium | reverse complement strand
CACTCAAGTCTGCAGGCATCAAGGGTCTGATTCTGACATGCAAGCATCACGACGGCTTCTGCCTGTGGCCCTCTGCCTATACCGAGCATTCGGTCAAGAACAGCCCTTATAAGAACGGTGCGGGTGACGTTGTCCGCGAGGTTTCCGAGGCTTGCGCGCGCGGCGGCATCAAATTCGGTGTTTACCTGTCTCCGTGGGACAGAAATGCGCAGGTCTACGGACAGGGTGCACCGTATGACGATTATTTCTGCAATCAGCTGACCGAACTGCTCACGCAGTACGGCGACATTTTCACGGTCTGGTTCGACGGTGCCTGCGGGGAGGGTCCCAACGGCAAAAAGCAGGTATACGATTGGGATCGCTATTATGCGCTGATCCGGAAGCTGCAGCCCGATGCTGCCATCGCCATTTCCGGTCCCGACATCCGCTGGTGCGGCAACGAAGCCGGCGACACCCGTGAATCCGAATGGTCGGTCCTGCCGACATCGGTGAATCTGCAGGATGAGGTCGCGGCAAACAGCCAGACTGAGGACGATGCTTCGTTCCGGGAACGCAAGGTCAGCGAAATGGACCGGGATCTGGGCAGCCGCTCGCTGATGCAGCGTGCAAAGGGTCTTGTCTGGCGTCCGTCGGAAACGGATACCTCGATCCGTCCCGGCTGGTTCTACCATGACCATGAGGATGACAAGGTGCGCTCTGTGGAAACGCTGCTTGACATCTGGTACCGCACGGTCGGCGGCAACTCCACGCTTCTGCTCAACATTCCGCCGGACAGACGGGGACTGTTTCATGAAGTCGATGTCGAGCGTCTGCGCGGCATGGGCGAATATATCAGACGTACGTTTGCGCACAACCTCGCGGAAGATGCCGTCATTACAGCGGATTCTGACAACGGCTATGATCTGCCCGAAAACGTCAAGTGTGACTGCTATGACACCTACTACAAGCCCTTTGACGGCGAAAACGCTGTCACGCTGAATATCAAGCTGTCTGAAACCAAAACCGTAACCCACGTCGTTATCAAGGAATGTATCCCATACAGCCAGCGCATTGAAAAGTATGCCATCGATGCAAAAGTGAACGGCGAATGGGTTGAGATTACAAGCGGTACGACCGTCGGTTATAAGAAGATTGCGAAGTTTGACGCAGTTGAAACCGATGAAATCCGCATCCGGATTCTCGATTCCCGTGTCTGCCCGATCATTTCGTTTGTCGGTATTTATTAATTCTTATTTTGAGTTCAGAGATTGAGGGAGCATGTTATGAACTTTCGATTTCAGGAAATGAAGCCTGTCATGCAGGCGGACATGGATGCGGTTCTGCAAAACTATCCGACCGATCTCGGATACATTCGCGCACAGGTTCCCGCAGACGGCGAACCATATACCCGCAGAACCGCGATCATTGAATTAACCGCCGCACAGAGCGATGTACATATCTATCCGCATTATCCGTTTGCGTTTGAACTCGATATGGGTGTGGTGCGCGACAACGGCTACAGCGGCATCGGCGACTACTGCTTTGAAACAAGCGGTGCTGACATGGGACCTCTGCATGATCTGATGGCAAAAGTCAATGCGGCAGGACTCGGTTCGATCAGCCGCTATACCGATACGCTGCACAATACGCTCGATCACGACAAGCTCCTGTCGGTCGGATTCCGCGGCGTGTATGAGGAATGTGAAGCCTATAACCGCGAGGAAACCGATCCCGAAAAACGGTGGTGGCGGGAAATGGTCATGCGTGCCTGCCGTGCAGTGGAGCATATCGGTCTCCGTCTGCGTGCGCGTGCAAAAGAAATGCTTCCAGATGCTCCGGACGAGGATGCACGCTATAATCTTGCGCGCATTGTCTCCTCGGTCAACACGCCTTGGGAGCCGCCCCAGACGCTGTTTGATGCGATGAACGCCATTCTTTGTACAACGCTCTGGATCTCGGGTCTGGACGGCGTGGAAATGAATGCATACGGGCAGATTGACCGTCTGCTGCAGCCGTTTTATGAGCGCGATCTGGCTGCGGGCAGAATCACGCGTGAGGAAGCATACTTCCTTCTGCAGAGCTTTCTTTACAAAACCGATCTGCACTGCCATTTCAATGAGGAACGCAAAACGTATGACAACGGCGTTTCTGCGATGATCGGCGGCTGTGATCCCGACGGCAATCCCATTTACAATGATATGACGGATATGGTGCTGGATGCCTATACCGAAAACCGTTTGATCAATCCCAAGCTCAATGCAAGAGCCTCGTCCGGCTCCCCCCGCGCGTATCTTGCCCGTCTTGCCGCGCTGATGAAGACCGGCAACAACAACCTCGTCATCGAAAATGACGACTATATCATTCCGATGTTTGAGAGGATGGGTCTGTCGCCCGAGGATGCCCGTACCTATGTCGGCAACGGCTGTCAGGAGGTCATCTGCCGGAACATGGTGCACAGCCGCGCGTTTATCTATCTGAATCTGCCGCAGGTGCTGCTCGATACCGTGTATTCTGCGTGCCACGGAGAATCCCTGTCCGACGACAAACAGCAGTTTTACCGGTATGCATCCGGGACGGCTGACACCTTTGATGATCTGTATGCGCTGTTTCTGTCGGGTCTGCACTCCTATATCCGCGTGATTGCAGAAACGCTGGCACCGTATGAGCGCCGCCATCATGAATATATCCCCTCGCCGATGCTGTCATCGTTCACAGCGGACTGCACGAGAGCGGGCACCGATATCTCCAACGGCGGTGCGCGGTACAATCACAAAACGCTGTCCTTTGTCGGCTTCGGCACGCTCTGTGATAGCCTGCTTGCCCTCCGCGCCGCCTATGACAACGGTACGCTGACCGAACTTCTTGACGCGGTGAAGTCCGACTTTGCCGACTGTGAGCCGTACCGCCTGCATCTGAAATCCTCGGACAACCGCTTCGGTCATTCCGCATCTGCCGATGCATTTGCCGCAGACCTTGCCTGTGCACTTTCTCACGTTGCTGACGGCATTGTCAACGGACGCGGCATCCCGTGGGGGACCTCGCTGTTTACCTATTATCAGTATTCCTGGTTTGGAAAGAGAACCGGGGCGACGCCGGACGGACGTCATGCGCATGAGATTTTCTCGCGCCAGATGAATATGGCATCCCCGCCGTCTCTGACCGAAGCCGCACGCTCGATGTCCGTTCTCTGTGATGCCGATTTCCACGATGTCGGTATGTATGATATCGCTATTCCATGCACTGTGACCGACAGCAGTCAGTCGACCGACGCGCTGACGGCATACATCGCCGCGTGTCTGGAACTGAAGATTCCGGTGCTGCAGCCGAATGTCGCTGACCGGAAGACGATGGTGGAAGAACGCGACCACAAGGGAACCCATCCCGATCTTGTTGTGCGTATCTGCGGCTATTCCGCAATGTTTGCCCAGCTGTCCCGCGAGATGCAGGATGAGCTGATCGCACGGACGGGAAGTGTATGAGGTAACATGATGTCAACAAAAATCAATCTGAATACGAATCTTGCGCGGGACGGACTTGTCTTTTATGACATCGACGATGCACCGTTCCGCATCCACGGCGTTTACCGCGAGGGGGATCGGTATGTCCGGATGCCCTCGGAGATTGCGAAAACGGTCAGTGACGGTGTCGGCAATCTTTGCGCGCACACCGCCGGCGGACGCATCCGCTTCATCACAGACAGCCCGTATATCGCCATCAGCATCAAGGTAAAGGCGTTCAGCAAATTTTCCTTTTTCCCACTGTCGGGTACGGTAGGATGTGATCTGTACGGCGGAACGCGGTATTTCGGTACCTACGCACCGCCGCTGGATGTCACGGACGGATATGAGGGGGTTGTCGATATCTTCGATCCCGCCGAGCGTGAATACACGGTCAATATGCCCCTGTACAGCATGGTGGAAAAGCTGTATATCGGTATCCGCGAGGGCAGTGTCCTGCGCGCCGCACCCGATTACGCTGTGACAACACCGATTGTGTACTACGGCTCGTCCATTGTACACGGCGGCTGTGCGACCCGTCCCGGCTGCAATTACGAAAGCATCATCGGACGGACGCTTGACTGCGATTTCATCAATCTCGGCTTTGCCGGTTGTGCAAAGGGTGAGGACGAGATTGCAAACTACATTGCAGGGCTTACCATGTCCGCGTTTGTCTACGATTATGACCACAACGCACCGACGGTGGAGTATTACAGAGAAACGCATGAGCGGATGTTCAAAACCGTCCGTGCGGCACAGCCCGACCTTCCCATCATCATGATGTCGCGGCCCAAGTATCATCTCAATGAAGAGGAGCGTGAGCGTGTCAATGTCATGCTCCAAACCTATGCCAATGCCATCACGGCTGGGGATCGGAATGTATACTGCATCCGCGGCTGTGAGCTGCTCTCGGAGGACATCCGGGAAATGGCACTCGTTGACAACTGCCATCCGACCGACGGCGGATTTGCGAGCATTGCAAAGGTGCTCGGCGGACGGCTGCGGGAGATTCTCGCACTCTGATCATATTATATGAGAGGTAACAGACATGAAAAAAAGATTTGAGATCATTGAAAAAGACGGACTTGTGGAAGGAACAAGAATTATTGTAGATACTCAAACAGGTGTACAGTATTTAATGGCACACTGGACAAACATCGGAGGCATTACCGTTTTAGTGGATAAAGACGGAAAACCGCTGTTGGACCCGCGATATGCAAAGTGACCATAAGCAAAAACCGACCTATGATCGTAACCATAGGTCGGTTTCACTGTT
>JAFTLK010000020.1 GCA_017455975.1 Clostridia bacterium | reverse complement strand
ATACCATAGTTTTTTGCTATTGTCAATGTACAACGGCTCCGTCGCGGGTGTTCAGTCTTCGCCGACGGCACTGTTCAGCCATATGCGACGAGGGTGTTCAACTACTAACGGCCTGGGTGTTCAACTTCGCCGCTATATTCATCCGTCCATGAGGAAGGTGCACGGCACAGCGGTCTGACAGTAGAACGCACCTTTGGTTCACAGGATTTAATCGAGCTGGTCGCGGATTACATCGCCGAAAAGATTGAGATCGAATATCCCCAAGAACACGAAAAATTTAAGCGGTCGGACTGTTGACATTGTGGCTGAATATGTGTTATAATGAAACCACCAACCGCTTTGCATGAATTTTGGAGGAAAAAACAATGCAAAGCAAAAAAATTATTGCCGCCTGTTACTGCCGCCTGAGTGATGACGACGAGCAGGACGGCACGAGCATATCCATCGAAACACAAAAGAAAATCCTTGGCGATTACTGCCGTGATTTCGGGATTGCCGACTACACGTTTTTCTGTGATGATGGATGGACAGGCACGAACTTTGAACGTCCCGATTTTTTTCGTATGATGAAAGAGGTCGAGCGGGGGAACATCAACACGGTCATTGTGAAAGACCTTTCCCGTTTCGGGCGTGATTACGTCAAAATCGGATATTATTTGAGCGAATATTTTCCGGAGCATGACATTCGCTTCATCGCCATCACCGAAAATGTGGATTCCGCGCGGAATAGCCTTGATTATGATCTGATGATCCCGATCAAGAATGTGTTCAACGAATTCTATCCCGCGGACTGTTCACACAAAGTTCGTCAGGCATTTGTTTCAAAGGCAAAGAACGGTGAATTTATCGGCTCCCAAGCCGCATATGGCTTGAAGAAATGTGATTCCGATAAACATATGCTGGAGTTTGATGAGGAAACCGCACCGACTGTCCGCTGGATGTTTGAAATGGCAGCATATCACGGCTACGGCTACAACAAAATCGCCCGTGTGCTGACACAACAGAAAGTCATCACACCTGCCGCTTATCAGGCACAAAAGGCAGGACGGGAATACAGCAAAGACCCGTATGAATGGAATCTTGTCACGGTCTATCGCATGATGGACAATCAGACCTACCTCGGACATCTCATCAGCGGCAAACGCAGAAAACTGTCTTATAAGAGTAAGAAGATTGTTCGGCAGGATGAAAGCGAGTGGATTGTGGTCAAGAACCAATTCCCCGCGTTGATCTCCGAACAGCTCTGGGAGGATGCTCATAAAGCACTTGGCAGCAGAAAGCGTGAAAGCAAATCCGGGGCGGAGAACATTTTCGCCGGTTTGATAAAATGCGTGAAATGCGGCTATGCGCTTGGTATTTGCAATGCCAGTGATCGGGATAACTATTACGTCTGCAATACCTACAAAAAGAAAGGTCCCGAGTACTGCTCAGCGCACTATATTCGCAAGGATGAGCTCTACGATGCTGTTCTGGACGACATTCAGAAGATCATTGCCGCTATCCACAAAAATAAGGATGCCTGCATCAAACGCATTGCAAAGAAACTTGGCGCAGATAACGGTTCCCGCATCAAAAAAGCGCAAACGGAAGTGAATACCATTCAGACGCGGCTGTCCGATATGGACAAGCGATTTGACCTTTTGTATGAAGACCGTTTGAACGGCGCGATCTCTGAAACAAAGTTCCGCGAGATCACGAAACGCTGGGAATCTGAACAAGAGGAACTACACACGAAATTAGAATCGTTGCAGAAACAGATTGCCGATGTCCGCGATGCCGAGGAAGGAACACGGCAGTTTGCTGATCTGCTCGATCAGTATACGCAAGTCGAGGAACTGAACACCGAGCTTTTGAACCGACTGATTGATAAGATCATCATTGGCGACAGAATCCGTGTGGACGGGGAAATCAAGCAGAAAATAACCATTCAGTATAAGTTTGTTGGTGCGTTATGAGCGCTAACGAAAACAAGGCTGTGTTCACTAAGTTAATCAACGGGTCACTGGTTCAAGTCCAGTAGGGGGAGCCAAAAAAGTCATTCAAGCAATATGCACCTTTAGCTCAGTTGGTAGAGCAACTGACTCTTAATCAGTGGGTCCCGGGTTCGAATCCCTGAAGGTGCACCACAGCCTTGAATGACTTTTTTCATTTTCTGATAGAAATTAAGAAAATAAGGCTCCTGAATTAACAGTTAAAAGCACCTTGAAAATGAGGAAAATACCGATAAAACGGAATCGAAGCAACCTATTGTAAACGGAAAACGAGAACAAAATATCTTACTAAGAACTAAGTTACGTATCCAATATTTATTGGAACAGCGGAACTTAGTTTTTTTTTTTGTTTTGGAGGGAACAAAATGAACGCAGAAATAATAGCCATCGTTAATCAGAAGGGTGGCGTTGGTAAATCCTTTTCGTGTATTAACATCGGAATCGGACTTGCAAGAGCCGGTAAAAAAGTACTTCTGGTGGATTTCGATCCGCAGGCAAGTATGACCATTGCACTTGGATACCCACAGCCGGATCAGCTGCCGACAACGGTCACGGATGTTATGACGAAGATCGTCGAAGATGAACCGCTACAGCGTGGCGAGGGAATTATACACCATGCAGAAGGTGTCGATCTGTTACCGGCAGATATTCGATTATCAGGTATGGAAGTTGCGCTTGTGAACACTATCAGCCGCGAAACGATATTACGGCAGTATCTGAATACGGTGAAACGGAACTATACACATATTTTGCTGGATTGCCAACCGTCACTTGGTATGCTGACGGTAAATGCATTGGCAGCTGCAAATAGGGTTCTGATTCCTGTACAAGCGGAATACTTGCCGGCAAAGGGGTTGGAGCAGCTTCTCCAGACCGTGAAAAAGGTGCGGAAGCAGATAAATCCTGGATTACAGATCGACGGTATATTGTTGACCATGGTAGACAGCAGAACCAATTTTGCAAAAGAGATTTCCGGTCTGCTCCGTGAAACATACGGAAACACCTTGAATGTCTTCCGTACGGAAATCCCTCATTCAGTCAAAGCCAAAGAATCCAACGCGGAGGGCAAGAGCATTTACGCATACGACGATTCCTGCAAGGTGTCGCAGGCATACAAAAATTTGGTACGGGAGGTGTTGTACCTTGAAAAGCAGCGCGAAAAACATAACATTGACCTCGGTCGATGATCTGTT
>JAFTLK010000236.1 GCA_017455975.1 Clostridia bacterium | reverse complement strand
TTGCCGTCGGCATCCCATCTGCAAGCTTTTCGGCGTTCATAGCTACGGTCGGGAGTGTCCCCGCAGCCACCACCCGCGGCGTTATCAAGCTCCTCGTCGGAAAGTTCGCCCGCTTTGTTAAGCTCGGCGAACGCCTTTGCCACCTGTTCTGCGGAAAGCTCGATATTTTCCGCCTTTGCCATTTCAAGCAGTTCTTCTGCCGATTTTGCCGTTTTTGCTTTTTCTAAAAGCTCTTTTGAGATATTCATAACTATGTCCTCCAATATTTTTTATTTTTCGACTCTCGGTTCCCACCTCAAATCGTCTTTCACTTATTTATACTGTCGATTTTTAGAGTTTGTAATTTTTTCAAAAATCGAATCCGCTTACGGCTGTTCGATTCCGGTCTGAGGAACCTCATCTTCGGCGCCGCCCTCTAAATATCTAACCCTATAGCCCGGGCAATAACAGCCGCGATGCGTATAGATATATTTTCCGATAATAACAGCTCTTTTGGTTGTCGAGAAGATATTATATGCCTCGACCTCTTGACCGATTTCATACAGAAATACTACATCCTCTTTGTTCTCTGCTGCACCGCTCGGAGAATATTTGCTGCATCCGCCGGCAACGTTGTCCAGCTCCTCGTCGGACAGTTCGCCGTTCTTGTTCAGTTCTTTAAACGCCTTTGCAGCTTCTTCTTCGGTCAGTGCGATGTTTTCCGCTTTTGCCATTGCCAGCAGTTCCTCTGCCGATTTCGCTGTTTTTGCCTTTTCCAAAAGTTCTTTTGAGATGTTCATTTTTAAATACCTCCCAATAATTTTTTTGTTTGCGATTCTCTCAAATCGTCTTACACTTGTTTATACTGTCAATCTCCCGTTTTTGCGAAAAATCACTTGATTTTTTTGAAAATTCTCTTAGTGATCAAGCCGTTGCCGCTCCACAAGCTCATAAAAATTGCCTTTCTTTGCGATCAGTTCTTCGTATGTACCGTCCTCCACGATCTTTCCGCCGTCCAGCACGATGATTCTGTCGCACTGCTTTATGGTGGAGAGGCGGTGGGCTATGACGATTCGGGTACATTTCAGAGAGTCAAGAGCCTCGGACACCTTTTTCTGTGTGATGTTATCAAGTGCGCTGGTCGCCTCGTCGAACATCAGGATCTTCGGATTGGGCGCAACTGCGCGCGCGATCATCAGCCGCTGTTTCTGTCCGCCGGAAATGCCGCCTGCCCCTTCGGAAATGATGGTATGCATCCCCATGGGCATCGCGCGGATATCGTCCGCAATGTCGGCGATCTCTGCCGCCTTCCACGCATCGTCCACCGAAAGATAGGGCGCAGATATGATGATATTTGAATAAATATCACCCTGAAACAGCTTGCCATTCTGCGTAACCACGCCGATTCTTTTGCGGAGAGACTTCAGGTCAAGCGTACCAATATCCCTGCCGTCGTAGTAAATTGCACCCTTCTGCGGCTTCTCAAAGCCGAGAAGAAGGCGAAGCAATGTGGATTTTCCGCACCCGGTTTTTCCGACAATGGCAACATACTGACCGGGTTTGATCTTCAAACTCAAATCATCCACGACAAGCGGTGAATGATCCTCGTAACGGAAGCTGACATTGGAAAGTTCAATGCCGCCCGATATCTTCGTCACGATGTGTTTTCCCTCGGAAATTTCGGGTTCGGCGTCCATGATAGGCTTTGCCATGTCAATTACCGGCTTTATCCTTGCCGCGGTGAGTGCAATGCCCGCAACGCTCATGAGTGCCCCGGAGAGCATACCGTATGCCGCATTGAACGCCGTGTAGTCGGCAACCGAAACGCCACTTTGCACGGCAAAAAAGTACATCACGATCGTGCTTGCAAGCGAGATGGCGGTGGATATCACGCCGTTGAACATAATAAACGGAGGTGTTCCGTAAGTGTACTTCGATTCTTCCGCGTATTCGTTCATCCACCGTGCGAACATTCTTTTTTCACTGCCCGAAAGCTTGATCTTCTGTACGCCCGTTATGATCTGATAGGTCATACCGCTCATCTTGCCCGAAAGCTCCATCTGCTTTTTGCTGATCTTCATCTGCGCAAGCGAACTGACGATTGAAAATGCCAGCGTGACAAGCGTGATGCACAGCGCGGGAATCACAAGCTCTTTGGCATATACAAAAATCTGCGTGATATATACGAGAGAGAAAATCGAAGTCAATCCGGTAGAAAGGAAGGTCTGCACCAGCGTCTGGCAGAGTGAGCCGATATATTGCGCCCTTGAAGTGATCTCGCCCGAGCTGTAATTCTTGAAGAAATCGGCGGGGAGTGAGAGGATTCTCGCCATGGTCGCTGCCTGAACCGATACATTCATCTCCGTATTGATCCGATTCATCAGCAGGGACTTGATCCCGCCTATCATAAGTAAACTCAGGCTTGTACAGACATAAAGCACGGCGATGGATAATAACAGTCTCGCGCTTCCGCTTTCAAGTACGTCCGAGAAGAGAATTTTTGTGATTTTCGGCGTGATCATTCCGACAAGGGTTGTGCAGAGCGTAAGAAATACAATGGAGACTTTTGTGGACAGCGAAGTGCTGCCTGATATGTACAGCATTAAATCGCGTATGCCGATTTTTCTGAGCGGAAAAGGCTTATAGAAACAGTACGCGTCCTCTTCCAAAAGCTCCTGCGTTTTGCGACCCAGCCTTACCCTTTTTTGCGTAGTCGGGTCGAAAAATCCGTATAGCCCCAACTTATCGGGCAGAAGCGCCACCGCCTCTCCCGTCTTTAATTTTCCGAGCATTGCGCCCGAGGCGTTCTTATACCAATTTTTCTCCAGCTTTACCGGACGGTACATGATTCCGTGTGGGCGGAAAAGGTACTCCATCTGATCATTCAGATCTTTGATCTCGGGAGGAATTTCCCGCGATTTAATATGAAAGAAAGCAAGTATCCCATCGAGCACACCTTTGATCTTTTCCCTGTCGTCCCCGAAGGAAAAACCTTTCTTTCCTTTTATAATTGCAGATACGTTCTTCAGCGAATCGTCAAGTGCCTCGTTGTCGCTGTCGCGCCGCATCTTTATCTGTTCTTCAAACCATCCCATGCGATACTCCTTTAATCGTTGGATACCAGCTGTGTATATTTGCCGCCCTTGGCGTATAATTCCTCGTGCGTACCTCGCTCCACAGTCACACCGTGGTCAAGCACGATGATCTCATCACAATCTCGTATGGTTGAGAGTCTGTGCGCCACAACGATGCAGGTGATTCCTCTGTCTTTCACGGCTTTGACAAGGTCGTATTCGGTCTTGGCGTCAAGCGCGCTCGTCGCTTCGTCCAGAATGATGATCGACGGGTCTTGCGCAAGCACTCTTGCGATTTCGAGTCTTTGACGCTGACCGCCCGAAAAATCCTTGCCGCCCTCTGCGATGCGATAATTGTAACCGCCGTCACGGTGCATGATCTCCTCGTGCAGCTGCGCATCCCTCGCCGCCAGGATCATCTCAAAGTCCTCGATCGAGTTGTCCCACATCTTGATATTATCTGAAATCGTACCTTCAAAAAGCGTGATTTCCTGATCGACTACCGCGAGCGAACCCGTGAACACGTCACGGTCTATTTCCGAGAGGTGCTTGCCGTCGTATAGGATCTCTCCGCTCCAGGGCTGATACAGTCCCGACACCAATTTTGATATGGTCGATTTTCCGCAACCCGAAGTGCCGACAAGCGCGACTCTTTGTCCGGGCTTTATATTGAGGCTGAAATCCTTGATGACGGGATCTGAAAGGCGAGAATAGCCGAAGGTTATGTTCTTGAGTTCGATATTGCCTTTCAGCTTTGCAAAACTCTCTTCTTTGACCTCGGTCTTGTAGCAATCGTCCTCACGGTACTCCATGACATCCTCGACACGCTCCATCTGCGTGCGCATTTCCTGTATTGTCTGACCTGCGGATATAAAGGTTGTAGCCGGTGCGCTGAAGGAAGAAAGTACTCCCTGAAACGCCATGATCATACCGACGGTAAAAGTCCCCTCCATTGCAAACCATACGCCGAGTGTCAGGACAACAATTCCCGTTATTGTTGAAACGACGGAAGGTATCATTCCGAGATACTGATTTATCTTTGCGTACTTGACCTTCTGCGCATTGACACTCGCCTGATAGCCTGCCCATCTTTCGAAAAATCCGTTTTCCGCGCCGCTTGCCTTGATCGTCTCAATCATCTCCACTCCGGCGACGGTTGCGCCTGCCAGCTTTCCCGAGTCCCTCATCGAAACGCGGGTGATATTGACGCGCTTTTTGGATATGATACTTGACATCCACGCATTGATCACGAGCGACGAGAGACCTACGAGCGTGAGAATCCAGCTGTACCGTATCATAACGACAAGATAAACCACCATCATGATCGCGTTCAGCGCGAGAGGCGCGAAGGTATTGACCACGCTGTTGGCAATGCCGGCGTTGGACCCCTGCCTGCCCTGGATATCGCCCGCAAGTCTTTGGGAGAAGAATTCCATAGGAAGGTGAAGCACCTTCCACATAAACGTGGAGCTGCCAATAGTTGCAAGCTTGCCATTGATTCTGTTGCTGTAATAGGTTTCAAGAGCAGAAATGACGAGTTGAAGTGCCGACATTGCCGACAGTGCGATAAGAAAAGGATAGAACCAATCGGGACTTTCATGCGTCAGGAGGCGGTCCATAAAAATACGCGAAAACGCCGGCGTGATCACCCCGATCAGCGCGGAAATGAGCGTCGTAAATACGACGAAAACAACGGCAACCTTTGCTCCGCTCAACCGTTTTACGGCAAAAGAGAGGACGCTTTTCCTCTTTCCGGAGGGAACAAAGTTTTCGTTCGGTTCAAACATCAAGCAGATGCCTGTAAACGACTTGTCGAAGGTCTCCATGGACACGGTATAATTGCCCTTGGCGGGGTCGTTGATGACAGCCTTTTTTCCCTTGAATCCGTCAAGCACGACAAAGTGATTGAAATTCCAATGAATGATGCAAGGAAACTTTCCGTGTTTTTTCAGGTCATCCGGCTCATACCGGTACCCCTTTGCGGTAAAACCGTAGTTTCTGGCGGCAACGAGAAGATTTTTCGCATTCGCACCGTCGCGCGACACGCCGCAATCGACACGGATCTGTTCAAGCGGTATCCATTTGTTGTAATACGCGCAAATCATCGCAAGGGACGCCGCGCCGCACTCCAGCGCTTCCATCTGCATGACGACGGGTACTTTCGCTACACCTTTTGTGAGCGGTTGCTTGATTTTCTGCTTTTTATTTTCCATACGTCGCCTCAGTTAAATACAAAATACAACGGTGACACACTGTCAGTGACGATCTGTGCCTTATACGCTCCGTTCGGCATATTTCCGTCTATTTGCACGATGTATACCCATTCTCCAATACTCAGCTCCCCTGTGTGTCTTGCGTATTCGCTGATTTCTTCGGTAACCGCCACAGGTTGTGCGCTCACCGATGTGACTTTATAAGTCTCGTCCCCTATGTATACACTCATATTTTCTTTGACAGCGGATAAATCATTCTCTTTTACATACAGTACCGTCTGTCCGTCCTGACTAACCGCCGCAACAGGCAATTTCGTTTCGAGTTTTCCGAAAACGCCCCAAACGCAAACGCCGATGAGCAGGATCACGATTGCCGCGAGTGCCATCCACACGCCGGGATTGGTGACCTTTATGTAATCGTTCAACTGTTCAGGCGACGACATTCTGTCAATGCTTTTTTTTCGGAAGATTTTATCGTTCATATCTTGGCTCCTTTATAAATGATTTGATTTTTATTATGCTCCTTGTGCCAGTGCCTTTTCCAATGACGCTTTTGTTAACGGTTCTTCTATGATCCCGGTAACCTCGTCAGGAGTCAAAAACGGAAAATCGTTTTTCTCTCCACTCGGCACGATTAGATAGGACAATACTCCCGGATGTTCCTGTCTGACAAACCGGATCAACTCCACTCCGCCCATTCTTTTCATATTAACATCTGCAAATAGTATGTCAAAGTTATGATTAAACGAATATTTGCCCGCCATAAGCGAGTCGGTCTCACGAATAATGTTGGCATTCGGAAGTATACTCGATAATCCGTTGCACAAGTTCTCCAGCATAGTAGAGTTGTTGCTGACTGCAAGTATGGTCATTTTGGTCTCCTTTTGAATATAAAAATATCTTTTATTTTCTCTTTTTTCAAAGAGCCTATATGATAATCATCTTTCTCAAAGGAATATTTTGGTGGTTGATATAAAATAATGTATCATCTCTTTATGCTCATAAGAACTACACCGATACATATAGTCAGATCACTCTTTGGTTAAGCACCGCCCAAATAATGACTCCTGCCGTCAGCAGTACAGTCGTTGCCGCCGACAGAATCCTTGTTTTCCTCCTCTTCTGCATTCCCAAAAGAAGAACGACAATGATTGACGCACACGAAATGACTGTCAGCAAGTGCCGAGGGAACGCACTGTACAGTTTCAGAAAATAGCTTACTCCCATCAGGGCAATAATGGTGTTGCCGATACCGAGAATTACCGCACCCGTCACATTCTGTTTTTTGGCAAAGAAAGCGACTGCTCCGCCCGGGAGTGTGAGTAAAGAAATTGGCAGCCAAATGCGCGAGTAATAGTACAGCGCCTTGTCCCATCCAAGCATGGGCAGCTCCACGAGGTAAATGATCGGTTGACTGATGAGAAAGAACACAAGGCATTTCATACCTGCCTCCCGGGCGCTCTTGCAGTTTGACACGATCAAAACAGCAAACAGCACCCACCATTCATATGAAACGGCAATATCCCGAAAAGAAGTATCATACAGTATCGGAATTTGATTGATAACGCCTACATAAACCCCGATGATTGCCGCAGAAACGCACACGACAGGCCATGTCATGGGGAGAGAACCGAACGCAGCGGATAATTTCTTCATAGTTTACCCTCCAACGGCAGAAATCCTGCCATCCTCCTTAAAACTGACCGTTACCGAATAATCTTTGATTGAAATAACCGTATCGCCGAGCATCAGCGAGAAGGTGAGCTTAATCTTCTCCGTGTTGGTGCCTTCGTGGGAAAACAAAAAGAGATAGGTGTCTCCGTTTTCCCGGCTCTCTTTCAAAACAAATGATTCAGGATCGGAGTTTTCCAAGTCGTATTTTCCGCCGACTTCATAAGGAAGCAAAATGGTGAGTTCTTTTCCGTCTTCGCTGATCTGATACTGCACATCTTTATCAAGTGCTTTTTCAGATGCGGGGAAAAACGGAATATCATATCCCATTCTTACCCGATAGATTGTGACGCCGAGGGATGCGACAAAAGTAACAACCAGAACAGCGGTCAGAATTGCAGCCACCTTGGCACCAACGCGCTTTTTTCCGTCTTCATCCCCAAATGACCAGCTATCCGCCCAAAGCTCGTCGATCTCCGCCCGTTTTGCAGGCCGAATCAAATAAAGGGCAAGCGCGATAAACAGTAGCGAACCGAAAATACAGAATATAATATCCATGCCGGTGGCATTGCTTTCAAATACGGCAAGGAAAGCGGAAACATCAGTCAGGGTGTGCATGAGGATTACGCCCCACAGGTTTCGTGAGCGAAGGTAGATAGCACCGTCCAACATACCGATGGCGGCGGTATAGATAACTTGAATCAGCGCCGCAAAAACATCGCCTGTGGCGATGGCATTGAGTGC
>JAFTLK010000235.1 GCA_017455975.1 Clostridia bacterium | reverse complement strand
TTAATCGATTGCAAAATTGCATTTTGCAATCGGTTTCATCGGGCTGACGCATAGCCAACGAAGTTGCAGCGCAACTTCTGAAGAAATGCAATGCATTTCTTCGGATGGCGTCCCTTTGGTCGCTTTGAAGGTGTCTTTTTGGGCGGGACACCCGCCCAAGCGACGCAATTTGTTTATATATCGCCCTTTGGGCGATGAAGGTAGGCAATTTTGCAATTGCCTATGAAAAATTGTCGGTGGAATCGGTTCCGATGGCGACGGCAGTCTGCCAATGCTCCCGCGCGCGGACCATATCATCTTCGTCGTAGATGCCGTGTAAGAACATGTCACCCAAAAAGCCGTAATCGGCAAGCAGCTTTGCAGTATATGCAAAATCGATGATGCCGCGTCCCGTACCGCAGAAGGCAATGCCGTCGCCCTCGCAGATATCTTTGCCGTGCGCAAGGACGATATCCTGTCCGTACAGCGCAAAGGCGTGGTCGAGGGTCGCGCGGACATTTTTGGGATGCGCCGTTCCTGCGTGGAACAGATTTGCGCAGTCGAGGATCATTTTGAGGTTCGGGGAGCCGATGGTGTCCATCAACCGCCGTGCGCGTTCCGGTGTGGAGATGATGTTGGATGCCTCCGATTCGACGGCAAGTACGATGCCATACTGCTCGGCGATTCTGGTACAGTTGGAAACGGCGTCGAGCATGTCCTCCCACGCTGCATCGGTATCATTGTCCGGATGCGGTGCCCACAGATTGTCCGGGTTGCGGGTGCCGGAACAAAGCGAAATGTATGCAGCCCCAAGCTGTTTGGACGCGCGGCACAGCACATGGAAGCGGCGGATGCCTTCCTCCCTGATTTCTTTGTCCGGATGTGCCATGTTGAATGTCCCGTTGATGACCTTGACGGGGATGCCGTATTTTTCGGCATTTGCCTGTACGGCACAAATAGCAGCATCCGGGATGATAGCGGGAATTTCGATCTGACCCGTCGGTGTAAAGTCCGACTCGGCAATCGAGGAAAACGCAAACTGTACGGCCTCAAATCCGCGTTCCTTCATCTTTTCAAACAGGACAGCGGTGGAATACGGTGCGTGTGCGGCGGACTCAAAGTCGGTGGAGCAGACGCCGCAGAGACAGGATAATCGCATGGAGCAGAGCCTCGCTTTCATGTTGGTTTCTGTTTGCAGTATATCATATACCGCGTGAAATGTCAAGATTTTTCTGCGGTATTCGGCTTATTCTGCGCAAAGGTATGCAAAATCCGATTTCATGGCATCAAAGATTTTTCGGACACGTGTGATATCACTGCCGTGCAAATATTGATGCCAGAACAGAAAGGATGTATTGAAATTGGATAATGCCATACGGTTATGTATTTCGCGGACAGACAGACCGGAATACCCGCTGTAGATCTGCACGATATCCTCATGGTCAATCAAAGCACCGTCTGCTGACAAACGGGAAAGGAAAAAGGAAAGATCACTGCAGCCGTCGCCAATACCGCAGCTTTGAAAATCACAGAAAATCGGGTTGTCGTGATCATCCCATAAAATGTTGCCTAGATGGAAATCCCCGTGACAGAGTACCGGATTTTGGAGGGCATGTATTTGATTGATACGGTTGAATTGTTCGGCGGCAAGACCCGGAAATGCGGTATCATCCGAAAATACCGGATGATGTTCCCGCAGTACGGATAACCAGCCCTCCATACAAGCGGCTGCCGTTTGTACATCGAGATACGGCGGGGCCGATGCGGCGTCCGGTATAAGGAAATCAGGCGGTGTCTCTTTATGGAAAGCAGCGAGTGCTGCAAAGATTTTGTCAAGCTTCTGCCCGGTTAACTGATCGGCGGTCAGCGGGGTATGGCGGCGCATAATGATCAATGTTTCATCCACAGTTATATGGAGATACAGGATTTGCGGCAAATATGGAAGTTTTCGGGCGGCGATGCTTTCGTAGAACCGGGCTTCTCTGACACAGTGGTTCCGGATGTCTTCGGAAACCGTATCCTGTTTCGCGTATTTTGCTGTCGTACCGTTATCAAGATAGAATACTTCAGCACCGCTTTTCCCAACGGTAACAGGAACAGCATGGTGCTCTTGCAGATATTGCGAAATATTCATGAGAACCTCCGGAGCAATGTTGGGGGATTTTGACTGCGTATAACAAAAACAGCACGCGATCTGCGTGCTATCCTTTGGTGGAAATGAAGGGGCTCGAACCCTTGACCTCACGGATGTGAACCGTGCGCTCTGACCAACTGAGCTACACTTCCGAATCATCGATTGTGGTAATATTATACCGCATCCGCCCGCTTTTGTCAAGAGGAATTTGTCAATTCCCGATTTTAAGAATCATTGAACAATTTGACCGTCTGTCGGCAATTCTGTGAACAATGCAAAAATACTTTTAGGAAACTGTGAATTTTCGCGGATTTTGTTGACTTATTCACCGAATTTCATTATACTGAAAGCAGAAAAGTACGTACCGGGGCGCATAAACCCTCCGATGTCGGTTCATACTGAAGGCAAAGAAAGCGGGGTGGCTTGATAAATGAGATATCGCGGACTTCTGACCGTGCTGATTCTGATTGCACTGACGATCGTTGTCAGCTCCGGATTTATCGCGCGCGGCGATGTCGTGCTCGGAGCATTCCGGGAAACCGAAGACGGCAGTGCACTGACCGTGGAGGTCGACGTCGTAAATTCGATGGGACATGTCCGTTCTGCAAGCGAGGAGCAGGTGGGAGATTGTTTATACGTCAAATTCTATTCTGCATTTGGCGGACACAACGGAACACTCGGCGCACGCAGCAGCTTTGAGCTTGAAACGCCGGATACCTGCCGGGAGATCTACTTTTTCCGCGACGGTCAGCCCAACGAACGCTACGACCTTGTCCTCCGCCGCGACAGTGCCGATGCAAAGTGGGAGCCGGTGGAACCGTAAGAGAAGCGTCAATGCATCTTTATTCAATCGCGGCAGCACAAACGAATCCCTATAAACACAATCCACACAGCCTACACTGTGTGGATTTTTCATGTGAATTACGGTTCACATACGACCTTTTTCAGACGTACAACATTGACAAGAGTTTGTTGGAGTTTCCGCAGGAAACCCGGCAGATACGGGCAGTGTACCCAATATAAGGTTGGATTTGATTTTTTCATATCTTTCTTTTCTTCTATTGCTGCACTGCGTCCGGCGTCCGGCTTGGTTGAATTTTGGGGATAGAAGATTGTCATTCGTTCAGATAGATCCATACCCGCGACTGAATGATCTTCGCGGTCTCCTCAAGCGACTTTACGCCATTCTGCCAATAGGACAGCTCCTCGTTGATGATGGACATGACGGTCTGATCCGCCATACTCTGCATCTCCGTTTCATAGAACAGCGAGCGGATGTGCGCCGTCTCCTCCTCGGTGAATCGCTCGATGACATACTTATCCGGCCGCGCGGCAAACTCCGCAAGCATGGGATCATCGGGATGGAAGCTGCCGATGCAGCTGCGGTAATAGACAGGCGTGCCCGAGGAATCGATTTCGGACAGATACCCTCTTGTGTCATAGACATATACCGATTTCGCAAGCGCCGTTTCCAGATGCTCCATGATCGGGGACATACCGTAATCGGACAGACCCTCCGAGGACTGGATTTCCTCGGTGAACAGATACTGTAAAAACGCAAGCGCGCCGTCATAGTGCTCGGTGTCGGCTGTGATCATCATATTGCCCATACCGGTCAGATACGAGCGCATCCCATCGTTCGACGGATAGCCGCAGAACGAAAACGGCACGTCACGGAAGGTCTCCGTCAGACCGTACAGGATATTCACCTTTGTCACGGGCAGATAGAGACAGCGCAGATGACCACAGACAAAATTCGTCACGATGTCGGGAGAGCCGGCATATGCAATGGTACTGCCCGCCATACCGCCTTCATAGACATAACCGAGCTCGGTATTGTTGTACTGCTCCAGCGCATCATAGAAACGGAGAAATTCGATAAATGCATCGCTGTCAAAATTGCAGCTGCCGCTCTCGCGATCCATAAAGCTCTCCAGACCCACCGTCAGCACACGGTTCAGCTGATACGAATACGGCATGGAATACAGAGCCTCACCCTCATCAAGTGCCGCTGCTGCCGCGTAGACCGAATCGAGATCGGCACCCTCGGTATCGGCGGCGGTGACAAAGGTATCGACGATAAACCGCATCGGAACGGCATACATACCGTACTCTGTCTGATAGGCATCCCGGATACAGGGCAGCATGACATCCCCGAATACATCGGACAGATCGGTATAACCGCCTTTCTGCGCAACAGACAGGATCACAGGATCAAATGCATTGCCGACGCCGACAATATCGGGCGCATTGCCCGTGATGACATCGTTCCCATAAGTATCAACGGCGCGCGTCGTCTCAAATCCCGTGTCAACGGTTTCGTATGTCCGCACCGTCACGTTCCACTGATCCTGCGTGCTGTTGAACTGCGATGCGGCATTTGCCAGATACGCCTCCATCTGCGAACCGAGTCCCACAAGACCGAGAACAAGCTCCCGGCGGTCGTCCATCGGTTTCTCGCTGCGGCGGAGTAGATAATATGCTTTTTTACCCGTGATGATATCACGGTACTGAACCAACATCGCATTCATATTGATCACGTCATACGGATAGGCGCCCTCCGACGTCATCCCGACGCCTGTCCATGTCAGAAGCGTATCGTTTTCCGTTGCTCCGTCGATCCAGCCATATACTCCGGCCCCCCCAATATAATAACGGTCATAATCGTCGGTATATTGGATGGCAGCGCCCATAATCGATGAATCGACCGATGCCAGCGTGTCATTGACGGTATAGACACCGGTGTCCAGATTGAGTTCGTAATAAACCGACCGAAACTCCGCAAGATTGTTGAACGATACGGTCAGCGTTCCGTTGTCAGCCTCATCGATGAATGTAACCACGCCGTAGTCTGTAAACGTCACCTGCCGGAGCTGCGTCAGAGAACGGTCAAAGATCAGGATATCCTGGAAGATGTTCAAAACCAGATATTGCTCGGTCGCGACCAGCCTTGTCTGCCAATTTCCGCTTGATGGCAGAACGGCCTCGTGCAGAACATTCCCCGTGCTGTCTGCGATGAACAGAAATCTGGTCTGCGTCTCCTGATTGTGATCGGTGAGACCGAGCACTGTACCGTCCGTGTCAAGCAGCCAGAATGTTCCGATCCGCTCTCCTTCATACAGGTCAGCAAGACCCTTGTGAATGACGGTATCGACCAACTCCCCATCATAATCGAGCAGCGCGGTATAGAGTGTATATTCCGAATCGATGTTGGAATCCATCGGCACACAGATACGGTCATGCATATGGTAAGGATAATGTACAGTACCTGCACCCGTACCGACAGCGGCTTTTTGTTTCAGCTCGATCCAATCAAATGACATGGACTGCAGATTCCGCGCGCGTTCTTCTGCCGACAGTACGACCCGCCCCGTGCCGTCACCCGTGTCACTGCCGATCGTCTGTGTTCCCGTCTGATCGGTCGTCGGCGGATCGGTGTTCTCTCCATGACAGCCGCACAGCAATACAAGCAGAAGTGCAAGAAGAAGCGTTATTACGATATGTTGTTTTTTCATGACGATTACCTTTCATCAAATATACCACACTTGAAATCATATTTTGTTAATTGTCGGTAAACATTTATCAGATTTTCCATGTTGTTTCTTTCAAGAACAATACAGGTATTTGTCGCACACAGTTTCAATTGATTACAGCAATATTTCCTTCTGCATTGGCGACCGCACCTCCATTCCGTTCGTTATGTTTCCGCTGCTGACGTCTTTCGCCGGAGCCGAACGATTTATGAAATATTGATTCGATATCTTGATCGGGGATATCAAGCATTTCATAAAAAATTTGTCCTTCATCTACTATATGACAAAAATTGTGGTGAATGTTACAGATGCGGTAAAATTTTTTCGATTATTTTCTTATCATCTTATTGATCAGCGTAATTTTCATACCCGATAACTGAATATTAGCGGGGAGAAGATCTATTCCCTCTTGATGATGGATAATCCCTTCACCGCGCTGAATCGTTTCATCCTCGATGATCTTTGTCATGAGATCGGTCACGGTCACGGGAATCTGATCCGGCTGCGGATATCCGAGTGCAATGGTCATACTTGCCTGCGGATCAAAATCCACAAGCAGCACTTTTTTTCCGGTGCGGGCAAGACCAATTCCTATGTTTATACATGAGAATGATTTTCCTACGCCACCCTTTTGATTGACGATGGCTTGTATGTTTGTGTACATATTTTTCCTTCCTTTACCAATCAGATGATTGTTGTATTTCTTTTGCAGATAGACAAAAAAAGAGGACTAAATTACGGCAATCTGATGATTCAGATTCGTAACTTAGTCCTAATGACTTGTATATTTATTCGTTTGTATTCATGCGGTTTCAATCCCATAAAACAAGAAAAAGCCATTCAAGGCTTTGGTGCACCTTCAGGGATTCGAACCCGGGACCCACTGATTAAGAGTCAGTTGCTCTACCAACTGAGCTAAAGGTGCATATCGCTTGAATGGCTTTTTATGGCTCCCCCAACTGGACTTGAACCAGTGACACCCTGATTAACAGTCAGGTGCTCTGGCGCGTGTAACTCGTTCAATAGAATCTGTCGGCAACTGATTGTTAATAGAAATTGGGGGAAAACCGAAAAGAAAAACGCCGGTTGAACGGCGTTTTCTCATTTCTTATTTACGCGGAAAGATCAAACTGAGCACCGGTCCAGTTTTCCAAAAACTGTTTGTAGGTGAAGTTGACTTCGATGTGGATGCTGTAATCTTTTGAAACTTCAATCCGGTTGAAGAGCTGACAAGCAATCATTTTCTTCTGATTCAGACTGCAGGATTCATATTCTTCTGCCCAGCTTTTGATTTGTTCATACGCAGGAATCACGCTGTCCGCGGAAATTTTTTCTTTTGCATCTTCCTCTCGAAGTTTTTGGTATTGCTTCTCATCTTCTTTCATTCTTGCTCGAAGCTGCGTCAAAGCTGCATTTAAGTCTTCGCTGGAATACGCACTTTCTCCCAACAAGGATGAGCTGATCTCCCCACGAAGAACTTCCATTTGCTTTTTGGCTTTCTTCAGGGATTCTTCAAGCTGCTTTTGCATCCGATGATTCTCCTCCATCTTTTTTCGATACATCATCTGAACCTTTTCCTTTTTGGGACAGCCTGACACACCTTCAAAGAGTTTTCTCATCATCGCTTCAACCGTCTCGTCGATCCGTTCTGCCTTATATGTACAGGCTCCGTCACAGTCATTAAGTCCTCTGGAGCGATGGTAGCAGACATAGCGAACATATTCAGTCCCATACGGAGTACCGTCTTTTCGCTTCTTGTTCTCCTTGTACTTGTTGGAAGCCATGCGGCATCCGCAATGGGCACAGTAAATATTTCCGCTGAGCAGTGCTTTTCCTTTGTTGTTCATAGAAATTGTTCGTCGCTCCTCATACTTCCGGGAACGCTCATCAAGGATCTCCTGGGTTCTCTCAAACATCTCATCTGAGACAATCCGAAGTTCTTCAATCGGTTCTGATTTGGATTTTCCGTTACATACAATTCCGATGTTGATCGGATTGCGCAGGATTCGGAGAACCGTAACACTTTGGAATTGTGCTCCGCTGTGCGTTCGGTGTCCCTCCTTGTTCACCAATTCTGCGATCTGATGAGAGCCGTAACCCTCATAGAGCACCCAGCAATACATTCTGTAAACCAAATCTGCTTCGTTCGGTTCTTTTTCAATGTCCTTCATCTCATGTCCCTTTTTGTTCTTGCGTCCTTTATTGACAAGATGAAAGCCATGGGACAGATTGCCGCCTGTGTACAATCCTTCTTCGGTCATCTGACCAAGACGGGTTTTGACTCGGATTGACGTCTTCTCTGATTCACCGGATGCCTGCCAGAATCGGATGTAATTGAGCAGCTTGTCTACATGCTGCTCAAACTTCTGCTGTCCTTCATTGACAGACCAGACCTCAATCCCATGCTCTGCAAACCATTGAAGCACAAACGGTGTCTCGTTCTCAATTCGTCCGAGACGGTCAAACATGAAGACGAGCAGAATGTCAAATTCTCCGTTCAGCGCAGCTTCTTTGAGGTCTTGAATTGCATCTCGATCCTTT
>JAFTLK010000234.1 GCA_017455975.1 Clostridia bacterium | reverse complement strand
GGCATAGGGGGTATCCGACAGCAGGGAGATCAGATGGGCGGTTTCGTAGGTAAAGGAGCGTCCGTAGCCGCAGGAATAGAGAATCTGACCGTGCTGGTAGAACGACATATCCGGTTTGATGCCCTCGTCGTGCGGATGTGCTGGGACATGAATCTCACGGCAGAGGCGGTCGACGGCACAGCGGAGCAGGTCTTCGTCGCCGATGATCAGTGCATGGTAGACCGTATTGCGGATCCCCCATGAGAGATTCGCACCTGTCCAATCGAGAATCGCCGGTGCTCCTGCAAGCGATCCGCGCCGAATCAGCGCTGCAGCACGGTCGATCATGGATTGCGGCAAACGGTCCAGCAGGACAAGGACGACTGCCGCCAGATTGCTGACCATGCCGATCTGGTTGAACCACCAGTTGGGATTCTGAAAATCGCGGTCGAGCCAGAAGCGGAGTGCGCCGCGCATATCCTCTATCAGTGCGGCATCGTCAAGTGCCGCCTCACCGGATTTCATCAGCCGAACTTGCATTCGGCGCAGATGGTCAAGCGCATCCCAGATGGCAGGATTCTGACCGGCATAGTCGATGTCGGAAAAGAAAACATATCCATTTTCGCGGACGAGTGTTTCCTCCCATAGATCGCAGTTGGTGGTTGTGGAGGTGTGAATCGGTGTGTGGAGAAAATGGTGGCGGATGCGGGCGATAATACGTTCCATCGGCTCAATGCTCCGCCAACAGCACATCGGCATTGGTGCCGTAGTAAATGTCGTCACGTCCGGAGATCAGGCGGCAGAACTGCTCGAAGCGATCCCATTCATTGCGGATATCGAACTCATATGCGTGACCCCAGATATAGAAAATCTTCGGGGTGTCGGGCTTCAGCGTCAGAAATTCCTCGCCGAGCGCGAACAGCTTATCCCACTCGACATGGTGATAGACGGTCGGATTGAAGATGATCAGATCGGACTGCAGATCGAAGTTGTGCGTCGAGGTGGTCGTGCGGGCATATTTGATGCCGGTGTTGCTGCGGATGAGGTCGGCGACATGTTCATTCATGACATGCGTGCCGCCGGGATACGCCATGCCGACAACCTCATAGCCTGCGATTTCCGAAAGCGCTTTGCGGTCTTCCTCAACCTCGCGGATGACATCCTCATCGGAGAGGTGGGAAAGTGCCGGATGGGTCAGCGTATGCGCCGCGATTTCGTGCCCTTCGTAGATTTTGCGGATTTCGTTTGCCGCGGGCTTGCAGTGCGCAACGGAGACACCTTCGCGCAGGAGCATTCCCGCCTGTCCGAGCAGACCGGAATTTAAGTTGAATGTGCATTTGAGGTCATAGCGGTTGAAGATCGAGATCAGCCGCTGATCCTGTGTGACGGCGTCATCGTAGCTGAACGTGACGGCTTTCATTTTTCCGTGGAACATGGTAAATTCTCCTTTATGTGAAACGATCGTGGTCGGGACGATTCAGGAATCGCCCGTTTTGTGGGGTCGTTTTTGCGCGATTCTCCAGATGATGCCTGCCGCAAGCAGAACTGCGCCGAGAATATACGTTGGCCAGAACAGATAGGAATAGAGAATCAGAAAATCCCCGTAGGTCAGATTGCTCGCGCGGAAAATCGGCAGACCGCAGATCAGAGTGACGGCAAAGGGGACAATGCCGAGGATGATGAGAATCGCGGATAAGATTTTACTTCGTTTCATATCAATACCTCTCAAAGTAACCAAGGGTGTGATGTTCTTCCCGCAGCGTGGAGGTTCTGCCGTGACCGGGATAGATGACAATGTCGCCGTCCATCGAGAACAGGCGGTGCAGGGAATGACCGAGCGTGGTCTTATCGCCGTACTTGAAGTCAAAGCGTCCGAAGCCGCCGTCGGCAAACAGCGTGTCACCGGTCAGCATCCGCTTCTGTTCCGCATTGTAAAGGCAGATGCAGCCGGGCGTATGACCGGGGGTATGGAGAACCTGCCAGACCTGTGTACCGACGGTGACGGTATCGCCGTCGGCAAGTGTTTGGTCGGGGAGCGGATAAACCGTGGGTTTGCCGATGAGCGCGGAGACGTTTGCCGTCGGGTCGGAAAGGATTTTTTTGTCGTCCTCGTGACAGAGAAGCGGCACACCCGGAAACAGCGGTGCGTAGTCAGCGGCATAATACGCATGGTCATAATGTCCGTGGCTGAGTATCAGGTATCTGACTGCAATGCCGCGTTCCTCTGCATAGGCGCGGACGGTTCCGGGCGGTACACCGAGGTCGAGTACAAAGCCCTCGCGCGTCTCCTCGTCCCAGACAAGATACGCATTGGAGCCGGTGCGGTCGTCAAAAAAGCGATGAATCATGGGTATTCTCCTTTTGCGGATTTCTTGTCTATATTATACTGCGGACAACAGGAATTGTCAAGCGGGACGGAAAGATTGGCGGGAATCCGGAAAAATTGCCCCGCCGAGGCGGGACAATCCATTTATTCTGCGAGTAATTGATCGATTTCCTTGCGCTGTTCCTCTGTGTATTCGTAAACGGTTGCATGAAACCATCTCTCCTCCACAAAATCATCGGCAAATGCATCGATCACTTTTTGTGCGATTCGGAACTGGCACTTTGCTTTTTCGGTTTCGCCGTGTTCCAGCAGGCGCTTTCCCGCGATGATCAGCATATCGATTAAATCTTCTGCGGAAATGTTCTTCTGCTTCTGCGCCGCTTCGTAGCTGTCGTCTCCGTCCAGAAGCGACGCCATCAGCTCGAGTTTGGAAAAATAAATCTCCGGGATGATTTCCAGCGTGGGCTTGACCAGATCATTCTGCCCGTTTTCTTTGTAGCACGATGCAAGGATCCGTACGGCATCATACTTCACGGAATCATCCCTGGTCGACGCAATCAGAGTTTTGCAAAGCGAGATGACCTCATCCGCTCTCGTCTGATAATCCAGCGTATAGAGCAGATTGTTCAGTATGATATCATTGCCGGGGAAGCGCTGCAGTCCCTCTCGCAAAATGCGTTCCGACTCTGCGCTGTCCGAAAAACGGTATTTGTATGCCGCATGGCAGATTTCCTCCACCTGTTTTTCCATTTCAAGCAGATTGAAATCAAACAGCTCATCGGTCGATACACCAAAGAACGATGCAATCGCCGGAATCAGCGTGACATCGGGCATCGTACTGCCGCACTCCCACTTGCTCACCGCCTGAAAGGAGACACCGAGGTAGTTTGCAAATACCTCCTGCGAAATGTTTTTCTGTTTTCTGTAAAATTTGATTTTCTCACCGAGTTTCATGAAGATCGTTCCTCCAAAAAAGATTGGATCAGCGCTTATCCTGCTTCTTATTATACCAGAATTTTTGGAGAATGCAATAACGCATTTGGAGAGAATTTTTCAAATGGGGGTTGAAGGGCGCGGTTATACGGTTTCCATGAGCGCGAGGGCACGGACTTCGGCGGTATGCGCGATGTGGAGAGCGTCGGTGATGCACCGGCGTTTCCCGTCTGCCGCGGCGTCGGATTGCTTGCACTGATATGCATGGTTCCATGCATCGGACACGGTGCTGTATATCGCGGCAAGTGCGTCACAGATCGGATGATCTGCACGGTGGCGATCATAAAAAGCGGCGGCGTGCGTTTTCAGTGCGGCATAGGTACCAAGATAGTAATCAAGATTCCATGTCCGGTCAAAAGCACCGCTTTCCACGCAGGCAATCAGTGCAGGGTATGCCGCCAGTCCGGACGCATTGCCGCTGCTCCATTCCTCCCCGCGCAGATGCGATGCGGCGAGCGTGACGGTGTCGCGCACAAGGATATCTGCCGGTTTCGGCACATAAGCACGCGGGGTCAGTACAGACAGGATCGGGATATCAAGGTTTCCGAGATTGTCAAATGGCAAGGCGGTCATACTGCCGTCTGGCTTCAGCACCTCATAGAGGCGTTCTTCCTCGTCATAGCCGCGGATGATACCCCACTCACCGCCGCCGACATCCCATGCGGCAGAACCGACACCGCGGTCAATACCGGACTTGATCTGCTGCTCTGCGGCAAGGCGGCGTTCCGCTTCATGGGAAC
Source organism: Clostridia bacterium (assembly GCA_017455975.1). GTDB lineage: Bacteria > Bacillota > Clostridia > Oscillospirales > CAG-272 > RGIG3925. The sequence goes on along the minus strand of JAFTLK010000234.1, from coordinate 2,709 downwards.
CCTCCTCCCACATGCGGCTGATATAGTCACAACTCAGTCCTGTGTTCCCGAACCATGCAGGTTGTCCGGAAAAATCCCAGATGCTCATGGCACTCGGACAGAGATCTGCGGCAATCCACATCCGGTGTGCAAACCCGGAGGCTGTGACGATGTCCTCGGGCAGAATCGGTGTATCCGAGAGGGGGCTGTGACAGACAATGGCGGCGACTGACTTTGCAAGGGTATGCAGATACCCTGTGGGATCGGGGATACCGTTCCAGGTAATGGGCAGAGATTTCATCGGTTGTTCTCCTTTTCTGTGATTGGAATATAAATGGTTTCGCAGAAGGTGCGGCTTTTTTCGGTGTAGACTTCAAACGGCGGCGCATCGGTCGTGCGGTATTCCGATTGAGGCAGCCAGGTGTTCAGAATGTAGTCCCATGTCCTACGGATGACATCGACAAACGCAAGGTGTGTCGTGCGCGGCGTTTCAAAAACGGCATACAGCCCGCCGGACAGTGTCAGCGGAACGGTATCCGCCGTATCGCCGTGCGCGTCCTCTGTACGGATGCCGATGGCGTAGTGCAGGCGATTGTTTTTGTTGTCCCACAATGAAACACCATAATCTTCGCAGACCGCACCGCCCGACAGACGTGCAGAACGTCCCTCTGCGTTGTAACGGTTCCAGAAATGCGGCGGAAAGGCTTCGTCGCTTTGATAGACAAGAAGGGGAATTTCCGACAGTACAACGATTCGCGGCGTCAGTACCGGGAACGTGTCATCGAGCACCACGCGGTCATAAAGACGCAGGCTCATGCGGGTTCGGCGATAGTCCTGCGGGTGAATGTGGTGCTCCCGCAGAAAGGCACGGCAGAAATGTTCCCGCGAATTGAAACCGCAGGCAAAGGCGATTTCATAAATCGGACGGTCATCGTAATACATCCGTCGGACAATTTCCGTCAGACGACGACGGCGGATGTAGCAGGCAGGTGACATGCCGACGACCTCTGTGAAAATGCGCTGGAAATGATAATACGAATAACCTGCGTATGCGGCAAACCGCTCTGTGTCGATTTCCTCATACAGCTGTTCCTCGATGAGATCAATCACCGCTTGTATGGACGCACGGTAGTCCATGGCAGTTCCTCCCCATTTCGTTCTGACAATATTATATCACAGTTTTTGCTGTTTCGGTTGATAATTCTTGCGATATTTGAAAATTTCCGCAAAATACACGTGTCATCTTGCAAACCTCACCGGAATCTGTTATAATGAAAGAAAACAACAACCGGGAGGAATTTGACATGAACATTCTCTTTATCGGCAACAGCTATACCTATTTCCACGATCTGCCCGCCGTTTTTGCCGCACTTGCAAACGAAAACGGCAAAGGTGTCACCGCACACAGCGTCACGCGCGGCGGACGGAAGCTGTGTCAGTTTATGAATGCGGAAGATGATGCTACAAAGGAACTTGCAAATGTACTTGCGGACAATCCGCCGTTTGATGCGGTGTTTTTGCAGGAGCAGAGCATGCTGCCGTACCGAGATTACGATGCGTTCTTTGGCGGTGCAAAACATGTCGCGGAAGCTGTCCGTGCGGCAGGCGCAAAACGGGTTTGCTTCTATGTCACATGGGGACGCAGACCCGACTGCCCGACGCTTGATGAAATGGGCTGGACGCATGACACGATGACCGCAGGGCTTCACGAGTCGTATTTCCGTGCGGCAGAAGCACTGTCCATGGAATGTGCCGATGTCGGTGCGGCGTTCCATCGGTTTGTCTCGGCGGATAACGGGGACTTCCTTTATGATCCCGACGGCTCGCATCCCTCCTATGCCGGTACCGCACTTGCCGCACTTGTGATGTACAAAACGATATTCGGGGAGATGCCTGAGAAGACAGAGGCGATTGCGGTGGAGCAGGAGATTCTGAAGACTTTGCTTGCGGCGGTGGAATGATTGCGTGCTATGCTTTGATTTTGTAAGCGGTGCTTTCCCCCGTATATCATCATTTGTGATGGACAATTTTACGGTTTTGTGGTATTCTTAATACAGAGAACAGGCCTGATCTCAGAAATTCTGTGATATGGAAAGGAATGAACCACAAATGAAACCAATCGGTGAAACGATCCGTGCACTGCGCCGCGAACGCGATATCACGCAGGAGGCACTGGCGGCAATGCTCGGCGTAACCTCACAGTCGGTCAGCCAATGGGAAAACGGGCGGACGATGCCCGATATTACGCTGATTGCGCCGCTTGCACATATCTTTGATGTCACAGCTGATTTGCTGCTTGGCATTGATATCCACTCAAAAACGGCGCAGATCGATGCATTGTATGACGAAATGTACGCCGTTGCCGCATCCGGCGATCAGGTGCGTGCGATTACACTTGCCGATGCGGCACTGGCACAGTATCCGTCATCCTATCGGTTGATGGATTTCTATGCAAACGAGGTCTGGCTTTATAATCATATGTGTGACCCTGCAGTGCAGAAAATGCAGGAAGAACGTGCCCTTTCGTATCTGGAGCGTGTGATCAGCGAATGTACGGAACCATCGATTCGCAACAACAGTCTGATTATAGCGTGTCTTTGGTATCATGACCTCGGACGGGATGCCGATGCCGAGCGCATTGCCGAAACCCAGGCGGGCATCTGCTTTACCTACGGAGAGCTGATGGGCAAGATCACACGCGGAAACAGACAGTTTGCCGTTTTGCGCGAT
>JAFTLK010000233.1 GCA_017455975.1 Clostridia bacterium | reverse complement strand
TTTTTCACGCGGGTTTTGAGGCTTTCGATGTTTTACTACATCGATTTTGCTTCGCAAAACCAGCCCCAGAATTCCCGAATTTCGGGACGAAATTCCAGAAAGGGAGGCTTTCGACAAGCGAAAGCCATGGTTATTAAAATGAACTGGAAGAAACTTGGGAAAGCCATCCTGTTTCCGCATTTCGTCATTATGATAATTCTCGTTCCCATTGCCGCCGTATTCCTTGTGTATTCGATGGTGTTTTTGGGAACGGCGTCGGTTGCGGCGATTATTTCGTATATACTCTCTGCCTATACAATAACAGTGTGGTGTTTCAGGATCCCGTATCTGATTCGTTTTTTCAGGACATTCAAAAACGAGAACCGGTATGCAAGGATCTGGCAGGACGATCATAGACTGCGCGTCAATGTATCTCTGTACGGCACGCTGATCTACAATACGGCTTACGCTCTTTTGCAGCTCGGTATGGGCTTCTGGCATCATACCTTTTGGTTTTATTCTCTGGCGGGCTATTACATTTCCCTTGCCGTGATGCGGTTCTTTCTGGTTCGCCATACCCGTCGGCATAAGCCCGGAGAAAAAATGCTGGATGAACTGATCAAATACCGTGCCTGCGGCATTGTATTTCTTGTTATGAACCTGGCACTTGCGATGATGATCTTCTTTATGGTGTACTGGAACAGAAGCTTTCATCATCATGAGATTACAACCATCGCGCTCGCCGCATACACGTTCACTTCGCTGACGCTTGCGATTATCAATGCGGTGAAGTACCGTAAATACAACAGTCCTGTCTATTCCGCATCCAAAGCCATCAGTCTGGCATCTGCATGTGTGTCGATGTTAACGCTGGAATCGACTATGCTGACGACCTTCGGGGACGGAACCATGAGCTTGACGGAGCGGCGCATGTTTCTTGGGATTTCCGGCGGCGCCATATCCGTATTCATTATTGCGATGGCGGTTTATATGATCGTACAGGCAAACAAAAAGATAAAATTACTCAAAACAGAGGAAAAATAACAGAATGGAAAACAAAGAAACCTTTCATTATACCTACTCCGCAAAGGAGCAGGAAGAAATCAAGGCCATCCGTAAAAAATATGCTGCCCCTGAGCCAGCCGAGGACAAAATGGCACAGCTTCGCCGCCTTGATGCATCAGTCACACAAAAGGCAACAACCGTGTCCCTTGTGTTCGGCAGCATCGGCGCACTGATTTTGGGAATGGGTATGAGCCTTGCCATGACCGATATCGGACGGATCATCGGGCTTGGCGGAGGAATGGCTATGCTTGTCGGAATCCTGATTGGCATGATCGGTATCGTGCTTGTCTGCGTGGCGTATCCCGTCTACAACGCGATCATCAAAAAGGAAAGGGAAAAAATCGCTCCCGAAATAATCCGGCTGACCGATGAGCTGATGAAGTGAGGGAAAGCCTCGGGAGCGGTGGAATGACAGAATTTGAACCTGCGACAGTTTGCTCCTAAATGTCAGGGTGCATACAGTATATAGTGGTTTATGGTTGCTTCTAACACTTTCAAGTGCAAAATATTGAGCGCCTTGGTGCTCTTTGACCACGATTTATCCACTGTCTCCGTCCGCTCCAAAGCCATATATGGTCAGTTCTGTGGTCAGAAAAACCTCCCAAGAAATCGTGCGTGATGCACGGCTGCGGGAGGTTGTTTGTATTGTAGCATACTAAACGGTGGCCTTGAAGAATATTAAAAAACCGTAACCGAATACAAACCATTGGACAAAACAAAAAGAGGCAAGTTCAGAGTGCTTGCCTCTTTTTGCTGTATTCAATAAAGACAGTAAAGTGATCAAGAACCTTTGTTATTTATAACGATTCTCCCATTTTTAACTTTCCTTCGTTATCATATCAATCCCACGCTGAAGGGTATCCGCATCAATGGCACCGGCAGCCTGCGCAATGGCATTCCCCTCCGCATCGATGAAATACGTGGTCGGGAGAGAATATACACTGTAGGTTACAGCGGCATCGGCGTCCGTATCATAGAACACCGGGAACGTGTATCCCTTTTCTGCAATAAATGCCTTTGCACTGCTGAGTGTCTCACGACCGCCGGTCATGTTCACCATCAGGAAGTGGATCTCATCGCCGAGCTCCAGATATTTTTCGTGAAAATCCGGCATCTCGCTTTGGCAGGGACCGCACCAGCTCGCCCAGAAATTCAGCACGATCGGCGTATCGACATAATCGGATAGATTGACTTTATTCCCCGAAGCATCGTAAACAGAGAAATCGGGGGCTTTCGTCAGCTGTTGTTTTTTGTCTGTACCGGAGCTGTCACTTGGATTTTCAGTATTGTTCTTGTTTTGATCTTCCTGTATCAGCAGGCTGTCGGGAGTGTTGTTTTCGCTGAGCTGCGAATAAAGCACCGAAGCACCGCCGATCAGAAGAACGAACACCAATACAAGTATTATCATATTTTTCTTCTTACGCATAGTTCCTCCTTATCCGAGAAGCCCCAGAAACCGTCCGAGCATTCCCGTTGCCATCAGAATACCGATTACAACGAGCAAGCTGCCGCTGACAGTATTGATGACCTTATAGTTTTTCTTAATCCAGTTGAATGCGGATTTCAGATAGTCGATCAGCACCGCACTGAGAACAAACGGGATACCGAGTCCCAGCGAATATGCCAAAAGCATCAGCATACCCTCTGTGATATGTGCCTGCTGTGATGCAAGCATCAGTGCCGAGCCGAGAAACGCGCCAACGCAGGGCGTCCAGCCGACAGAGAATACCATGCCGAAAAGCAGTGCCGAGAAAAAGCCCATATTATCGGTTTGGACCGATTTGCTCCCGCCCCGGAACAGGTTCAGCCTGAACACCCCAAGGAAGTTCAAACCGAAGAATACCACGATCAATCCGGAGACAATATTAACAGCCGTCTGATACTCTCTCAAAAAACTTCCTACCGTTCCCGCCAAAGCTCCAAGCATCACAAACACCACGGTAAAGCCGGCAACGAAGCCCAATGCGCCTTTCAGCGTTTTGCCCGCAGTCCGTTCGCCGCCTCCTGCAAAATAGGAAATGTAGATGGGCAGCATCGGGAGCAGGCACGGTGAAATGAAGGTTATGACGCCTTCAAGAAATGCGATTACATATTGCATTTGCCGTCACACTCCTCTCCGAAAAGTCCCGAGAGCAGCAGCCCGATAACTCCCATATAAATCATAGTAATAATGGGATTTGATATGATCGGACAGCTGCCTGTGGAGCATCCCACGACATAATAATATCCAAGCCCCGCAAGCGCACCGCCTGCAGTAAAGAAAAACGAACGCAGCCATTTTTTGATTTTCATCTTTTCGCCCTCCTTTTCGTTTTCTGGTCATAGTATACCACATTGATTCACCTTTTTCCGTGATGATATCACATAAAAAACAGACACCATACTTGAAAATTTGAGACAAATCGTGTATAATAGAAAAAAGTATATTCCTTATCTGCTCTATATGTCCAAGCCGATAAGGGAAGGGGGATACCGGGGGTGTTGCATTTAGATCAATGTATCAAAAACTCCCTCCGGCTCACCGCAGGTGAGCCACCTCCCTCAAACAGAGGGAGGCTTAATTTAGGCTCCCTCTCCGAGGGAGCTGTCAAAAAAAGACGTTCAGCGTCTTTTTTTGACTGAGGGAGTTATCCTTTGTTCAATGATTTATCAAATGCAACAACCCCCAGAATTCCCGAATTTCGGAACAAAATTCCAGAAAGGAAGCTTTCGTAAACGAAAACTACGGTAATTTATATGGAATTTCAAAACTGTTTTCCTGTTTGGAAAAAATTAAATGCGGTTCACCGGGAAAAACTCCTCGGTTCATTGGTCTCGCGGACGGTAAAAAAAGGAACGGTGCTCCACAACGGCGATAATGACTGCACAGGACTCCTGCTCATAAAGTCCGGTCAGCTTCGCGCCTATATTCTATCCGATGAAGGACGGGAGATCACCATTTACCGTCTGTTTGATCGGGATATGTGTCTGTTTTCCGCGTCCTGCATGATGCGCTCCATTCAGTTCGACATTACCATTGAAGCGGAAAAGGACACCGACCTCTGGATCATTCCCGCAGAGGTATATCAAGGCATGATGGCAGAGTCCGCACCGGTGGCGAATTACACAAACGAGCTTATGGCCACCCGCTTTTCCGATGTGATGTGGCTGATCGAGCAGATCATGTGGAAGAGCCTTGATAAGCGCGTTGCCGCTTTTCTATTGGAGGAGATATCCATTGAGGGAACCGATACACTGAAAATCACACACGAAGCCGTTGCCAACCATCTTGGTTCTCACCGTGAGGTCATCACCCGAATGCTGAAATATTTTCAGAACGAAGGAATGGTCAAGCTCTCCCGCGGTACGATTACAATCGCCGATGCGGAGAAGCTGGAAGAATTATGTGAAGGATAAAACAATGTCCGCCGATGCAAAGCGCACGGCGGACATTTCTCTGTTGTCTTTTGAAGGATTACGCTTTCCCGTTCCGCGCTCTGCAGATCAGCTGGGTCATGGTTCCCATCGGGCAGTACACACACCAGCTGCGGGGCTTGAACAGCACCATGGTAATCAGTCCGAGAACGGTAGAGGTCAGCATCACACTGTAGAAACCGAACGCAAACTGTGCCACACCGGGATGAAACAGTGTTCCGTGATATGCCCAGTGCCAAGGCAGTTTGAACGTCCACAGGAGGGTGACAACCTGCTTCAGCTCTCCGGCTCCGGCGAATACCAGATATGTATTCCACAGCATCACGAAAAACATGGCAAAAAAGAAGATCAGAAATCCGTACCGGAATCCCTTCGATTTCATCCATTTCGGGATGTCTTTTTTTCGGGACAATCCGAACCGTCCGCCAAGCAGCCCGAACAGCTGTCCTCTGCCGCAGTAGCGGTTGCAGTAGCCTTTTGTCCCCCGGACGGCGGCGATAATCAGCGGAATGAAAAAGCAGAGCAGACCCAGCCATGCAAAAAGAATATTGAAAAATCCGAGAATCAGATAGAGGGACGACAGAATCCAGAGATAATCATACCAATGCTTTTTCACGCTGTAACCTCCCGCATCTCAATCACGCTTGCCGGACATTCCTTTGCACATTTGCCGCAGCCGACGCATCGATCGGTATCCACCTGTGCGAAAAGTCCCCCTATCACGGTGATTGCTTCTTTCGGACATACCTTCACACAGCATCCGCAGGCAACACAGTCCTTTTTCTCGACCACGGCCTGACGCCGTTTTTTACCTGTATTCATTGGAAAAACCTCCCGTCGGCATCATCTGTCCATTCCGCAGGGATATGCCGTCTCATTCAGTCTGCGGTCGTTCATCACGGCATCCCAGAACCGGAATCCGCCCACAAAATTGTATGCCGTATAGCCGCTGCCCTCCAGAATGCGGCTTGCAATGTAGCTGCGCAGACCGCTCTGGCAGATTACATACACCGTCTTGCCCTTCGGTACTTCATTCAGCCGTTCTC
>JAFTLK010000019.1 GCA_017455975.1 Clostridia bacterium | reverse complement strand
TACCGTGTTCTGAAAAATGAAACAAGCATGGGGCTGAAAAACTATGTGAATCTTTGCAAGATGGAACGTGCTAAAATTCTGCTGTCGAATAACTACACTGTGGGTGAAACTGCGAAAATACTCGGTTATGATAATGTCGGATATTTTTCTCGCCTGTTCCGGAATAATATCGGGATATCGCCAACAGAATACAGAAAGCATAATTCCCGATTCCTGATAACGGATGATTTCAATGTGCGGGAAAAAGACGGAATATGAGAAAATAGTGCTGATTCATGAGAATTTAATGTCTTCTGTTTTTTTTGTTGATTTGATATAATTATAGATAGAACAATAGCATGATTTGTTCCGAATACAACAAAAATCAGAAAGAAGGATATCTTATGATGAAGAAACTCACAGCAGGTGTGATCGCATGTCTCATGCTCGGCGCACTCACAGCAAATGTCAGCGCAGTCGAATCTACCAAGACGCTGACTATCCCGCGTGTTCCGGACGGAACCATTAACTTCATAGACAATGCAACCATGGATGAAGGCTATACGCTCTGTCCCGTACAGGATATGGTTGAACAGAATCTCGACTATTTCCCGGATAATCCCCAAAACTCTACCGGTAAGTTCTGGGCTTGCTACGACAGCGAATATCTTTATGTTTATGTTGAGGTCAAGGACGAAGTCATTGACTACTCCCACGAAGATCCTTATCAGACCTGGAACCGTGAATCTGTCGGTGTTATGCTCGACTTTGACTACATTCGTGAAGAAGAATACGAATACAACTATGCGACCAATGGCGACCGCGTTGCTTATTTGAACTTTGCGGGTGACTTTGTTGCACAGACCTACCACATTTACGCATCCGATCTGGCTGACGGCGACGAATACAAGGAACTGAACGGTATGCTGAAGCTTCAGTCTGTAAAGGACACCGGCGACGGCAGAATTCTGTACGAAATGGCTCTCCCGTTCCCGGATGATGTTAAGGTTGAAGAAGGCACCAAGTTTGGATTTGAAATTCTCGCAACCAATGCGGAAAATGGTTCCAGACAGGGATGCATTTCCTGGTCTCCCGAGGGCTCTGAAATGTGGCACTACACCGATGTTTGCGGTACTGCAATTCTCGGTGCTGCTCCCGCTGAAGAAGTTCCCGCGGATGACGCTGTCGAAGCTCCTGCTGATGGTTCTGCGGCTCCTGTAACTTCTGATGCAGGCGTCGTTGCCGCTGCTGCTGTTATGGCTGCTGCCGCAGGTGTTGTCCTTTCCAAGAAGAGAAGATAATTGTATTTTGTCATTGAAAAGATCGCAGCGGACATAGAACCTCTGCGATCTTTTTGTCCATATAACATAGAAACCGCCCGAATCGGATTCGAGCGGTTTTTATATGTGTTATTCGATGGTTTCCTCGAAATTGGTGATGAATTTGTCCAGTGCCTTTGTGTTTGCCTTGACGCGCTTTGCGGCATAAGACGCATAGTCCTTGGTCTTGTTTGCAGCGAGGGTACGCATGATCATGCCGGCACCGTTGAGGCTTTCCTGATAGACATACGCAAGGTCGGTCATTGCGGAGTCATGGATGATATCGATGATCTGGGAGGACAGATTGTCACGGGTGTACTTGGTCTTCAGTGCGGTTTCGTAGTAGATCGGCGTGACTTCGTAGTAGCTGTAGTATGCCATTGCTTCAAGAACAGCACAGACCGCATCAACCTTGGTGCAGGTTGTCGGCAGGCACATCAGCGTTGCGATATCGTGAACGGAGGACCAGTATTCTTCCTGATTTTCGTCAAATTTCGGGAACGGAATGATACCGTAGTCATCCTTCATGTCGCGGAGATTTTCGGAGGTATACAGGAAACCCGGGAGGAACAGCGCCTTGCCCTCGGAGAACCATTCGACGTTCTGAAGCGTCGGGTTCGGCTCGACCTTGTTCATCAGAACACCGGGTGCTTCTGCGATCATATGGTAGATCTTTTCATAAATGGCGACGTTGTGTTCTTCCTCAATCGTCAGATAAGGCATATTGTCGTTGTCGCGGCGGGAGAATACAGAGCCCATACCG
>JAFTLK010000232.1 GCA_017455975.1 Clostridia bacterium | reverse complement strand
TCACGATTTGATGAAGGAAGATAAAGAAATTTCAAAATTGCAACATGATTATTCATGATTCATCAGCTAAGCGACTTCATTATTCATTATTAATTATTCATTATTCATTACCCTAACGGCGGGAGGGGTGACCCCTCCCCTACAAATTACGAAAACACCATCCTCATTTCTGACCAAATTTCTCATTTACCGAAAGGATTCCCATGGATATCATTCTTCAATTAGCACAGGAACTCAACTTAAAAAAAGAACAAATTGAAAAAACCGTTGCACTGCTTGACGAGGGCAACACGGTTCCCTTTATCGCGCGGTACAGAAAGGAAGTCACAGGGTCGCTTGACGACACGGTCCTGCGCACGCTGTCGGAGCGGCTGGACTATCTGCGCTCGCTTGACAAACGGCGCGAGGAGGTCTACTCTGCCATTTTGGCGCAGGAAAAGATGACGCCGGAAATTGAAGCGGCGCTGTCGGCGGCGAAGATCCTGACCGAAATTGAGGACATCTACCGTCCGTTCAAGCAAAAGCGCCGCACCCGTGCGTCGGTTGCAAGAGAACGGGGACTGGAACCGCTGGCGCAGATGTTAATTGAGCAAAAGACAAAGTACGACCGGACGCTGCCCGAACTTGCATCGGACTTCATCGATGAGGAAAAGGGTGTGGCAACAGCCGAGGATGCGCTTGCCGGTGCCTGCGACATCATCGCCGAGGACATCTCCGACAACGCGGAATACCGCAAAGAAGTGCGCCGTCTGACCTACCGCGACGGGATTCTGAAGACGGTCGGGACAAAGGACGAGACGGCAGATTCGGTCTACTCGATGTACTGTGACCGCTCCGAGCGCGTCAACCGCATTCCTGACCACCGCATTTTAGCGATCAACCGCGGCGAAAAGGAAGAATTTCTGCGTGTCTCGATTGTGACCGAGGGCGATGCACCGACAGCATATCTGACCTCCAAGGTCATCACAAACGACCGCTCCCCGGCAAAGGAATATCTCACCGCGACCGTACTCGATGCCTATACCCGTCTGATTGCACCGTCGATTGAGAACGAGATCCGCACGCAGCTGTTTGACCGTGCATCGGAGGGTGCGATCTCCAACTTCTCCGTCAATCTGCGCCACCTGCTCATGGGTGCTCCCTTGAAAAACTACACCGTCATGGGCTACGACCCCGGCTACCGCACCGGCTGCAAGCTGGCGGTCGTCGACGAAACGGGACGGGTACTGGACACCGCTGTCATCTATCCGACAAAGCCGCAGGAGCGCATCGCGGATTCCAAACGCGTTGTCAAGAACCTTGTCAAAAAATACGACATCGGCGCAATTGCCATCGGCAACGGCACGGCATCCAAGGAATCGGAAATCTTCATCGCGGATACGCTCGCTGAGCTTTCCGCCGAGAATGTCCATTGCAAATATATCGTCGTCTCCGAGGCAGGCGCTTCGGTCTACTCCGCCTCCAAGCTCGGTGCGGAGGAATTCCCCGACTTTGACGTCACACAGCGCTCTGCCGTCTCGATTGCAAGACGCCTGCAGGACCCGCTGGCGGAGCTGGTCAAGATCGACCCCAAATCCATCGGTGTCGGACAGTATCAGCACGACATGAAGGAAGCCAGACTCGACGAGGCGCTGACCGGTGTTGTTGAGGACTGCGTCAATGCGGTCGGCGTGGATGTGAACACCGCGTCCTATTCCCTGCTTTCCTATATTGCCGGCATCAACGCCGCGTCCGCGAAGAACATTGTCAAGTACCGAGAAGAAAACGGTGCGTTCACCTCCCGTGCGCAGATCAAAAAGGTGCCGCGCATCGGTGCGAAAGCGTTTGAGCAGTGCGCCGGATTTCTGCGGATCCCGGGCGGCAAGGACATTCTGGACAACACCGGCGTGCATCCGGAGTCCTACGATGCGGCAAAAGCGCTGCTTGCGCACTTTGGCTATACGTCAGCCGACGTCAAGAACGGCGCTTTGACCGAACTGCGCGCAAAAGCGGAAGCGATGGGTCTGTCCGCACTTGCGGAGCAGCTCGGCATCGGGATTCCGACGCTGTCCGACATCATTGCGGAGCTGGAAAAGCCCGGACGTGACATCCGTGACGGTCTGCCCAAGCCTCAGCTGCGCTCCGACATTCTCGGCATGGAGGACCTCGCCCCCGGCATGGTGCTGACGGGTGTGGTCCGCAACGTCATCGACTTCGGCGCGTTCGTCGACATCGGTGTGCATCAGGACGGTCTTGTCCACATCTCCCAGCTCGGCTCAAAGTTTGTCAAGCATCCCTCCGAGGTGCTGGCGGTCGGGGACGTCGTGGAGGTTAAGGTACTGGATGTGGATGTCAAGAAGAAGCGCATTGCACTGACGATGAAGAAGTGATGTCTCCCGCGCCGAGCAATGCTGTCTATGTATGGGATATGATGATGGTTGTAATTGGAGTATAAGATCGGATGAGCACCGCATAAACCTTCTCCCGGGAGAAGGTGTCACACGAAGTGTGACGGATGTGGGGCGTGTCTTACCATATAACCCACATCCGTCTTTTCGCAATTCCCGCAGGGGCGGCAATTCCGAAAATCCACCTTCTCCCGGGAGAAGGTTTTCGTGTGCGCAGCCAACTGTCATCACAGGACGCGCCCTCCTTTCCCTGCATTTTCTCATAATTCTAATAAATTAAAACCTACAACCTCCTAAATCGGTCGCAAACCCGTGAAATTTCCATTGTTTTGTAAAAAGTGTACAAACTATTGCATGAAATTTTGTGACAACAGCCTCTTCCCAAAACGGAGATTTTTTGATATAATATACATCGTAAAAAAGTACAAGCAAAAATTGGGATGCAAAAAAACGCATCTCATTTCACAAAGTACAGGAGGAACACAATGGCAAGCTTATCTCTCAAACACATTTATAAGAAGTATCCGGGTGGTGTTACCGCTGTCTCCGATTTCTGTCTGGAAATCAAGGACAAGGAATTCATCATCTTCGTCGGCCCCTCCGGATGCGGTAAGTCCACCACTCTGCGTATGATCGCAGGTCTGGAAGAAATCACCGAAGGCGAACTGTTCATCGGCGACCGTCTCGTAAACGACGTCGCTCCTAAGGACAGAGACATCGCGATGGTGTTCCAGAACTACGCTCTGTACCCGCACATGTCCGTCTTTGACAACATGGCATTCGGTCTGAAGCTCCGCAAGGTTCCCAAGGAAGAAATCAAGCGTAAGGTCGAAGAAGCAGCTCGTATCCTCGACATCTCCCACCTGCTCGACAGAAAGCCGAAGGCTCTGTCCGGCGGTCAGAAGCAGCGTGTCGCGCTCGGTCGTGCGATCGTCCGTGACCCGAAGGTCTTCTTGCTCGACGAACCGCTGTCCAACCTCGACGCTAAGCTCCGTGCACAGATGAGAACTGAGCTTACCAAGATCCACAAGAGACTCGGTACCACCTTCATTTACGTCACGCATGACCAGGTCGAGGCTATGACCATGGCTACCCGTATCGTCGTTATGAAGGACGGTGTCATCCAGCAGGTTGACACGCCTCAGAACCTCTACGATGCTCCCTGCAATGTCTTCGTCGCAGGCTTCATCGGCACTCCTCAGATGAACTTCATCAATGCGAAGCTCGAAAAGAAGGGTGAAGACGTTTACGTTACCTTCGGCAACAACTCCCTCAAGCTGCCGGCTGAAAAGGTCGACAACCCCGATCTCAAGCCCTACATCGGCGAAGAAGTTATTGTCGGTATCCGTCCCGAATGTATCCATGACGAGGAGCGTTACCTCACCGCAATGCCCGAGTCCACCATCGAGACCTACGTCGAAGTTACCGAACTTATGGGTGCTGAAATTTATCTGTACCTCGTTACCGATGAGCAGACCCTCACCGCTCGTGTTTCCTCCCGTTCTACCGCTCGTTCCGGCGACACCATCAAGGTTGCTATGGAAGTTTCCAGAATGCACATCTTTGATAAGGACACCGAAAAGTGCATCGTTCACTAAGATGAATATGAAGGTCTGCTCTCAAAAGGAGCAGACCTTTTTGTTATTCCAAGCCTTCCCTGGTGAGGGAAGGTGGATTTCGGCAAGACCGCCCCTGCGGGATTGTCGAAAGACGGATGAGTCGTAAAACGTATCAAGCCCGTACATTGCATAGCAACAAGAACAAAGTATCATGCATAACTTACCATTTGGGAATTTGCGGCCGTGTGCGTTGAACGACGACTCGAATCCGTAGAAGATGCCTTTGGCATCTTCGGAAGAAAGCTCCGCTTTCTTCGTCACCTCTCCCTCGCCAGGGAAGGCTTGGACGCAGGTGTTCCCATAACCATATCTTTCTATCTGCAACTACATCAAATTCCCAAGAAAGGATCATAGACAACCACATGAAACTACTCTTTACCGGCGATATCTGCTTCAACTACCGACAGGATGTTGATGCGGCGGCAAGCCGTGCGATCCTTGCGAATGTCAAGCCTGTACTCGATGCGGCAGACGTGCGCATTATGAATCTGGAAACGCCGATCTTCGACGAAGGTGTCGGATACCGCATTACGAAGACGGGACCCAATCTTATCGGCCGTCCGCACAATCTCGGCTTTCTGACGGAGGCCGGATGTGACTGTGCCGTGCTTGCAAACAACCACACGGGCGACTTCGGCGACGAGGCGCTGTTCCAGACGCTTTCCTATCTGGATGCGGCAGGCATTGCGCACTGCGGTGCCGGTCACAATATCGAGGAGGCATACAAAGCATGGCGGATCGACCGCGACGGCTTCACGGTCTCGATCATTGCCGTCTGCGAAAACGAATTCGGTCTTGCCGAGCATGACAAACCCGGCTCTGCGGGCTTTTCAATGGAACGGCTCTCCGACGCGATCGTGCGTGAACGTGAGATCTCCGAATTTGTCATTGTGCTCTACCACGGCGGCAACGAGCACAACCCGCTTCCCTCACTGATGTGCCGCGGACGTCTGCGTACGATCATCCGTCTCGGTGCGGATGCGGTCATCGGCGGACATCCGCACTGTGTACAGGGACGCGAATACTACGACGGCAAGCCGATCATCTACTCGATGGGCAACTTCTGGTTCCCCTGGTGCTCCGGCGACGGCATCTTCCGCGAGGATCTGTCGTGGCAGACCGGTTATATGGTCGAACTGCAGCTTGAGCACGGCAGACATCCGCAGTATGCGCTGATTCCCTATCGGTGTGCGGCGGACGGCACCTCCATTTCGCTGTTCTCCGAGGAGGACAACCGCACACTGATGTCCTACATCGACCGCCTTTCCCTGCTGCTGCACGACGACGACTACATGCGGCGGCATTACATGGGCTGGTGTGTGATCTCGGGACTCGGCTACATCCGCGCGATGGTATCGAAGCCCGAATACTACGACCCGAAGAATCCGCCCGAAAACATCGCCGCACTGCGCAATCTCCTGTCCTGTGAGGCACACAACGAGCTTTGCCGCGCGACGCTCCGTCTTGCATGCGAGGGACGGATGCAGGAAGCGTACGACAACGAAGCGGCGGCGAGGGAGCTGCAGAAATTGCCGGTGTGAGGTTTATATATCATGCGCCGGTGTTAATGCAGTGCATAAACGAAGCAACCGTTCTGCCGATGATTGTAGGGGCGATTCACGAATCGCCCGAACATCGTTGTGCAATCCTGCTTCCAATGAAAAAATCTGCGAAGGTTCCGGACAGTCGAGGACGCCTGTCCCTACAGATTAAAGATTCATCCGCCCCTCAATCACCATCTCAACTCCATGTTTAGGGCGATTCGTGATGTATAGTGTAGTAACATAGTATACAGATAGTGCAAGGACATCGTATACAGTTTTATGGTATAATAAAGGCATCAAAAGACAAAGGAGAACAGCAGATGCCTTGGAAGGATAAGACTGTGGAAGAGATACGAAAAGAG
>JAFTLK010000018.1 GCA_017455975.1 Clostridia bacterium | reverse complement strand
CAGCTCTGCACGAATGGCGGCAAGGTCCTCGGCGTGCTCCGGATGGTCGTTTACAAGGCGGTCAAAGCGTCCTCCGTCAAAGCAGACACCGTCACCAAAGCGGTACTGGAACGCACCGTTGACAGGACACGTGCCGACCGTCGGGAGCATGCAGTTTTCGGGGAAGGCAATCGGCAGATACTTTGCCGCTTCCTTCATGCCCGCACCGATGCGTTCTTCCATGGATTTGCTGCGATTTTCAATAAAGGCACGACCGAAGGGTTCGATTTCAAAGGAAAAAGATTTCATGGCAGACCCTCTTTCTGTACAGTAATTTCTGCTTTCATTATATTGCACCGCACACACAATGTCAAGGGAATTGTGCATGGATGCGGAATTTTCCGGATACATTACGGTTCTCACATGCCGCGGGCTCCGCGTCTTTTGCAATCCGACGGCAGACAGCCGATATGGCGGCGGAAGGTTTTGGTAAAGAATGACATATTGTGAAAACCGCATGCCGCGGCCGCCTCGGAGATGGATTTGCCGTCCGCGATCATCGACATTGCCATGCGGCAGCGATACTGATTGATGTAATCAACGACCGTCAGCTGTGTCAGCCGGCGGAAGATGCGTGTCAGATTGTATTTATCGGTATAGACAACAGCCGCAAGAGAATCCAGTGTGATTTTTTGATGATAGTTTTCGCGGATATACCGAATCGCACGCTTTACCGTATCATGCGCCGGAACCCCTTTGACTTCCGGTGCGGGAACCGTATGCAGATCGGTCAAATGAATCAGCAGCTGCAGGATCAAAATCTGCAGACCGGCGCACCTGTGCGGTGCCGATTCATTGTGATAGAGTTCGATCAGATCCCGGCATAGCGAAAAACACACAGAATCGCGGAAGCACGGCTCGAAAAACAACGCCGTCGGCTCAAAGCCGGCACAGCGGCAGAAAACAGGATCAATGAGCAGACTTGAATAAAGCAGTTCATGTTCCGTGCCTGTATAATGAATGGCACCGGAGTTGACAAGCACGATATCATCCGGCAGAAACGGACGCCGCTCTCCGTCAATAAGAACAAATCCCTCACCGCTGTGACAAAGCTGCACCTCGATATGATCGTGCCAGTTTGCGGCAGAAGAACAAGTCAGCGGTGTGCGGTGCAGACCGTCGTACAGGACAAACGGAATTCCGTCGTTTGAGACACCGTATTCTTCGTATCGGATTCCAGACATGACTGTCCCCTCCTGCGGCTGCGTTCATCAGCATCGAATCCAACAAGTATGCAAGATAGTGTTAAAAAATATCAATATCCGCCATTGACCGAACGCTGAAAACTCTGTATAATAGTAATATCATTATAGCATATCCTTGTGTGGGATGCAAGTATTTTTCAGAAAATGAGGCGATATTTATGCAATGGCTTGCACAGCTCTTTGGGATCGGGGCAATGATCTCTCTATTTTCCATATATCAGCAGAACAGCAGAAAACATCTGATCATCTGCAAGCTGTGTGCCGATGTCTGCTGGGTCATTCACTACTTTTTTCTCGGCGCATACGGCGGCATGGTACCCAACTTCGTCGGTATCTTCCGCGAGCTGGTCTTTTTACAGAGAGACAAAAAGTCCTGGGCCGGAAAGCCGTGGATTCCGCTGATCTTTATCGCAGTCAACTGGTGCATTGGATTTTCTACATTTTCATCACCGATCAATATCCTGCCGATCGCAGCGTCCACGTTTGTGACGGTATCCCTTTGGCTGCGACGCCCTGCCCTGACCAAAATGATCTCCGTTCCGGTATCGCTGACATTTTTGATTTATGACTGCTTCGTCGGCTCATACATCGGTATTATCAATGAATCGATCGCTATTTTGTCAATCGTGATCAACTACATCAAAAACAGAACACAGAAACAGAAGGAGAACTGACATGGAAGAAACACGCTGCGTATTTATGCCCGACTGCAAAACCGATGCCGCCGTCATTACCATTCCCGGAGAACGCATTGCAGCCCCTGCGGCAGTACTGGAAACCGATGTGGCAGACGTTGTCCGTCGGCGCGGTGACCGCTTCGCCGATGAAATCCGCGATTGCTTTTTTGCCAACTTTGAGAAAACAGAAGCAGCGGTGAATGCCGGACGGGCGGATGTGGTGGACCGGATGGTGCACGTTTCCACCTTTCTGCATATCGGCGGCACGGTATATATGACCTATTACGCCAATACGCAGACCACGGCGGAGGACCCGAATTTCCAGACTGCGCGCATTGTTTTTTGCCCTGACAACCGTCCGGACGAGATGACATACTGTGATGTACAGTCCGTCGGAGACATCTGCGGCGGCAGACGGGTCAATATGGTCTACGATACAATCCTTGCACAGCGTGATGCACATACGCTTCTGGTGCTGTGGACAGCAAAGGTCGGGGACACCTACTACCGCCTCTGCCGTCCGTTTGATCTTGACACGCACACCCTTGGGGACATCCGCGTCAATCGGTTCCGTGTCGGCAATGTTGAGAACGATTTCAGCACGACCGGCATCACCTCCGCCCTTGCCGCAAACGGTATCGGCATCAAAACGATGTACAGCGACATCGGGATTATGCAGAAGTTCACCTCCCGCATCGAGGGGGGCGAGCGGTATTACTACACCGGTACCTACAGCGGCGACTTCAACTGCATCATCAAGAGCCGCGACTTTGTTACATGGGAATATGTTTCCCAGCCGGATTTCCCGAATCTCTCCAAGTGGGAAAATGCTGTGTATCTTCTTGGGGACAAATGCTATTACTTTGTCCGCCAGCACGACGAAACACCCTACGGATTTCTGACATCCTATGACCTGGAGACGGGAGAATGGGCACAGCCGGTTCTCATCGGCGACAGTCAGTCCCGCGGCGACTTTATTCTCTTTGCGGGAGAGCTGTACCTGTTCCACGCCCCCATCGACCGCGAACACATCGGTATTGTCAGAATCAACACTGAGGATCTTGCAAAAAGTGAGCTTGTCGTACAGGCAAAGATGCACTCCAGCTGCTTCTATCCGTTTGTACAGTACTATGACGATACCTCCCTTGCCATGTCGTATACCGTAGCAAGACAGCATATCACACTGGCGCGCTTTTCAATGGAAGACTGTCTAAATAAATAAAAGAAAGGATTTGTTTTATGAAAAAGAAAAACAGAATGAGCCCATTCCCCGTACTCCTGACTCTTTGCGCACTGCTTGTATCCTGCGGCAGCTCCGGTACTGCGGTCGAAACGGAAACCACGGTTACAACCGCTGACACCGAAGCACCTGCGACCGAAACCGAAGCCTTTGTCCCGGAGCTTCCCGAGGCAGATTACGGCGGTGCAGTCTTTACCTTTCTCAACGGCAATACCGGCTATACCTACTGCAATATTGTCGTGGAGGAGGAAACCGGCGATGTTGTTTATGACACATTATACCGGCGCAATATGGGCGTTGAGGAGGCATACAACATCCGCTTTGCAGAGGTTTCCAGCAAATCGATTGTCAATGATGCGCTCAAGTCGGTACAGGCAGGCGACAACAGCTATGACGTTGCGCTGATGCAGTGTGAAAATGCGCTGAAGCTGATGCTCGACAATGCGGCTGTCGATTTTGCGGAAATTCCGTATCTGAATATGGATCAGCCGTGGTGGATGCAGAGCGCTCAGGAAACCATGTCCATTGACCACCGCAATTTCTTCGCCCTGAGCATGTTTGACATTTCGCATTTTGAAACGGCGCGTGTGCTGTTCTTCAACCGGACCATGACCGAGCGGTACGATCTGACATCTCCCTACACGCTCGTCGACGACGGCACATGGACACTTGACAAATTCCGCGAATATGCACTTGCCGCAGTTGCCGACCTTGACGGCGACGGCAGCTTTACAACGGCAGACCAGTACGGCTTTACCGCTTATGCCAATGTTGGCGCACCGGCACTGATGATCGGTATCGAAGCACCGCTGACCCTGTCCAAGGACGAGGACGATATGCCGCTGTTTGATATGGAAAACGAGTATTACTTCGGACGGCTGAATCTGCTATGTGATATGCTGTTCTGCCAGGACGGTTTTCTGAATCTCGGTTGGAGCAAGGGCGATACGCGTTCCTTTGAGGAAGGCCGCTGTATGTTCTACATTAACACACTGACCACTGTCAACGGTATGCGCGACATGGCGGACGAATTCGGCATTATTCCAACACCGAAGTACGATGAAGCACAGGCAGAATACTGCAACTACGGCGGAAGCCCGTTCTATATGGTTGTCCCGCCGACAACCGAGGATTTGTCACGTACCGGTGCAGTGCTTGAAATGCTCGCCTACACCTCGGTCGGTGTGGTTGATACCGCTTATTACGATGTGCTCCTGCAGGGCAAGATCTCCCGCGATGCGGACACCCGCAGAATGCTCGATCTGATTTTCTCCACGCAGATTTATCAGACGCCGATTGCGCAGAAGTATGTACAGACCGACTTGGTCGACATATATATCTGGAAAAACAATACAGATTTTGCGTCGTATTTTGCAAAAAAGCGGAATCAGATCCAGAAGGATATCGATGAAGCTGTGCAGGCTTATCAGGCAAATCAGCAATCATAAACAGATACCCCTTTTTGCAGTTTTCATAAATCACTGCATAACTGCGCAGCAGCCTGCCGACCACGACCATCGGGAATGTTCACCCCTCCCCGATCATCTCCTCCAGCACCTGCCGCGCCTCCGCGGGGAGTGATGCATACAGATGGGCTTTTTCCCGACCGTCAAGAGCTGCTGTGTCGGCAGTCAGAAGATCGGCGATGTCCTCAAGTCCCGTTACACGGGAGAGGATCAGCGCCGTTTTTTCTGCGGCATCGGTACAGGCACGCAGATCGAAATCGAGACATCGGAACGCATCAGCCGTCATACGTCCGCCGCGATATGAAAGCTCCCCTGCCCCGCAAGCCATCCGGAAGAACGCCTTATCCTCTGCGCTGGGATCATACACATATCGTGCTGAACGGTATGCTGCATCGGTACACGGAAAGGCAAGCAGCGGCATGCGCCGCGCAAGACAGTCGGAAGCAGATTTATAAAAGACTGCCGCGGCTTCCGAGATGTAAGCAGCGGTTGTGCCATCCAGCATCAGAAGATCACATACCCGCGCAGCCGCCGTCCGAACCGACGAAAGCGTGAACGCACCGCTGTCATACAGTGCTTCAATGGCATCCACACCCGCACCGTTGAGCCCATATTTCCATGCGGAAAAAGGCCTTCCGAGCAAGGTCATACCGATTACCGTTGCAAAAAGCGGTGCAAACAGATTGGATGGGGTTTCGCGGTACAGACAATCGGCGGCTGACAGCACGGCGTGCACCGTATCTGTGCGGAATTTTGACAAAAAACGCACCTCATCGCACAGCCCCTGCAGATAACGGGCCAGAAATGAGACACCGCGCAGATGTCTGATATCGTTCATGCCGCAGTACAGAGGATAATCCGCCGTGATCGGAATGCGGTCGGACAACCCCTCCGGTTGATAGGCGCGGAAAAATCCTGCAATGCCGGAGACGGCCGTTGTACGCATGACACTGTCCGGCAATCGCTCGAATAACGGCAGATGCTTGCGCCACAGCAGCTCCGATGCACGAAGCCGCCGTTTGATCAGCGTAAGTCCTGCTTCGAACAGCTGCGTCGGAGAAACATCGGCAAGACATGCGGCAGCTGCATCGGGATCCGGCTCTGTGAGCAGACGCAGATCCAAAGTATACAGCACTGCAGACAGCACCGCCTGCGCCGTTTCTGCCGGGACGGAACAACTCTCCCCGTTTGTGAAGTGCGCAAGCCTTGCCGCCAGCAGTTCAAACAGCCTGCCTCGGACGGTCATGGCCGTGCTTTCGTCATATACCCCCGCCTCATATGCAGCTTGCAGCAGCGTTTCGGTATAACGCCCGGGATCCACTGCAGAATCAGGAATACGGAGATGCTTATCCGGCAGTGCTTTCGGTCGGTTCATATTGTTCACACCTGCCTTCCGTTTTCATCTTCCCAGATCTCGGGGACGGTGTCGTAGACCCGTCCGTCTTCCTCCTGATCCTCCCGTATGATCTGACGGCGGATCTGCGCGCGCGTCTGCTCAACAGCCGACATTGCACCGGTGTCGTTTTCGGCAAAACGCGCATCCTCAGCCATCCGGTATCCGCCCGATCGAGCCCCGGTCAGCAAACGTGGAAATGCATCCTGTTCAAGCAGTTCCGTGGATCCGGCACATTCGCCGTCAAAGGCGTTCCGCATAAAGGTCAGCAGCTCGCGGTCATTGTATGTATCATGCAGTTCGTTTTTGAAGGTATCAAACATCACAAGAAGAGCGGCGATCGTCCGGGCATAATTGTCCTGCGTCAGATATGGCGAATCGGCAAAGGCCAGCACCAGTTTGGCCGCAATCCCCTCACCGAACTCGATCCGCGCACTGTCATGCAGGCTTTCGGCACGTGCCGCAACAATTTCCCGCACCTCATCAGCCGACAAGGTCAGCCCATATGCCGCAGTGGTTTCGTTGAGAGCAAGCAGTGCCTGCACCTGCCCCTCCATTGTCAGACCGAGTGCAAATCCGGCACGCTGCAGCTGCAGTACATTCATTTTTTATCCTCCTCCCGCAGCCGGCGCAGAACGCTTTTCTGCTCCGGCGACAGTTTTCTGCTCTCCAAAGCCTTCTGAATGGCGCGCCTGTGTGTCCATACCGGCAGCCGACGGTCGGCAAGATACGGATACGCATCCCACCAACGGCATGCCAGCGCTTCGGCAAACAGCCATGCAACGGCCATCCGGACATAATAACCGTCATGGCTGACCCCTGCCGCAGCCGCAAGCACCTGCGGCATAAAACGTTCTCCGAGAAAATGCCGCATCAGCATAACAAGCCCAAACCGCACAGTATATTCGTGGTCTGATAACAGCCAGACAAGAATCTGCGTAAACAGCGCATCCGGGCGGGTGATCGGAGACAGCGGTGTCATCAGATCGCAGACAGCCCAATTGTCGACATACGGCAGAAACCGCTGCAGCTCCTTCATGCATGTGTCATAATCCGCAAGCCCCTCAATCAGAAATGCATGCAAAAGATCTTCATCATAGGTTTCATGCGGCAGGAGTGCCTGTGTGAGATACTGAATATCGCGTCCGTCCCGCGCCATCGTACGTGCCAAATGACGCAGAGCGGGAACACGGACACCGATGATGCGTTCCACAGGCACCGTCGGAAGAAGTCCCGATTGAAAGGCACGGTATGCAGGGTCGCTCATACAATACAGTTGTTCTTTAATTTCGCTACAAATTGGTTTCAAAACCCATTACCTCCCGATTGCACATCCAATTATTCTCATCATTTTCCAAGTATCAAGATTATAACACGAAAATATGTATTGTGTCAATATGTATATTATAACTTTTGTTCGGTTTATTTTCTGCAAACCCCTTGACAAAACGACATTTTTGTGGTATAATATATACAGAACAGAAAAAGAACCCCGAAATCCAGACAGCGGCTGTTCCGCATGTCGGATCCCGGGGCTTTTGTTTTTCAGAGACAATCTATCGTATCGATCGCGTTGAAATCTCGTCGGACCGCAGCAAAACCTCTTGACGAACCCGCCGTTTTATGGTATACTATACAAGCGGTGTTCCCTGTGCTTTGTAAAGAAATGCGCATACAACACATATCCCCTTTGAGTTCCGCTGTATAGAGCGATCGCCGTCCGAGCATGAAATCGTTCAAGTCCGAATTGTGCATATACAGCGCATATTCATACATAAATTGCATATGTCTCCGTACCTCAGCTGGACAGAGGATCTGCCTCCGAAGCAATAGGTTGTTCGTCCCCAAATCGCGCATATACACTGCATATTTATCCAATTTATGAATAAGTCCCCGTACCTCAGTAGGATAGAGGGGCAGCCTCCTAAGCGTTAAGCCATTCAAGTCCAAATCGCGCATATACAGCGCATTTTTATACACAAATTGCATATGTCTCCGTACCTCAGCTGGACAGAGGATCTGCCTCCTAAGCAGACTGCCGGCGGTTCGAACCCGCCCGGGGACGCCAAATCGTGCCGAAATCGCAAGATTTTGGCACTTTTTTATGTTTTGAAGACAATCCTATGTATTGTATCATTTGGACGGATACTGTCTTGCTCTGAATAAAAAATGTATATTTGATAATTGGACTCGAACAGTTTTTTGCGTTTTGCTAATGATTTCAATTCTTTTGCTAATAGATGATTAGCTGGTGACTTTTGATCCGTTTGCTATCAAGGCCGCGAGCGTGTTGGCAAGTTCAGGGTTCTTCTGAATCTGATCAATCAGTGACGCGAGATCAAGTGTCTGTGATTGTGATCCCTGAGGAGGTGTTTCCGCTTTTTGCGCAGCATCCGGATTTCTGACATTTCGCAAATCTCGTGTTCCATAAAAAGCAGTCTCAAATTTTTGCGCGTTTATCTTACGGTCTTCATCGAGGATATGCGCGTAAATATCGGTAATCATATCAATCTGTGCATGACCGGTATCACCTTGTGTCGCCTTGAGATCTCCATGATTAAGTTTGAGCTTGTATGTGGTACTTGAATGACGAAGCGAATGAAAAACTACATTGGGAAGGTTGGCTTTTTTCTTCAGTTTTTCAAACTCTTTTGCAATGATACGGTTTTCACACGGTCTTCCATTTGGAAGTGCAAGAACAAGATTATAATCCTGATATTCCTCACCAAGATATTCTTTCAGTTCATTCTGCGCTTTCTGCCATTCTTTCAAGATATAAGCGAGGGTTTTGGGCAGCCACACTTTTCTGATGCTGGACTCAGTTTTCGGCGTTTTGAGTATCACACGAGTACTGGTATTTGGCATTAGAGGAACGAAAACCTTTATGATATTCTTCTCTCCAAGTGCAGAAATTGATCGTTTGGAAACACGTTCCAATTCCTTATCCACATAAATCCACGCATCATCATTTGCAATGTCTTCATCTGTAATATGAACATTGTCCCATGTCAATCCGAGAATCTCGCCAACACGCAGTGAACAAGCAAACGACAGATTCATCGCAATATACAGTCGGCTGTCCTCACACTCGTTCAGTGCCTTCATGATCGTTTCCGCATCCCAAATATCACGTCTAGTATATGTCGTTTTGGGACACAGCGTATGCTCAAACGGATTTTTACTGATAAGATCCCAGCGTACCGCCTGTCCGAATGCGCATCGCAGCAACTTGATCACTTTCTCTGCCGTCTTTTCCGTAACCATTTTGCCTTCCTTGTTTGGTCTAAAGGGAGAGCCGACAGCCGGTGTTTTCAACAGTGCCTGAACAAACTTATCCGTCGTGCGCGTTGTTATGCTTTGAATTTTCAGATCTCCTATCAGCGGATTGATGTAGTTTTCGATCATACCGGTGCTCATGTCATACATGGAGACGCCCCATTTTTGTTCACCATACATTGTGACAAAATCATACATGAACTCTCTGACGGTTTGATCATTTGGCGGAATAAATGTCCCTTTGTTCAGGTCATTTTCCACCTCTGCTTTACGCTTCAGTGCATCTTGATGATTACGGCAAGTTTCCCATTTTTGTTTCACTTCGCCGTTTTCATCGGTATAGTTATATACAACCGAATACGATTTTTTTCGTTTAATTATAGATGCCATTTCAATGCTCCTTCATAAATTCAAAATTCCTGGCGATCCAACCATTCATCGAAGGATTGTTTTGAAATGCGAATTGCAGAACCGATACGTACAATCTTAAAATGACCTTCCTTCACCAAGGCATATGCTGTAGTTCTACCTATGCTCAGCAGTTTTGCGATTTCCTCAACAGTATATGTACGCTTGTTTTCTGCTCCTATGCAATGTGTAGTAGTAATCATATTCATACCTCCTTCGGAACACATCGCACTCGCATTATTATTTTAGCACGATGTTCCGAATATGTCCAGAATTTTTAAACTCTTTTTTTCTTTTTTATCAATAAATTGTATAATTCTTTATTTAGTTTGTACTCCTGTCGGACTGGCACGTGTTGCGGATGTAACGGAAATCGGTCGGCAACTGATTGTTAAACGCGCCGGAGCTTGCCAAATGAGAAAAACGCCTATGACGGCGTTTTTCTCATAGTTAGATTATGCTGTAAGATCGAAACGGGCTCCTGTCCAGTTTTCAAGAAATTGCTTGTAGGTCAGATTAACCTCAATGTGAATGCTGTAGTCTTTCGATACCTCAATCCGATTGAACAACTGACAGGCAATCATTTTCTTTTGGTTCAGATTACAGGAATCAAATTCATCTGCCCAGCTTTTCATCTGCTCGTATGCAGGGATAACACTGTCCGCGGAAATTTTTTCTTTTGCATCCTCCTCCCTCAGTTTCTGATATTGCTTTTCATCTTCCTGAAGTTTTGTGCGAAGCTGTTTCAGAGCAGCATTTAAGTCTTCACTGGAATAATCGCTTTCACCCATCAAAGCAGCACTGATTTCCCCACGAAGAACTTCTATCTGTTTTCGCGCCTTTTTCATAGATTCTTCAAGCTGCTTCTGCATATGGTGGTTCTCTGCCATTGTCTTCCGATACAGCATCTGAATCCGCTCCTTTTTCGGACATCCGGAGACTCCCTCAAACAGTTTCCTCATCATCGTTTCGACAGTTTCGTCGATTCGATCTGTTCTGTATGTACAGGCTCCGTCGCAGTCATTGAGTCCTCTGGAACGGTGATAGCAGACATAGCGAACATATTCCGTCCCATACGGAGTGCCGTCTTTTCGCTTCTTGTTCTCCTTGTACTTGTTGGAAGCCATGCGGCATCCGCAATGAGCGCAGTAAATATTTCCGCTGAGCAGTGCTTTTCCTTTATTGTTCAAAGAAATTGTTCGTCGCTCCTCATACTTCCGGGAACGCTCATCAAGGATCTCCTGGGTTCTCTCAAACATCTCATCTGTAACAATCCGAAGTTCTTCAATCGGTTCTGATTTGGATTTTCCGTTACATACAATTCCAATGTTGATTGGATTGCGCAGGATTCGGAGAACCGTAACACTTTGGAATTGTGCTCCGCTGTGCGTTCGGTGTCCCTCCTTGTTCACCATTTCAGCAATCTGATGAGAGCCGTAACCCTCATAGAGCACCCAGCAATACATCCTGTAAACCAAATCTGCTTCATTCGGTTCTTTTTCAATGTCTTTCATCTCATGTCCTTTTTTGTTCTTGCGACCCTTATTGACAAGATGAAAGCCATGGGACAGATTGCCGCCTGTGTACAATCCTTCTTCGGTCATCTGACCAAGACGGGTTTTGACTCGGATTGACGTCTTCTCGGATTCACCGGATGCCTGCCAGAATCGGATGTAGTTCAACAGCTTGTCTACATGCTGCTCAAACTTCTGCTGTCCTTCATTGACAGACCAGACCTCTATGCCATGCTCTGCAAACCATTGAAGCACAAACGGTGTCTCGTTCTCAATTCGTCCGAGACGGTCAAACATGAAGACGAGCAGAATGTCAAATTCTCCGTTCAGCGCAGCTTCTTTGAGGTCTTGAATTGCATCTCGATCCTTT
>JAFTLK010000231.1 GCA_017455975.1 Clostridia bacterium | reverse complement strand
TCGAACTCCGGACACCTTGATTAAAAGTCAAGTGCTCTGCCATCTGAGCTAATGGGGCATCGCTGTTATTCACAGCCTAATTATGATACCACATTTTTGGGGATTTGTCAAGGGGTTTTGGAAAAATTATTCCGAGACGGTTTTGGACAGTAAATTCTCAAAGTAAATGCAACAGTGCAATTTACAGTTGCGTTTAGTCTGAGAAGAAAAAAGTGGTATAATTTAGTCTGAGAAAAGGAGGCTCAGACCATGACCAATGACAAGAAAAACAAACATATGACGCAACAGGACAGAATCGAGATACAAGAGTGCTTGAGCAAGGGAATGACGTTTAAGGATATTGGAGCTCGACTTGGAAAAAGTGCGACAACGATATCACGAGAGGTAAAACTGCACTTAAAGCCACACACGAATTCCTTTGTGCGGACCAACGACCTCTGCCCTAAGTTGCTGAAAGCACCGTTTGTATGTAACGGATGCGAGAAGCGAAGCCGCAGCAGCTGTTCTTACCAGAGGCAGGTATACGAAGCCAAAACTGCACAAGCAGAATATGAAGAAGTATTGGTAGAATCGAGAACAGGAGTGGCTCTGAACAGAGAGGAATTCTATAAAACCGAAGAAGTCATTTCAGAGGCGGTCCGAAACGGACAGCATATCTATCATGCTGCAGTTGCCAACAACATTCCTGTATCGTTAGCATCCATCTATCGCTACATCCACAAAGGGTATTATTCAGTTTCGTTATTAGATCTTCCAAGAGCAGTTAAATTCAAACCCAGAAATACAAAGCATCCGGACACAATTCCGAGTTGGGCAAGAGAAGGGCGGAGATTTGAGGATTTTCTGCAGTATATGGAGGATCACCAGGATCCACCGCTTGTACAGTTGGATACTGTCATCGGCAGAGTCGGCGGCAAAGTGATTATGACCATTCACTTTGTAAACAGCGATTTTATGATCGGATTGCTGTTGGAGAACAAATCCGCGGTTGAAGTTTCCGAGAAAATCAGGCATCTGAAATCGGTACTGCACAAAGCCGGTTTTTCTTTCGGCGAGATTATCCCTGTAATCCTTACCGATAACGGCGGCGAATTCAGCAATGTGCATGCTTTCGAATCTGATCTCAATGGAAATGTCGAATCTGCACTTTTCTTCTGTGAACCACGTTCCCCGGAGGAAAAGCCGGAAATTGAGAAGAATCATACCATGTTCCGTGACATTGTTCCTAAGGGAACTTCTTTTGATAACTTCACGCAGGATACTGTTAATCTGATTTTTTCTCATGTCAATGCGGTCAAACGAAAGCAATTCAACGGCAAAAGCGCTTATGATATGTTCTCATTTTATTATTCGGCGGAGCTCGCTTCCGCTTTTGGGATTTCCTATATTTCCGCCAATGAGGTAATTCAATCTCCAAAATTATTGACAAAATCCTTCTCACAGTAAACGCAGTCACAGTTGCATTTTGTCTGAGAAATTTTTCTCTCAGGCTTTTTTGTCATGCTCTTTTTTCTCTGTTTTCGCTCTTTTTTGGGGTTTTTCCGGTGTTTCTCTTACTTAATGCATCCGATTTTTCATTGTAAATGCAACCTTTTGCTACTGTTGCATTTACTTTGAGAATTTACGAATTTTATGTAACTTCCGCGGCACACGGATGCTTACCGATTCTTTTGCATCATGGTGCGGGTAAAAGGACTTGAAGTGCCTTCACGGGGTTGCTGCAAGTTTTCAACTTGCCGCAACCCCAAAAGAATCGGCATTTGCCGATTCTTTCACATGATGCTTGGACAATCCTTGTGCCACATGAAAAAACAGGAGACACCTGTCGGTATCTCCTGTTTTTTGGTGCAGACAATGATGATAAATCCGAACCGAAAATTTGCTCAATTTCGGCGAATGTAATTGTTTTTGTGCCTTCTTTGTAGTTGAATGTAATGACCAGCTTATCGTCGAACAAATAGATTGCATTGACGAAACTGTCGATCAGACGGCGGCGGTGGTCAAGCTGTTTCATGTTGAGCTTGCGGTACTTGGTGAGATAGAACAGGATTTCCTCCTTTGAAATGCTCGGCTTGGAAACCTCTTCTTTGATGATCTGAACGGAAAGTTCCTGTTTTTCCGCTTCCAATGTTTCCAACCGCTGTTTGGTCGAAGATGTGAAAATACCCGCCTGAATCGCATTGAGGAGATTTTCGATGCCTTTTTCGACCTCCGCGAGCTGCCTGCGAAGAATGGGAAGTGTTGTGTTTTCAACCCCCAACCGCTCGACCAGCGTATCGGCAAGCTTATCAAGAAGTTCATCATCGAAAATGAATTTCTGAATCAGCCCGATCACAACATCCTCAATCCAATATTTTCGGACGGTTTTCTTTGTGCATCCTTCGCCTTTGCGGGCGCCGCGGCATTTATAATACCGATGGACTTCTTGCGTGTGGCTTGTTCCGCTCTCACCTGTCATCAGACATCCGCAGTAACCGCAGAACAGCTTGGTCGTAAGCAGATACTCATCCTCAGCTTTGTGTTTTGCGGGTGCTTTCTTGTTGGAAGCGGCGCGCTCCTGTACCTGTTCAAAGAGCGATGCAGGAATGATAGCGGGAATACCGTTCGGAATCACAACATCACGGTATTGATATTCGCCGATATATTTGCGATTGTGCAGCATTCTGGTCACCGTATTCAGCGTCACCTTTGTACCCTGCGTGGTTCGGATACCTTTGATGTTGAGCTCCTCCGTGATCTCCTGCATTGTCGCACCGTTGGCATACTTCTGAAACGCTTCCAGAACAGCAGGGGCAGTGATCGGGTTGATCTGATAGAACTGATTTTCGTCAATCTGATATCCGATCGGAATTTTACCTCCGTTGTACTTGCATTTGAGCGCATTTTCGGTCAGTCCGCGTACCACCTTTTCGGAAAGCTCCGCGGAGTAATATTCCGCCATACCTTCCAACATGGATTCCAGCAGAATGCCCTCCGCACCTTCGGAAATCGCTTCGGTTGCTGACATCACACGCACACCGTTCTTGCGCAGAACGCTTTTGTAGTGCGCGGAATCGTAGCGGTTTCGTGCAAAACGGTCAAGTTTCCACACGATGACAACGTCAAACTTTTTCGCTGCGCTGTCCTTGATCATTTTCTGAAAGTTCGGGCGGTTATCCGATCTTGCGGACAAGGCACGGTCGATGTATGGCTCGAGGAGAGTGATATCGTTTTTTCTTGCGAATGCCTGACATTCACGAATCTGACCTTCGATGGATTCTTCCCGCTGATTGTCCGAGGAATACCGCGCATAAATGACACCGATCATGGCTGCTCCTTTCCGCATTGGTTCAAATCACAGTTCTGTTTCGCCTGTTTTGCAGATTCCTGTTCCCGTTTCCATGCCTCATATTCCGCACGACCTTCCTCAGTGGAGAAGAACTTGATGATGCCCGGCAGCAGCACGTCCGCGATGGCTTCCAGTTCTTCCTTGGGAATCTCCCATCCGCCGTGCTTATCGGTCAGAATGGCGATCAGCTTCCGGCGAAATTCGTCGGTGTTCAAGGACGGGAGATCAATGCAATAATAGGCAGAATGATTATCGCCTAACAGTTCGATGATTCTGTTTTTGATTTCTTTGAGATTCAAGATTATCCTCCTCAAAATGCCTGTCGGGGATTATCGCAGCTTTTTGATGATCATCTCGGCAACGCCCTGTATCTGCACATCACGCTCAATGCGGTCTTTATATGCAGGATTCTCCGCATGAAACAGATACGCCGACTGATCCGGCAGATAGGTAATCGTTTTGAGCAGCGTCTCGCATCCGTTTACCAACACAACGGCATAGTCACCGTCCTTGCAAATATGCTGTTCCCGTACGATCACAAAATCGCCATCGTCGACACCGATCCCTGTCATTGAATCACCTTTGGCGGTGAGTATGAAGAACTTGCCCTCTCCGACGAGAGCGGTGGGCAGAGGAATGATATCCGTTTCCTGTACATTCGGCTCGCTCGGCAGTCCACAGGATACCGTGGAATCATAGAGAACCGCAGGTGTCGTTTCAAACAGATTGCGCGATAGATTGGTACAGATGCTGCGCCGTCCGCTGTACTCGATCTCTCCCTGTTCCTTCATATCAGTCAGATATCGCTGTACTGCTGTTTTGGAGATTCCTGCCCCGGCTGCGATATCACGTACCGACGGAGATTTATGGTTCTCCATAAAATATTCGTCTATAAATCGGCGAATCTCCTTCGCACGTTCCGGGTTCCATTTGTTCATATGATGCCTCCCACGCTTACGGTACAAAAGTACCTTAAGTGTATTATAGCATATGAAAAAAGATTTGTCAAGGATAAATCGGTCATTTTTCAAAATCACTGTGCCAAAGAAAAACCGAACGATTCCAAAAGAGAAACCGTTCGGTTTTGCGTTACTTTAAGTTGAGGGGATTGGGTGCTCCCAACAAGCAAAAACGGCTCAGTTGCGTTCTGTGCTAGCACAGGACACCGCTTGCTGTTAGCGAGAGAATAACAAGACAACAGCGAAAAATCATAGAAAGGTAACAATCATATAGAACAGAAATCGCTCATTGTTTTTCCTTCCATCAATCAATCTTCAAATCATCAATTTCCATGATGATCTCTTTTTGTCTTTCATAGAACAGAAGCTCTTTACTATGCGCAAAGTATTCCTTGCAGCCGTAGCGGCTGATAAAACGCGCTCCGTAGTAACTGATCGTCAGCTCGGTAACCAAAATCAGCATTTCCTGACTTTCCGCGAATACTTCTTCACAAAACCGGAATACGTTTGACAACTTTTTTCCGGTGGCCTCTGCCTGTTTTTTCAGTTCTTTTGTTTGTGCATCAAAGACTGTCTTGATCAGCTTGAATGCTTCGGTGTTATCCTTCGGTGCTTTTTCGTTCATCAGCAAAGCCATGGATTCCAGGTGCTTTACCGTATGCCGGAGCGCATATTCGGTATCATGGGAAAGGGAAGAAGACAGTTTTCCGTTTTGAATGCGAGTGTTGATTTGTACCATCTGATTGGTAAGCGTATTTTGAGGGTCCGTTGTCGGCTTCATCAGTTCCATCTTCACACGCTTTAACGATTCAAGCAGCTCTGTCAGTGTTTGTTCCGTATGGTGAACGGCTTTTACTTCGGCAATGATTGCTTCCAATATCAGTCCGAGCAGCGCAAGTCGTTCATCGAATTTCGCTTCTTTTGCACGGGATTTTATGATGTCGGAGGCTTTTCCTGCAAGAATCGTGTCTACCTGATAATCAGAGCGATATTTTATGAACAGATCGTAGTAGATTGCAAAATCCTTGGCGATTTTTTTGTTCTGCAGATACTGACCGATCAGTTTTTCATCTACGATCAGATCATGCTGTTCATAAAGCACGATCATATCTGACAAATCCGACCAGCCTCGTGCGGTGACGAAACTTTTGCCGTCAACAGTAGACTCTATTTTGTAAAAGTCACCTTTTTTGATGTCAAGATATGTCAGGATTGATGCGTGAATGCCTTTCTGATATGCATATTCTTTCCAAACATTGTAATCTGCTTCAACGTCAACTCGTTTGAGCCTGTCCCATGTGACGATATCAAACTCACGAACGGAGTTGTTGTATTCCGGTGGATTTCCGGCAGTAACTACAATCCATCCGTTCGGAACACGGTGTCTGCCGAAGATTTTATACTGCAAAAACTGCAGCATGGCGGGAGCCAAAGTTTCGGAGACACAGTTGATTTCATCCAGAAACAGAATGCCTTCTTTCAGTCCGGTACGCTCCATCATATCGTAGACGGACACTATAATTTCGGACATGGTATATTCGGATACGCTGTATTCTTTGCCGTCATAGATTTTCTTCTCAATGAAGGGAAGACCCAGCGCGGATTGTCGCGTATGGTGTGTCATTGAATAGCTGACAAGAGCGACACCCATTTCAGCGGCGATCTGTTCCATGATGGCAGTTTTTCCGATACCAGGGGGGCCCATTAGAAAGATCGGTCTTTGGCGTTCAATGGGAATATGGTAAGAACCGAATTCGTCTTTGGAAAAATATGCCGTAATGGCGTTATATATTTGTTCTTTTGCTTGTTTGATGTTCATAGGATTCTTTCCTTATTTCAGTGTTGATGGGATAACTGTTTTTGTTTTATAAAAGGATGTGTATCGCGCTACCCAGTCAAATGTATCACATCTCATTTGGCTTACGCATTAGCAGAAGACAATGATTAATCAGAATAAGATTTGCTGTAGTTTTTACCGAATGGTTGTATCAAGCAAAAGAGGTTCTAACGTATTCGGGGCGACAATCATAGGGGGAAATGTTCTTTTGGCGTGCTTGCATACGCTCGGTATACAGCTGCAATATTGGGATCTGTATATTTTTCAGGATTGTTTAAAAAGCCGAGAATAGCGGCGCGTTGTGCTGCGTCATGGACGAAGACATCGGGATGCAGAAAAGGCGCAATGATTTGTGTTGTCTGCGACAAGCCGTAGTAATACAAACGTCCAGAGGTAATTTTACGGGATAATATCTCAAGACACGCCAGATTATAACAGCC
>JAFTLK010000017.1 GCA_017455975.1 Clostridia bacterium | reverse complement strand
TGACATGGAATTTGGACTCGGGCAGCACAAAGGTAATACACGACAGGTCAATGTCATATTCGACGACGATATCGATCATCTGCATGTTTGCATCGCAAAACAGAGAAGACCCCGAGAAGTCAAGACCGTCATAACCATCTTCGATGCCAAACGTTTTCAGATAAGCATCTGCATCAAAGTCACCGGCTGTCATATACTTTTCGGTCAATGCACCGCCTGCGGCTTCCGCAACAAGGCGGAGTGCGGTATCGGTGAGTCCCTCGATACCGATGTACAGCATACCGACAAGCATGCCCTTGGGATCGGAAAACATGGTCTTCAGATCGGCAATTGACTGTTTACCGGAAGAATAAGCCGAACCGGCGGAGTTTTTCAAATTATCGAGCTGATTTTTGACGCTGTTGATATCCAGATCAGACAGATTGGAGAACGATCCTGCGACACCCTGTGCCTGTGATCCGAAATCCTGCATTTTGTTGATGGTATCACAGACCTGATTTGCAGCCTTGTCAACCGGTACCGCGTATTTGCCGAAATCGGCATCCAGCGTTTTCAGGACATCACGTGCGCCGAATGCATCGGCAATATAGGAATATGATGCGATCTCATGAGCCGCCTGATTGATGGCAAACTGAATCTTGTTATGCAGTGTAAAAATATTGATAAGAAAGACAATTCCGAGGCACACCATAATGAATGCGGTAAAGCTGATCACCGCTTCTACGACGATCATACCTCGTTCATCCGATGCGCGTTTCTTCTTTTGTTTCAGTAGCATGGTAGTGTTCCGTTTCTCGTACACACGGTCAGTAACCGCGCGTGACGGTGAATTTGAAGCCGGTACTTCGTATTTCGTCAAGGGTTGATGTGTCGCCGCCGAGCAGCATATTCGCCATGCTCATCGGTAAGACAACAAAGTCAAGAGCCACAGCACATGTCGCGTTGATGGCTGTGTAGGCTTCGGAGAGTTTGAAGGTCCATTTGTCGGCGGTCAGTGTATCGGTATCACCAAGTCCGCTTTCGACCGTTGAGACGTTGAGGGAGATAAGATCTCCGGTACGCGTGGCGATCTCATCGTCGCGCGTCATGCCGATCAGCATAATGGTAAGGTAGGTTTCATAATCCATTTTGAACGCGCCGGAGTCGTTATCCGTTTTGGAGATGCCGAGCAGATCTGTCAGATCGGAGGTGAGATCGTCAACATCTGTTTTGACAACGACGACACCCTTGCCCGCTTTCAGTTCTTCCCAGTCCGCCACGGTTTCCAACATCGCAAACGCGACACGCAATGCCGCTTCCACTGCAATGGCAAGTGCAATATTGACGGCTTTGACTGCGTCACCGGCTGCATTGATAACCCTGTTGACCTCATCAATTGCATATGAAGCGGCGAAGTTGGAGATCGAACGGAATGTGACGATCTTGCTCTTTGCCCAGGACAGGTTGGTATCGGAATCCTTATAACCACCGAGCAGATATTCAAGCTCTGCACCGTACAGGTAATTGATCTCCTTGCAAAGTGCGTATCCGGTCAGAGTGGTTTCCAGATCCTTATCTTCCTCGCTGTTGTTTTCACCGTCATCCTTGTTGGTCGTCAGACAGGAGAACATGGAGGTGTCATAGATGACATTATAGATCTTAAGCAGGGCATCGTTTGCGCCCTGTGCAATGCTGTTGGAATCGAACAGAGAGGAGGCCGCATCGATCATCTGCCAGAAGCCGGTATCTGTGAAGCTGCCGGTTCCGTCTTTGCCGATTGCAATGCCGGACGGAATGTCACGTGCGTTAGATGTTTCATCCTCTTTGAGGGAGTCAGCTGCACTGCTGGCAGCATTTTTTGCTTTGTTTTTCTTTTTCTTTGTTTCCGATTCGCTGTTTTGGTCCGCTTCGAACATGGCTTCCAGCTTCTGATAAAAAGTTTTGTATTTTGCATCATTATAGAAGTCATTGTAGCCGTTGGTATCAATGTTGGTCGATCTGCCGGGAACCGAGGTGCCGTCCAGATAGGCATCGCGCTGCCGTTTCATCGTATCAATGTGTGCGTCGGAGCGCTGCTGCTGTGTGCCGTTGTAGCCGTTGGTACCGGTTTGTCCGTGGATCAATCGGGCAAGGTTCGTAAAATTGTTGGCAGAGAATGCGTTGCCGTCGGTAAACAGCTGATTGACTTCATCAATATCCTGTTGGATACCGTCTTTCAGACTCTGGGAGATGCTCGGATCGTTGAGCGTGCTTTGCAGATTTGCAATCGCGGACTGTAATTCGGTATAAGCGGAGCGGACATTGTTGCCGTAGCGGGTCAGTTCATCAGAATGGTATTCAAATCCTGCAAAGTTGATAACCGGATCGTCAAGAACGCTTTCGTACTGTGCGATATAGCCATCAATCCGGTTCTTGATGATGTTTCTGCGTGCACCGGTATCCGGTGAATATTCGTTGTTGTAAAAGTCAACCCAGGCTTGTTCTGATTCGGAAAGGGATTCGCCTTTTTTCAGATTAGCCAATTTATTGCGCGCTGCAGTGATCGCCGCTTCGTTATCTTCGTATTTGCGGTATATAATATAGGAGTTGTCGTTTTTGATCGCGGCGATACGGTCATAAACGCTGTTGGCTGTATTTGCAACCTTGATCAGAAAACCGTTTGAGTTTGTAACATGGTTATAGCAATATTGGTTGAGGATCTTTAAGTTTTCATAATACTTGATACAGTGATTGATGACATTCTCAATCGCATTGTCAAAATCCTCTTTTTTCTCAATGGCTTTGGTATTGGCTTCCATACCCATGACCATGTCAACAGCATCCATCAGGGAGTCCTCTCCTCCCATCAGTGCCTGAGCCACGCGAAAGCGCATGAAGTCACCGATCTGGGTGGAGAAAATGTCCTTTTCTGCAAGGGAGGAGGATTTGATGGGATCGTAGGACAGCGTGATTTTTGCGTCCTTATACGGCATAAAGCCGGAATTGGCAGAAAGGCGCGCCTGTGCACCAAAGCCGGAGTTGAACGGGAGCACATTGCCGGTGAATGCCTGAATGCCCTGCATGTGGTCGAACGAGATGACGCTCGAGGACGGATTGAACGAGGAGGCGATATATCCCTCAAGCGCATCAAGGGCGATCGTACCGTCGCTGCTCTGGGAGGAAATTGCGAACAGACCGTAGAGGTCTTTGAGTACATTATTATAAACGGTCAGTACCGATTCACCGTAGTTGTCTGCCGTCATGATCGCCTGATTGCCGTACAGCTTCATACGGGCGAGGTCAACCAGAAATCCTTCCAGCACGATGGTAGGGACGAGGATGAGAACTACAAGTGCGGTAATGGACCCGCGAATATCCTTTTTTCGTTTTTTGATCGGCTTCGGAGTGCCGGATTCTGCTTTTTTTCGGAACAATTTCATGACAGGACACGCCTCTTACAATTTGAATTTCGTTTTTAGATTGTTATACAGCTCGGCTGCTTTCTCAACAAACGAGGAGATCATATCGCCGAACTTGGTTTTTGCAACGACATCGTAAATAAAGTCGATGTTCCGGATAAAGTCGTCGCCGTTGGTAATGACGACCTCACCGGAGGCCTCGATGGTCAGCTCCGACGGGAATCCGACCATGGACAGGTCGACCGCCGGCTTGACTGTCTGTGTGGCGGTGGCTGTAATGCTTTTGTAAATGACCCAGTTTTTATGGTCGACGGACAGCTCTATGTTGGTGCCGTCATCAAAGAACATGTAACCGGACATGGAACGGAAGAACTTCTTGAAATTGCCTTCATCAAAATCCATACCGAAGAAGCGGTAAGGGAACAGTGATCCGCTGACATTGTAGCTGTCACCGGTGCCGCTGACCTGCTTGTCGCCGAGTGTATATGCCATATTGGCCGACGGTTCAACCCAGTTGTCCGAATCGGCATTTTTGTAATAAACAAGAGTGTTCTGCAGATTGGCCTGCAAATTGGCGCGCTGGCATAAGAAAATGGCAGCATAGTACACCGAAAGCACCATCAGAATACAGAACGGCAGAAGGATCGCGGCTTCGACGATCGCCATGCCTTTTTCATTTTTTCGGAATGTCGTTGTGTTTTGCATGTGTACTATGCTCCCTTTTCTATAGTCTGCGAATTATGAATGCGTAAATATCAGCCGCCGAAGTCACCGGTATCACCGGCCGGAACGGTATTGAAGATCTTCGCCATCGTTTCAGTGAACCACTCTGCGATGGTATCATAGAAAACAGCTGCCATGAGGACAACGATGAGAAGCAGAAGAACGGTAGCAACGATTGCGGAGACACCGCGTTCGTCGTTCTTGAATGCTTCCTTCTTGGAGTTCATGTTGATATATGCACGTCTGATCAGATTCTTCATGATGAAATTTCCTCCTTGTGCAATGTGTAAATTTTATATTATGATCTCCCGCCGGAAATGAAGCCGGACGGCGGGAAGATAATAACCGATCGGGTTTAACCGAATGTGCCAAAGCCGCCGACAACGGGGACAATGACAAGGATCAGAATACCGGCAAACATGAGGAGTGTCGGAATCATGAGCTTGGAGGATACCTGTTCGCCTCTGCGCTTGGCAGAATGCTTGTATTCGGACCAGGATTCCTTGTTCAGATCACGCAGGAGCTTGACGATCTCCGAGTTACCCTTGGAGAAGTTCTGCATGATCGCGGTTGCGAGCTTGGTGGTATACGGATTGTTGCAGCGGCGGATGAAGCGGGAATACGCCTCGACCGCATTGATGTTGTGCTGCATATCGACAGTGACGCGCTGCATTTCCAGATACAGCGTGGAGGAGTCGCTTTCACCGACGAGGTTCCACGCCTGCGATACCTCCAGACCGGAGACGGTCAGAAGCGCCAGCTTGGAAACAACGCGGGGGAAGTCGTGCTCTATGGATTCGGCACGCTGTTTGATCTTTGCATTGACCGCGTCAAACGGCAGATAACCGAGGATCGCAAAGATTGCCGCACCGACAACGCCGATGACCAGGGACTTTGTGCCCATTCCGAATGCAAGGCCGAGCCCAGCGCCGAGGAACAGCAGGCAGACACCGAGAATGATATTGCCGATCAGCGCGGAGACGATATAATAGGTATAATTCATCGCTTCCTTGCGTTCCTTGAACTGCAGACACTTGTTGTACAGGTCATTGACAAAGCCATTGGAGCTGTCCATTTTCCTGATCTGGACGACGCGGTAGCCTGCAAGTGCGGGGAGGTCGAGGATGCCGGCACCGTTTTTGTTGTAGCCGTTGATGCGGGTTTGGAATTCGTCGACCTTCTTTTTGAGCGCCTTGGCCTTTTTCTGTGTTTCACGGTCGATCGGCGGCTTGCCGGGCTGGCCGGCACCGGATGCACGGACGCGGGCAATCAGCACATCAAGCTGCGCCTGCACCTCCTGCATCTTTTCCGTTTCACCGTCCACAATGGCGGCAACGAGGAATGAGCCGATCTCGCTGTTTGCGGTCATGATCAGAAATGCAAATACAACGAAGACGACGGTTGCGAGCAGTAAGCATAAAAACATCAGCATAATAACCCCGCCTCCTTACACATTGATATCGCTGACCTTGACGGCGATGACATACGAGATGGCGAACAGAATGAGTGCTGCGGTTGCGGCAAGGGTACCGGTCGGGAATTCAAACAGTGCACCGACAAGCTCACCGCCCATAGCAGACATTGCGACGACCAGCAGAATCGGGAGCACCAGCATCATGTAGGTCTCCGATTTCGCGGAGGTGATGGTGGTCTCGATTTCCTGCTCGATCTCGATCTTTTCACCGATGATCTCGGCGGTTTCTGTCAGGATGTCACCGATGCGGTCGTTTTTACCTTCAATAACGCTGTAAATGGACGCAAAAGAATGCACGTCCTCAAGCGTCGAGCGTTCGGCCAGGTCGGAGAACAGCACCTTCAGCGGCACACCGCCCTGCTTGTAGTTGAGCATGATGTTGTGCAGCTCGACGAGAATATCGGAGTCTGCCTTATAGGAAGCCTCGAGGTCCTTGATGGCGGACTCGATGGCGTGGACCTCTGTGCTGCCTGCGCGGGTCGCAACAGACATGGATTCCAGAAAGGCGCGGAACTGCAGACGCAGGTTCTTTTTGCGCTTGGAGACGACACCGTCGGCGTACATCTTTTCCAGATAGATGCCTGCCAGAAGGCCGAGAATGATGGCGGGCAGAAGCATATGGTAGAACAGGTAAACGATCGCACCTGCAGCGATGGAGCCGAGGATATACGCGATCATATGCTGGTGCGGTTTGAGATAACAGCGGTCATAATGCGGCATTATGCTTCGCCTCCTTCTGTTGTGGTACCGGTGTTTTTGTCATCGGCAGGCCGTACCCACGGATCGTTCGGATCGGGCTTTTCGATGAAGTCGACTATACCGGCAGCACGGAACTTTTCGGGATGTGCCATTTCGTTCCATGTACGGTGCAGACGGCCGCGCACCTTGGGGGATGCGGGATCCTCATCGACAAATTCGTACAGGGGATTGAGAATGATGCGTCCGCGCTCATCCATGCCCTTGACCTCGGAAATGCACATGGTCTTTCTGGACTTGTCGCGCATTCGGGAGAGGTGAATGATGATATCGACGGCGGATGCGATCTGCTGACGGATGGCTTCCAGCGGAAGACCGGCAGCACCCTGCAGGACCATCGTTTCAAGACGCGAGATCATATCGTTTGCAGAGTTCGCGTGACCGGTGGAAATGGAGCCGTCATGACCGGTGTTCATGGCCTGCAGCATATCAAGTGCCTCCGCACCGCGGACTTCACCGACGATGATGCGTTCGGGACGCATACGCAGGGAAGACTTGATCAGATCACGCATTGTGATAGCACCGGTACCGGTGGAGTTGGCGTTTCTTGTTTCCATGCGGACAAGGTTAGGAATGTGGCGGATCTGCAGCTCGGCGGAGTCCTCGATGGAGATGACACGCTCGTCCTTTGGAATGTAATTGGACAAAGCGTTCAAAAACGTCGTTTTACCGGAGCCGGTACCGCCGGCAATGAAGATATTGTATTTTGCGCGTACCAGACGCTGTAAGAATGCGGCAGCCTCCTCCGTCAGCGAGCCGTAGCCGATCAGCTTGCGGATGGTCATGCCCTCCTCGGGGAAGCGTCGGATGGTGACGGCGGGGCCGTCCAGTGCAATCGGGTTCAGAACGACGTTGACACGGGAGCCGTCCTCCAGTCGTGTATCGACGATCGGTTCGGCATCGGTAACGGAGCGTCCCATTTCCTGAACGAACTTGACGATGATGTCACGCAGATTTTCTCTGGATTCAAAGGTTTCGTTGATGCGTTCCAGACGGCCGTTGCGTTCAACGAAGATATTGTCGTAGCCATTGATCATGACTTCGGTGATGCTCTTGTCGGTGATGATCTTACCGAGAATGCCGAGACCGCGGATGGATTCGTAAACCGAATCAATGAGCTGACGGCGGGACTTATAATCAAGGGAGGAATAGTACCGTGCAAGCACCGGATCCTTTGCTGCTTCATTGAGGGAACGATGTTCCATGATCGCACGTGCGCGTGCTTTCAGGTCTTCCTCTTTCAGATTGACATATGACGGGTCATCTTCAATGGCCCGTCGGATCGCGCGTACCTCCTCGGTAAACGGATCGCGGACTTCATTTGTGTTTTCGGGTGAAAGATTCATGTCGGTGCTCCTTTGCTGTTATGCCAGTGTCAGCGCAAAGCCGGCTTCCGGACTGGAAACTTTATGGGAAACAAGTGCTGCTGCATCTGCTGTCGAGGTGGTGGTCAGACGACCGACAGACGGGATCGGTCCCTCGGGTGCGGGCGCGTTGGGAGCGGCAAAGTTGGACAGGCGCGACATCTTCAGGCTGTATTCGTCCATGATGTGGGTCTGTGCAAGGAACGCCTCCATCTTCTGTGTGCCGATCTTGTCGGCACGGTCAACGAGGACGATCTTGTCAGCTGCATTGAATGCGGCGGTCGTCTTGTCGTTGTAGGCTGCATCAAGGTCAACACAGATAACATCAAATGCACCGGACTGGCGAAGGAGCAGCAGAAGCGCCGCACACTCCTCTCCTGACATGACGACCCAGTCGTTGGGGCTGTCGAAATGCTTGATATAGAAGAAATTGTCGGCCTTCGTGCGGATGCAGGATTTCATAAACAGATCCGCACCCTTTTCGCCGAGCTGCTCCATAACCGCAGACAGACCGGCTTCACCGGCATTTGCGGGCAGGTAGAAGCCATCGGAGGCGAAGTGTTCAAGGTTCACATACAGCGCGCGCTTGCCGTGTGCTGCGAGACGGGCTGCTGCGACGAGGGCGGCTGTGGTCTTGCCGGCGCCGCCGATCGGTGAATAGAATGCGACGACAGCAGCAGAACCGCCGGTTCCGTCGTTTCCGCCGCCGAATTTCGGATGCTTGGAGCAGATCTCAAGAATGCTCTGGCGGATGCCGGTGATACGCTGATATTTGCGGATGGCGGGCAGGGTATCGCATTCATAGGGAATGCGGTTTTCGCCGGCGAGCATGATCGTGACGGGAATGCGCTCGATGGGAAGGTCGCGTGAATACATCGACGGGTCAAGCAGCAGGACGTCAAAGCGTCCGAGCTGTGCATTTTCCCGCAGAATCGCGGCATCGGAGTACATGGACAGATGCAGCTCGGCGGAGTCCTCCAGCACCTCGATCAGGCGCTCCAGATATTCGGTATTGGTATCGGCACATGCGATTCTGATAATCATAACGGCAATCCTCTTTTATATA
The DNA here is from genome assembly GCA_017455975.1 of Clostridia bacterium. Classification (GTDB taxonomy): domain Bacteria; phylum Bacillota; class Clostridia; order Oscillospirales; family CAG-272; genus RGIG3925. The sequence goes on along the minus strand of JAFTLK010000017.1, from coordinate 6,277 downwards.
ATGAAATAATATGGTGCATACAGGTATAAAATTACATATACATTATTATAGCACGCAAAAGAATGCTTGTCAATGGGATATGAACATTTTGTAACTTTTTAATGACGGAATTTGCGTTTTCTGTCAAAAACGGTTGGTCGGACGATGAAGTATTTGCTGACAAATACGCATATTCCACTTGTTTTTCGTGTCGTAATATGTTATAATACAGAAAAATCCAAAAGGAGACAAACGACAGACATGAAATTGACAAAAAAGCGGCTTGCGGTGATTCTGTGCGCCGCAGTGCTCGCCATTGCCATTGTCCTCGGGCTGGCACTTCCCGCACTCAGCCGCCGTGCGCAGCTCGACCGCCAATTCACCGAGGCACAGCGGTTCCTTGACGATCTTGACTACGAATCCGCTCTCATTGCGTTCTCAAAGATTTTGGAGATCGATCCCAACAATATCCCCGTTTATCGCGGCATGGCGCAGGCGTATATCGGCCTTGGCGACTATGACGCGGCGATTGCCATTCTGGAGGAAGGAATCGCGGTTACCGACAGCGATGAACTGCGCAGATTCCTTGATGAAATTCTTGCAGAGCGGGATGCCCTGACCGCACCTGTACAGCTGAAGCTTGACAATCCTGCGCTGGATGCCGCGATCCGGGCATATCTCGGCGTGGATGCGGATGCCGCTCTGGAGGGGCAGATGCTGGAATCGGTCGGTGAAGTATGCATCAGCCCGACAGAACTGAGGATCAACTGGGAGACGGTATGGGAGGATCCCGATATGATCGGTACACTTGCTGCCGACCCGTCCTTTATCCCGTTCATCAATGGCTGTCCGTATGCGCGCGTCAGCATCGATCTGTATAATTATCCGGGCGGCAGCATGCCGGATCTTTCTCCGTTCTATGCATTCCGTGAAGTGACGGAGCTCAATCTGTACGGTATAACCGTCAATAATCTGGACTTTCTGCGCAATTTCCCGCATGTCAATACGCTGACATTGAATCTCAATGACTGCGAGAATATGGAATCCTTGCGTATCCTTGCGGACAATGCGTATCTGACACTGTTTATTTATGCCGATGAACAGCAGAAGCTTGACGCAGATGTATCTGTTTGACTGTGACGTCACCGACTGGTCGCCCGTGTCGCATGTCGATTATGTCTACGGACGGCCGGAATAACACCGAACTTTTAAGAAAGGAAACCCGTATGATGGAATATACCCTTGGACGGACGGAGTGGAACGTCCGATTCTCTGCGGCGGACGGCGGCATCACCGTCTCCGGCGGCCACTTCGGTGCGCTGTCGCTGCTGCCGTCCACCCTCTTTACCCTGCGGCTGCAGGATGCCTGCGGTACGCAGTATACACTGAACTCCGACACCGGATGGTCAGAGGTTCTGACCGAAGAAACGGACGGTGTGCTGCATCTTCGGCTTGCCGGTCCCGACGGGCACGGAGATATTGCCGTGCTTGTCAATGTATGCGCGGACGATGCCGGACTTTCCTTTGATGCGCAGGTCATCAACAGCACCGATAACCGCTCGGTTGCGGAGCTTACCTACCCGACACCTGCCGTCACGGGACAGCCGCTGCATCTGTTTATCCCCGATTGCTGCGGGCGTGCGATCAACGGTGCCGGTGAGAACGGCTTTTGGGGCAAATGGAACTATCCCGGACACAACATGTCCATGCAGTATTTTGCGTTCTGGGGAGCGGAGGACGGTGTTTACATCGGCTTCCACGATCCGGATGCGTGCATGAAGACCTTTACCGTTACGGCAGGGGAGCATCGCGGACAGCTGGAGGCCGCATTCCCGGGCATCGGTATCGGAGATATGGGCAATTCCTTTGCGCTCGGCGGATGTGTCCGCTGGCAGTATCTGCCCGGTGATTGGTACGATGCGGCGATGATCTATGCCGCTTTTGTCCGCACGGAGGCGAAATGGCTGCCGGAGCGCGGCCGTCCCGATACAGGCCGGCGCTTCAAGGAGATCCCTTTCTGGATTTGCGATTACATTCCCAACTCTCCCGCCCAGATGGAGGCGCGGCCGATGACACTGGCGACCGTCTCCGAGCGCTACGGCAAGGACTATTGGGTCGATGCTGCCATCGCACTCAGGGAGCGGCTTGGCACTCCCATCGGCTATCATGTCTATAACTGGCATGAGATCCCGTTTAATATCAACTACCCGCATTTTCTGCCGGCAAGGGATGTCTTCCGTGCAGGGCTGCAGCGCTTAAAGGACGCCGGCGTTTCTGTGTTCCCGTACATCAATGCGGTCAGCTGGGAAATGCACGACGCAGACGAAGGCTTTGAGGAAAATTTCGGGAATATCGGTCATCTCGGTGCGGCGATCATGCCGGACGGTAATCCTGTGTGCGATATCTACCCGCAGGTCAAGGCTGACGGCAGCAAAACGCATCTGGTACCGATGTGCCCGATGTTCCATCGCTGGCGGCAGATCATCTGTGATGTCGCGCGCGGAATGGAGGCGGATCTGCCGATCGACGGCATTTACTTTGATCAGATCGCCGCGGTTCCGTCCTATCCGTGCCGCAGCCGCGATCACGGGCATCTGCCGGGCGGCGGAAGCTATTGGTCGGACGGCTACTGCGAGATGATGGAGCAGATCAACCGCGGCAAGCCTGCCGATGCCTTCTATTTCACGGAATCCAATGCCGAGCCGTACATGCGTGTCTTTGACGGTTATCTGACATGGGTCTGGACGATGGGTGACGATGTCCCGGCATTCCCGGCGGTTTATTCCGGGTACATTCAGATGCTCGGACGTTATACCGACGGTGCGAAGCGCGACGACGATGTATATTTCCGTTATCATCTGGCCGAGGGGCTTCTGTTCGGTCAGCAGCTCGGCTGGCTGAATGCACATGTCGTATACAACGATGCGCGCATGGCGTATCTTGAGCGGCTTGTGCATACGCGTATGGCATATTCAGCACTCTTCACGGATGGCTGTCTGCTCCGACCGCCGGTCGTTCATACCGACATTGCACCCGTCACCTCCTCCGGCATTACGATGCGGCAGGTCGTCGCCGGCATGTGGAAGACGACGGAGGGAGATCGCGCTGTGCTGTTTGTCGTCAATGTCTCCGACCGACCGGCGCACGCATGTCTTTCCATGCGGCCTGCCGAATACGGCATTGCATGCGGGGAAACACTGGAATTTTCGCTGGAACCGATGTCTGTTACCGTGCGCGAATTTCCCATCGGATAAGAAAATCCATTACATAAAGACCGGGGCTGCCGCGATTTGCGGCAGCCCCGGTTTGATCGGTCAGGTATGTTTCTTTTTTGCTGTTTTGCAGATGTGCAGATAAACAGGAATCGAGCACAGCGGGAACAGCGCACCGACGAGCATGCCGAGCTTCATGCCAAGCTGCTCCGGTGCGAGCGACAGTTCCGCAGCAAGGGCGGAGAGGGTCGGGGAGGCGATGGCTGCATCGGTGATGATGCCGATGAGCTGCGGACCGACCGATGCACCGAGATCACCGCCGGATGCCATCATTGCATAGATAAAAACGCCGCTGTCGGGGATGCGGTCGGAGGCGACGATCAGAGAACCGGGCCAGAGCATCGATACGCAGAAGCCGGTGAAGCCGCAGGCGAGCAGACCGATGACCGGAATGCCGATGAGAGCAGCGGTCAGATAACAGACAGACGCACCGATACCGCCGAGCAGCAGCACACGCTCAATGCGGCGGCCGATGCGGGAATACAGTGTGCGGCCAAGTCCAAGCATGACGGAGAACAGCGCAACACCGCAGATATCACCCCAGACCTTTGGAATGGCAAGCGCCTGCTCAAGATATCCGGATGCCCACTGTGCCATGGTGCATTCCGCGGCACCGCCCAGGAAAATCGCCGCAACACACAGCCACAGTGCTTTGTTTTTCAGAAAACGGAGCACGCCGGATACCTTTTCCTGTGTGCCCATGTCCGGAATGGAGGCGCCGGAGAACAGAATGCAGGAGGACAGCGGCACCAGCATGAACAGCAGGGCGAGGATCTGCCAGTTCTGCTGCCCGAAAACGAGCAGGAACAGTGTGGCGATGAGAATGACGCCGACGACACCCCATGCGTAGACCGAATGCAGACGGCTCATTTCACGGTCGGGATCCTTTGCCGGAATGGCGGCAATGACCGGGCTGATCAGCACCTCGGCAAGCCCTCCGGAGCAGGAGAAAATGACGGTACCGAGCACAAGTCCGGCATAGACGGCATCCGGGAACACATACGGCCAGACGGCGTAAATCAGAAGTCCGATGACCGTCAGACACGGTGTGATCTTCACGGCCAGCGGAATGTTGAATTTGTGTGAGAAAAAAGAAAAAATGAGGTCGATGGTCAGCTGGGTAAAGAAGTTGACCAGTACGAGCGTACCGAGCAGGGAATAGGAAATATCATAGAGGTTATGAAAGGTCAGGAACAGGATCGGCGACAGATTGCCGACGACCGACATGGATACATTCGTTGTATAGCATGCCAGTTTTGTGCGGGTGTAAGTGTGGGATGCGGTCATGGTAATGCTCCTTTGCAGTTTGCGCTTAATTGACAGCATTATAGCACAGTTTCGGTCCCACGGCAAGTGTTTTGTCAAAAAAGGACTTTACATTTTTTTCGCGGTGTGATATAATCAAGACAACAAAATCAACAAAAGGAGCAATCTGCCATGAAAAAACTGCCCTACCGTCATCCCGTCAGCGTCGCTGCGCACCGCGGCGATCAGGCCAAGGCTGCCGAGAATACCCGCGAGGCTTTTGCCGCCGCCATTGCCTGCGGATGTGACATGATCGAGACGGACATCCATCTGACACGCGACAATGTACTGATTCTGATGCATGACCATGCCGTTGACCGCACAACGGACGGAACCGGTCTGATCTCCGATTACACCTATGAGGAGCTGTGCCGTCTCAACTGCAATAAAAACGGTGCATTTTCCGAAGTGCCCACGCTCGATGCATTTCTTGCGCTGTGTGCGGAACACGACATGATGGTCAATCTGGAAATTAAGGAATATCACACGCCCGGTAATGAAGACCGCTGCCGTCTCTGCGTTGAAGAAACACTTGCGCTGGTCGAGAAGTACAACTGGGTCGAAAAGACGATCATCAATTCCTTTGATGCGTATGTACTGGAGTACACCGATGAAATTTCCGGCGGCATGTACCTTCTGCACGGATTCTATCCGTATTCCATCATGTCCAACGTGAAGCGTAATCCCGACGAATACCTCTACTGTGCCTGTATTTTCGATGACGGCAATGCCGACTGCTACAACTACTTAAAAGAACACGGCATCGAGCCGTGGGCAGGTGCCGGGGTCAAGACAAAGGAACACTTCGAATCCTGCGTCGGGCTCGGCGCTGTGCTGTTCACCTCCAACGATCCGGAGACGGCGATGCAGTATCTTGACGAACTCGGACACAGATGCTGATATAAGGCTCCCTCTCCGAGGGAGCTGTCAAAAAAAAGACGCAAATGCGTCTTTTTTTTGACTGAGGGAGTTATCCTTGGCACTTTGCTTTCCGCGTGCAGCCCTCATTTTGTCACAGAATTTCCGCCAGCGCTTCGATGTCGTCCGGATCGGTCGCCCAGCTTGTGGCAAAACGGACAACGGTATGACTGTCATCGTATTTTTCCCAGAAGCAGAACTTGACCTGTTCTCCGAGTGTCTGCATCCGATCATTGGGCAGTACGACAAAGATCTGGTTGGTCGGTGTGTCGAGGAACAGCGAATAGCCTTTTTCGGTCAGCAGTGCTTTCAGCCGCTCGGCACAGGCAATGGCGTGATGACTGATTTCCTCATAAAGACCGTCCGTAAACAGCGCATCGAACTGAACACCGAGCAGTCTGCCCTTGGCAAGCAGTGCACCGTTCTGCTTCACCGTTGTGAAGAAGTGCTTCGGAGCATTGCCGCGCGGGAACACAACGGCCTCGCCGCACAGCGCACCGACCTTCGTGCCGCCGATGTAGAATGCATCGCAGTTTGCCGCAATGTCGGGCAGGGTCATGTCGGAGGCATACGACGCAAGACCGTAGCCGAGCCGTGCACCGTCAATGAACAGCGGAAGGCTGTATTCCGCGGCGACTGCGTGGATTTGCGCAAGCTCGTCCTTTGTGTACAGCGTGCCGTATTCGGTCGGATAGGAGATGTACACCATACCCGGCTGAACCTTGTGGTCGTGGGATCCATCGGCATAAAAGGTTTCCAGATAGGTACGCAGCTCGGACGCACAAATCTTTCCGAGTGTCTGC
>JAFTLK010000230.1 GCA_017455975.1 Clostridia bacterium | reverse complement strand
TGCTTGTTGGTTCACATCAAGATCCGCCTGTTCAACCGCATCAAGCAGCGCATCATTGATTTCGGGATTGGTGATCTGCAGCATATCGCTTCGATTCTCATAGTAGAGCGGAACCGTCGCACCGTCATCGACTGCACGCTTGAAGTCATAGATAGAAACATAAGTACCGAAGGTTCGCTCGGTAATATTGTCATACTTGAACAGCGGCGTTCCGGTAAAACCGATACGGGATGCCGTCGGCAGCAGTCGACACATATTGTCTGCAAAAATACCGTTTTGCGAACGGTGTGCCTCGTCCGATAGAATGATAATATCGTGATCGGGCGTAATCGGCGCGGCGGTTTCGTCGTTGAATTTCTGAATCAGCGTGAAAATAAAACTCGGATTGCCGCGGAGCATTTCGTACAGCTTCGGGCCGGTTGATGGGATATACTGCCGTGCCTTTCCAGACAGACATCCGCAGGCTTCAAACGTGTCACTGATCTGCTTGTTCAGCTCGTCACGGTCGGTAAGGATGACAAAGGTCGGACTGCCGATAAACTGACGGCGGATTTTCTGTGCAAGAAACACCATCGAATAGCTCTTGCCGCTTCCCTGTGTATGCCAGAAAACACCGAGCTTACCATTTTTCAGTTTTCTTGCTTTGTAAGATTCAACAGCTTCATTGACACCGAGATACTGATGATTGCGCGCAAAGATTTTCACGCATTTGCCGCCGGAATGGTCGAAGAGAATGAAATTTTCAAACAAATCCATGAAATTCTCTTTTCTGCAGATACCGAGCAGCATCGTTTCAAGGTCAACTGCGCCGACCTCGTCTTCTTTCAGACGCTTCCACTCATGGAAGAAATCGTACTTGGAACCCATCGTACCAACCTTGGCTTCAAGACCATTGGACAGCATCAGAAAAGCGTTGAAATGGAACAGCTGCGGAATCGTGGAAAGATAATCGGTATAATTGCCGTCATAAGCGGCTTTGACATCCACGTTCTGCTTTTTCAGTTCCACAAATAAAAGCGGAATTCCGTTGACGAATCCGACGATATCGGTTCTGCGGCGGTAGAGATCGCCGTGAATTTTCATTTCCTGTACGGCAAGAAAATGATTCTTCTCCGGCTCTGCAAAATTATATACGGCGGCATTGCGGGTTTCAAAGGTACCGTCGGACTTTTTGACCTGTACGGGAATACCGTCCCGGAGCATGGAATATTTTTCCTCGTTGATCTGCATGAGCGAAGCAGATGCTGTATAGGCGCAGAGAGTCCTGACGGCAGAATCTGCGTATTCTTCCGTCATCCAATCATTATTTTCAAAGAGTGCTTGGCGCAGATATCGCGTCAAAACGATCTCCTTGTATGATTTTCTGCCCAGTGTGCCATTTTCACCGAGAACTTCGGTGTTGTAGGCAAACACGACCTCCCAGCCCAGCTTGTCCGAGAGGACTTTGCCGGCGTTTTTCTGGACGAGGATATTTTCGGAATATTCCCAGCTCATAAATTAGTCTCCTTGATTATATGAATACTTCGCTTTTATATATTTTCCCACGCCGTCTAATCCGGGATATATAAATTTTTCGTTTATACCCAACCCGTCGAGTTGAGAAAGAATTTGCTTTTTTGCATCACTTGGAATAATGATGTTAGCCAATATACCATTTTGCGGTTTTTCGGGTTTCTCATCAAATGACATATAGTTATCCGTAGAAATGATATTTGTGAGTGGCATTCGCAGTACTCCCCAAAGCATAAAAACGCTTGATTGGGTAGACATTCTTTCTTCCCTATATGCAGGGCGATATATTACTGGATATTGAGAATATTGTATATGATCTGCAGGCGGACGTTGCTGAAGCATAATTTCCCAACTGATAATATCGCCAATCAATTGATTGGTATGTGATGCGAATAGTAGTGGTGTTCCAAAGTATAGCTGATTATAAAATGCCTCATTAACGATCCACACAGATGCATCTGAATCTGTTGAGCCACTACACGCAAAATAGAGCGCTACCAAAGGATTTTCTGTAAAATCCAGTAAGCGTGTAGGCACACCAAAATGTTGAGCAATTTCAAGCCAAGCGGCAATATCATTTGCTGGGACATTTTTTATATAACGACAACTTTCAGAAATGAAGTTCTCTAAAATATTGTATTCTAACTGTGAATACTCACCAACCTCATGTCCATCAGGGAGTTTTTTCCATCGAAAAATGCCCGGAACCAACCGATATTTTTCGTGATTGCTGTGTCCGCGGTATATGAACTTAGGTGAATGTACATATTTATGATCAGGAAGAGTTGGTATCTCCGCAGAGACCTCATAGGTATAGTTGTCCTTCAACTTATCAATAGTGGCTATGTATTCTGTTACAGTATGTATGACCATAAATATCACACCTCCAATTCGCCACTCATAAGTTTTGGCAGCAAGATATCGCGTGCTTGCCTTAGGCTGATTATTTCTTTACTCAAGCATCCGATTTTTTCAATAATAGGTTTGACAGCACTTTGGAATTTTTCTGCAACTGTTTTTGAAGGAATAATCACGGGCATTTGCTTAAGATCTTTCCAACGTGCATATGGCATAGTAGTACCCACAGATATTTGTGTTGCATAATCAACGGTATCCTTGGAAAACATCAGCATAGCCAAATATGACCAAAATTCGTTTTGACGAGAATTTAACACAAAGCATGTTGAGCGTGTCAAACCGCTATCTCGCGCAATGACTACTTTGTGAAAATAGGGACGCATTGCGCCAAAGATAATATCATCTTTTACAAAATTAACAAGGGAACTTTCGGCTAAACCAATATCTGCTGTTTCCGTATATCCAAGCGATTGTTTCGGGAGACAATCTATAGGAAGATAATAATTGTAATTATCCCGTCTTTCCTTTTTTTCGTTTTTGCCAGACTCATATGCTATATCATCTAATATACCAGTACTCCACCCCTGCGGTACGCCATCGATGATAGGCGTATTTTCGTATCCAAGAAACCGCAGATCGACAAACCACTCCTTATAGAGCCGCTGTGCCGCTTCTTCCAACAACTTGATCTGCTTTTGGTTGTTTTCAATGAGGTTGTCATAGGCGGAGAGAATGTCAGCGATTCTATTTTGTGTTTCAATGCACGGAAACGGTATATCTAATCCGTGAAGCATTTTTATAGTTAAAAATTTAGTGGTAGAACCAGCAGACATTGTTTTTAGCAGTTGTAGCTGTAAATTCATAGCATAACAAAGATACCTTATATTTAGTTGAGAATCATCAAAAGATTCGATGATATAAGTTCTTTGGTATGCATTAAATTTGCCTTCATAATACTTCGCAGTGTAGTTACCACTTGCATTATTTCCAGCTAATAATACTGCTTTTGTATCATATGCCCATGTATTGATGCGTAATGTTTGCGGATCACAAGTAAAAAATGGATATATACCGTTTTCTTCTGCGGCATTCGAATCAAGTTTTCCAGTTTTAATGAGAGATATATCTTTTAATTTTGCTGCAGGATAGCTCATAACCCCATCTCCTTCATATTCTTTGAGATGGTATCCATCAGCTCACTGGATTCAGCTTGCAGTGTGAGCAATTCGCTATGTATCTCTGCCATGCGTGCAGCAAAATCAACGCCGTCATCTTCTACGGGTGCGACACCGACATAAGCGCCGGGCGTCAGAGAATAGCCCTTTTCGGCAATCTCGGCACGGTCAGCCAGCTTGCAAAGCCCGAGCACGTCCCGATACTCGCCATCCCCAAACTTTTCGGTGAGCCAGATTGCTTCTTTGGCAATGGTTATCTCGGCATTTTTCGCCGCGATCATTTCGTCATACTGTGCCTGCACTCGCTTTTTATCATTCCGCGCCGCATTTTCCACATCCAGTTTTGCCTGTTTCTGCAAATCAGAAAGTGCTTTTTGCAGCTGTGCCAAGGTATCAGCAAAAGACGCTGCCCCACCCAATGCCTGTTTGTATTCGTTTACAAGCGCGGTATATTTTTCTGTTTCTCCACGATACAGCCATACAATCGCGTTCAGATTCTTCATCTGCCATTCGCTCCACTCATTGAGCGTACGGTCGACAACGGTATAGTAATTGCGCGCGTCGATAAAGAGAACCTTGTCTTTGTTTTTCTCTCGCTTTGCACGGTCAAAGAACCACAGCGTACACGGCAGGCTCTTGGTATAGAAGAAGTTGTTGCCGACCGAGATCATGACATCGACATCGCCTGTACCGATCAGCTTTTCGCGGATGTCCTTGTCTTTGCCCTGGCTGTCGGTCGCCGAGGATGCCATAACGAATCCCGCTCGTCCGGTTTCTTTCAAATAGGCATGGAAATAAGAGATCCAAAGATAGTTAGCGTTACCGATTTCCTTTGTTTTTGCATTGACACCGGGCAGACCGAACGGAAGTCGTCCCGCGTTCTGCGCAGTTTCGGACTTGACCTTATCCACATTGAACGGCGGGTTTGCCATAACGTAATCGCAGGAACCTTCCATATTGTGCGCATCGTGATAGAAGCTGTTTGCTTCGTCGCCGGATACGATCTTGGCATTGAGTCCGTGAACTGCCATGTTCATGATGCAGAGCTTGGCGTTATAGTCCACCTTTTCCTGTCCGAAGAAGGTCATAGCAGTATTGGCATTTGCGCCGTACTGTTCAATGAAGTCAGCCGAAGAAACAAACATACCGCCGGAACCGCAAGCCGGGTCGAGAACAGTACCGTGGGTAGGCTCGATGATGTTGACGATCATGCGGACAAGAGATTTGGGCGTGAAGAAAACGCCGTCATCCGATGCCACGGCAGGAGCAAACTTATTGAGGAAGTATTCGTAAATACGGCCGATGATATCATCCTTCATCTCATTGAACGCGCTGTTATTGAAGATGCGGAGAAGCTCGTGCAACAGGTCGTTCTGCAAAATAGTATAGTTCTTCGGAAGGATACCTTTGAGCTGTCCGGACTGTGTTTCGATCAGCTCCATTGCGTGGTTGATCGCCTGTCCCATATCGGTGTTATCGGGCAGATTCAGAAGGTAATCATAGCGTGCTTCTTCGGGCAGGAAGATGGCGCTTTTGGTTTTGAAATCATCTGCTTCCACGGGCAGAACTCTGCCGTTGCGTACCGGACGGTCTTTGAGAATTTCCGCTTCCACGTATTTGAATCGGCTGTATGCATAACGCAGGAAGATCAGACCAAGTACCGGCATACAGTATTCCTGCGATGTTACCTTGGAATCTGCGCGGAGCAAGTCTGCGGCTTCCCATAATTCTGTTTCAAGTTTACGAATGTTAATCGTCGCCATTTATGGTACCTCTTTTTCTGTAAGAGTGAAATCGTTATAAATATCCAGTATTATTATACCATATCAACAGTTTTAAGTCAACGTATTGCTGCAGAATTTAAGGTTATGCGCACATAAACGAAATAAGCATACAGCAAATGACATTTTTCTTGCCAGTGTCACTGTATGCTTCCATTTCATATTTTGAATATTACTTGTTTTCTAACACCAATATTACTTCAATCCCCATTCTCACCCCAAGCCGAAACGTCCTCTTGAACACTTCTCGTTCCTCTGCCATCTTCAACTCTGTACATGCATCCACGAACTGCTCAAGCAAAGCCACCTGCTCCTCCATCAACGTCTCCTCCAACTTCTCATTACAATCCGCGATTATCCCAATCAGTTCCTGCATTTCCATCGTATTCTGAGGCTCACACGGACGAATCTCCCCGTCATACAATTCATCAAGCACAGATTTCATAAACACACCTCATTTCAGTCCAAGATCAGCGAAATCATTGCCCCACAGCCCCAGCTGATAATCCCGCGTCATAATACGAATCGTCTCCGCATCCAGCACCTTCGGCTTATCAGGATTGATATGCCCAACCGTATTCACCTGTATATACATCCGATGCAAATTCCCATCCGCCCGCATATTGACTTCACGTCCATCGATGTACCTGCATCCCGCCGTACCGGGCTTGATACCAACGGTTGCCGGAAACCATTCCATGTACGTTTCCCAAATCTCGCCGCGAAGCGTTTTCAGCATGAGTGTCGATACTTCTTTATGTCCAGTAGGGTAATCCCAGTCTTCGGGCAAAGAAAGCATAAGCGTGAGCAAGCCCTTTGCCTTGAAGGACAGCGAATTGTCGCGGAGATAGTGGTTTGAGACGCGGGTATAGTTGTTTTCTTTCATAATTCTGCAAACAGGCATATGTAGTTCTCCTTTACGGTTTCTCAAAAAAATCTTTCAGGTATGTCATTTCAAATTCGATGGGGGAGCGCACCTTTCCGATACGCTTGCCACGAACACCGTTCACAACCGGGTACAGAAAATAAAATTCTCGGCTCCCGATCTTCGAGGTGATAATATATTTCGGCTCGTTGTTTTTGTAGTAGGTTGTCCACAGGATTTCTCCTGCCGGACACAAGGATTTGACGTTCATATTGCTTTCCTCCGTCATCTTGATTGCCCATTCCGTCGTTTCTGCATATGGTGATGCCAGGTATCCAAAACCTTGAAAATCATTTCCGTAATTTCAGTCTCCGAGCGGTTAGGAAAATATTTTTCAAATCGCGCCATGGGAATATTTAATGTTTTTGGCTTCGGAGATTCTTCCAGAATCGGTTTATCGGCTTCCGGCATTTTCACACGGGAATCTTCTTTGTTGCCAAAGACCGATAAAACTGTATCGTCGGAAAGTTCTTTCTTTTGGCTCAGTCGTTTGATCTCTTGTGCCTGTGCAACTGTCGGTGCATGTGCTTCGGATACGATTGTTTCATGGACAAGCTGCTGTTCTTCTGCGGGTAAATAAGAAATTTCCACTGCGGAATTAAAGTTCAGCTTTTTGTCATCGACCATGTCCAAAAGGTCAGGGATCAACTCGGTCAGACGAATATAGCGTTGGACAGTTGCACGACTAGCACCTGCTTCATCTGCAACCTTTTCGACTGACCACTGCAACTTCTGCTCAAATTGAGCAGAAGTTAAGTCACTACGCTGACCTTGCCTTTTTATAGCATCAAGCTTCATTTTATAAGCCTTCGCTCTTTCGCTCGGTAACAAGCTCTCCCTTTGAAGATTTGAATCAACCATGATCACCGTCGCTTCATCATCATCCAAATGCCGTACAATCACCGGCACAGTTTCCAGTCCCGCAAGTTCACTGGCACGACATCTTCTATGTCCTGATATGATTTCGTAACCACCTTCTTCTTTCGGTCTTGCAATGATCGGCACAAGCACCCCGTACTCACGAATGCTGTCAACGGTCTCCTGCATTTTGTCATCATCCACTACCTTAAACGGGTGATCTCTGAATGGATGCAATTCCTACAGGGGAATGTTTTGAACATTTTCACGCTGTTTGCCCTCTCGTTCTTCCTCAGTCGTGAATATATCATCGACTGTATTCAGACGTATATTTTTCGCGCTGCTTTTCAAGTATCAACACCTCCCGAATCAAAGTTTTGTATGCTTGTGCTACTTTACAGGAATCGTCGTATGCGTAAATGCTCTTTCCTTCAGCGTTGGATTCTTTTGCTTTCACAGAGTGCGGTATCTCCGTATGGAACACATTCAATGTGTTTCCATAAGTATCCCGAAGCAATCCAGAAATCTCTTTCGCAAAATTCGTCCTGCTGTCCACCATGGTTAAAAGTATGCCATCAATCTGTAATCCAGGATTTATCTGCTTCCGCACCTTTTTCACGGTCTGAAGAAGCTGCTCCAAACCTTTTGCCGGCAAGTATTCCGCTTGCACAGGAATCAGAACACGATTCGCCGCTGCCAATGCATTTACCGTCAGCATACCAAGTGACGGCTGGCAATCCAGTAATATATGCGTATAGTTTCGTTTCACCGTATTCAAATATTGCCGCAATATCGTTTCACGGCTGATAGTGTTCACCAATGCCACTTCCATTCCGGATAATCGAATATCTGCCGGTAACAGATCGACACCTTCTGCATGGTGTATAATTCCCTCGCCACGCTGTAGCGGTTCATCTTCGACGATCTTCGTCATAACATCAGTGACTGTTACAGGCAGCTGATCCGGCTGTGGATATCCGAGTGCGATGGTCATACTTGCCTGCGGATCGAAGTCCACAAGCAAAACTCTCTTACCGGCTCTTGCAAGTCCTACGCCGATATTAATGCAGGAGAAGGATTTACCAACTCCGCCCTTCTGATTGACGATGGCTATTATTTCTGCGTTCATTTTGTTCCCTCCAAAACAAAAAAGAACTAAGTTTCGTTGTTCCAATAAATATTGGATACGTAACTTAGTTCTTAATAAGATAATATGTTCTTGTTTTTCCGTTTACAATAGGTTGCTTTGATGCTGTTTTTGCGGTAATTTCCTCATTTTCAAGGTGTTTTTATCTGTTAATTCAGGAGCCTTATTTTCGGTTCATCATAAAAACTGGTGTACAAAAGAATAAAGAACGAGCCATAAAGCTCTCAATATGGTATAATGTAAGTGACCAAACAAACATAGACCGGAGAGAATTATGGCTCACATATAT
>JAFTLK010000229.1 GCA_017455975.1 Clostridia bacterium | reverse complement strand
TGCCGTATCCCGGCGGCGCCGAAATGGATCGCATTGCGTACGAAGGCGACGCATCCTATCTGAAGCTGCCGTCTGCCGCCATCGCCGACGAGACGCTGGACTTCTCGTTCTCGGGACTGAAGACCGCCGTTATCAACCATCTCAATACACTGTCACAGAAGGATCAGCCTTACAACCGCGCCGATGTCGCCGCGTCCTTTACAGAGGCGGTTGTTTCCTCGGTCGTTAAAAAGCTCGATGCCGCACTGCGCCGCACCGGCGAGACAAAGCTCGTGATTGCCGGCGGCGTTGCCGCCAATTCCCACATTCGTGCTGCTCTTGAGCAGTACTGCGCAAAGCATACCAACATCCGGCTTTATCTGCCGGAAAAGAAGCTGTGCGGGGACAACGGTGCTATGATCGCGGCACAGGCGTACTTTGAATTCTGCGCCGGCGTCAGAGGCGATACCACACTGAATGCACGCGCGGTTTTGTAATCATCCATTTTCCACAGTCTGTTTAGAAATCTGTGCAAAACGCTGTTTGCCTGTGGAAAAGCAGAGAAAACCCCATGGAAACAATCCTTTTTCACAGGAAAATCCTGTGGAAAATGCTGTGAGTACTGTGGAAAACCGCACGGTTTCCACACCATCAAAACCAAGTTATCAACATTTCACCATACAGGAGAAACCATCATGAACAGAAATTACGACGAAAACATCCGGGCTGCCGTTGCCAAGTTTGAAGAAATGCTGCGCGGCCAGCTGGAGCGCAACGAAAAGATCTGCGCAACCAAGGACTTCATTGATTATTCCGCACTTGATAAGATCATCATCGGCGTCTGCGGCGGTGACGGTATCGGTCCGCGCATTACCGCATCCGCAAGACGGGTTCTCGAATTCCTGCTGGCTGACGAGGTCGCTGCAGGTAAGGTCGAATTCCGCGACATCGAGGGTCTGACCATCGAAAACCGTGCTGCACACAATCAGGCAATTCCGGACGATGTCATGGAAGAGCTGTATAAGTGCCATGTCATCCTCAAGGGTCCGACCACCACGCCCCGTGCCGGCGATCCGTGGCCGAACATCGAATCTGCGAATGTCATGATGCGCAAGAAGCTCGACCTGTTTGCCAATGTCCGCCCGGTCAAGGTGCCGGAAAAGGGCATTGACTGGACGTTCTTCCGCGAAAACACCGAGGGCTCTTATGCTGTCGGTTCGCAGGGCATCCATGTGACCGACGAGGTTGCCTGCGATTTCTGCATCACAACAACCGAAGGCACCGAGCGCATTGCACGTCTGGCTTACGAATACGCACGCAAGAACAAGAAGGATCACGTCTCCATTGTCACAAAGGCAAACATCATCAAGACGACCGACGGTAAGTTCCTGCGCATCTGTGAAGAAATGGCAAAGGAATATCCCGAGATCCGTACCACCGAGTGGTTCATCGATATCATGACTGCCAAGCTCGTCGACGAGAAGCGCCGCACCGACTTCAAGGTCTTCGTTCTCCCGAACCTCTACGGCGATATCATTACCGACGAAGCGGCTGAATTCCAGGGCGGTGTCGGTACGGCAGGCTCCGCCAACATCGGCAAGCGCTACGCCATGTTTGAAGCCATCCACGGCTCCGCACCGAGAATGGTTACCGAGGGACGCGACATTTACGCCGATCCCTGTTCGATGCTCCGCGCATCGGTGCTGCTGCTGTCCCACATCGGATATCAGGCAGAAGCAGATGCACTGGAAGCAGCACTCGACTACTGCATGTTTGAGGACGCCCGCCTGAAGATGACCGGACGCGACACCGGCGCAACATGCGATGCATTCACCGAATATGTCATGGATACCATCCGTGCAAATCACTAATTTCAAGATAAGAAGGTAACGAATTTGTCAAATTCTGAATCCGCAAAGGAACGCAGCCGGGCATCTGCCCCAATCGAAAAGCCGGACGAGATGGCATCAGCATCCTCCGCACGCAGCAGAGCGGCGCGCACCTATCGGCGCGGCAACGATTATTCTGCTGTTTCTCCGGCTGTTATCAAGCGCCTGCCGCGCTACTTCCGATATCTGCGGGAGCTTTTGCACCACGATATTCTCCGGATTTCGTCCTCGGAGCTTTCGGAAATGATGAATGTCACAGCATCCCAGATCCGACAGGATCTCAACTGCTTCGGCGGCTTCGGCCAGCAGGGCTATGGCTACAATGTCAAATATCTTTACAGCAAGATCAGCGATATTCTGGGAGTTTCCTCAAACTTCAATGCGGTCATCATCGGCGCGGGCAACTTAGGTCACGCCATTGCCGGCTCCAATATGTTTGAGCACCGCAATATGAATCTGATCGGCATTTTCGACGTTTCTCCGCAGGTCATCGGCCGGAGGATCGCCAATTATACGGTCATGGACATGGCGGAGCTTCCCGCATTTGCAAAGAAGCGCCCGATCGATATTGCCATTCTGACCGTGCCGAAGGAATATGCGCAGGAAACGGCACAGACGCTTGCCAACATCGGCATCAGCGGTCTGTGGAATTTCACCAGCACCGAACTTGATCTGAAGGTACACGGCATTATGGTCGAGAATGTCCACATGGGCGACTCACTGATGCGCCTGATGTATGAAATCAACAACAACGAACAGTTAAACGAAACATGAAACTCAATCTGATGTACGGAACAGGCGTGATCGTTCTGCCGGGATCTGTCTATCCCGACCGGCTTCCGCCGGATGCATCCTATCTCCATGTTCTGATCGCCGTTTGTGCAAACCCGGCGCTGCTCTCCGATACACAAATGCTGTATGAAACAGTCGCCGCGGAGTGCAGGCTTCCTGCCGCCGTTGTCCGGAATGCCGTTGCGTACTGGATGGAATGCGGCGTGCTCTGTGAGGCGGAGGGAACAGCTGCCGATGGTGTGAAGGCACCGTCTGTCTCTGCCGCAGACACGGACGCTGCAGATGCATCCACCGCCCAACCGGATGCGGAAAAGAAAACGCCGCGCCCGTCCCTGCCGACCTATCCCGCTGAGGAATATGCACGCATTCTCACGGAGACGGACGGTCTGCGCGATGCCATCGACGAATGCGCGCGCATTGCAGGAAAGATGTTTTCCGAGCATGAGATCCATCAGCTGGCTGCGCTCCACGAGGCATATGGGCTGGACTGCGAATATCTGATGCTTTTGTTCATGTATTGCAAAAACATTCTCGGAAAAACCGCAGTCTCCTATGTTGTCCGTACGGGGCTCGGGCTATATGATGACGGTGTGCGGTCGGCGGAGGCGCTGGAGGCACACATTGCCGCAAAGGAACGTTCCCGCGAGACGGAATATCAGATCCGCCGTTTGCTCGGACTCGGTGAACGTGCGCTGACGGCAAAGGAAAAGGAATACATCGATGCGTGGTCGAATACCTATGCCATGCCGATGGATGTCATCACGCATGCTTATGAGATCACCGTAAAAAATATCGACAAGCCGCGCATGTCTTATATCAACAAGATCCTCTCCGGCTGGCATGAAAACGGCATCCGCACAATGGAGGCAGTCGCCGCGGCCGAGGCGGAATTTGAAATGAAAAAAACAGCAGGCGCAAAGGGCGGACAGGAGAATGCTGCCGCAGGACAACCGTCTGCAAGCTATGATCTTGACACATTCCTGGCGCTTGCGATGAACCGCAGCTTTGAGGATACAGAGTAAAAAATTCCGAGAGGAGGTACCCTGCCGTGTTCAACCGTGAAAATTATAAACGCATCAAGCAGGAATTTACCGCGAAGCATCTGGCGGCGGGGGAGACCCAGCGCGTACGGATGCGTGAGGTCGAAGCCGGACATCCGGAAATGGCCGAGATCAATGCGGCGCTTTCCCAGACAGGTCTGCGGATCTTTGAAGCTGCTATGGCAGGCCGTGAGGGACTTGAGCAGCGGATTGCCAAGCTGCGGGACGATAACCGGCGGCTGCTGGACGACCGTGCCGCTCTTCTGACGGTGTACGGCTATCCTGCGGATTATCTCGATCTGAAATACGAATGCAGTGCCTGCATGGATACCGGTTTCATCGACAACGGTACGCGGCTGTGTACCTGTATGCGGCGTGCGCTGGTGCTGGCCGGATACGAATCCTCCGGCATCGGACCGCTTCTGGAGCGGCAGACATTTGAGAATTTCTCTCTGCAGTATTATACCGATCCTGCCGACCGACGGCGGATGGAACAGGTTCTGGAAACTGCGCGGCGGTATGTCGGGTTGTTTTCCGATGAAAAATCGCAGAATCTGCTGTTCTTCGGACAGACGGGACTCGGCAAGACCCATCTTTCCTCCGCCATTGCCAAGTCTCTGATCGACCGCGGATTTGACGTGCTTTACGAAACCGCGCAGAATCTGTTCGGCGACTTTGAGGACGAAAAGTTCAACCGCGCTTACAACACCGGCGTGGAGGAGCGCAAAACCGATCGCTATTTTTCCTGCGATCTGCTGATCATTGACGATCTCGGTGCGGAGCTGTCCAATCAGTTCACCGCGTCGTGTCTGTATAATCTGATCAATACCCGTTACAATATGGGAAAATCCTGCATCATCAGCACCAATCTTACCCATCCGGAAATTGAAAAACGGTATTCCCAGCGTGTGCTGTCCCGTCTGCTCGGACAGTATCAGAATCTGCAGTTTACCGGACGCGATATCCGCATGATGAAAAAACTTGTTCAATAACATAAAGGAGAACGCAATTACCCATGGCAACCAACATTCAGAAGCCGCGCGGCACAATGGACATTCTGCCCGATAAGGTCGCGGCGTGGCAGTATATCGAAAAAACAGCGAGAGAAATCTCCGCAAAATACGGCTTCGGCGAAATCCGTTTCCCGACGTTTGAAAACATCGACCTGTTCCAGCGCGGTGTCGGCGATACGACCGACGTCGTTCAGAAGGAAATGTACGCGCTCGAATCCAAGGGCAATGGCGAAGCACGGTATGCGCTCCGTCCCGAGGGTACGGCATGTATCGTCCGTTCCATCATCGAAAACGGCAAGTGCTCCGATGCGATGCCGCTGAAGCTTTGCTATATCATCAACTGCTTCCGTTATGAGAAGCCGCAGGCAGGACGCTTCCGTGAATTTTTCCAGTACGGCGTTGAAATGTTCGGCGCCGATACCGCACTTGCTGATGCCAATGTCATCGCACTGGCACATGAAGTCATTGAAACGCTCGGCATCAAGGGTGTCAATCTGCATATCAACTCCATCGGCTGTCCCGAATGCCGCCCGAAGTACCACGCGGCACTGAAGGAATACTTCTACGGACACAGAGAAGAGCTTTGCGATACCTGCCGTGAGCGTCTGGAAAAGAATCCTCTGCGTATCCTCGACTGCAAGTCGCCGATCTGCACAAAGATCGCCGACGGTGCACCGAAGACCGTCGATCATCTCTGCGAGGGCTGTGCCGCTCATATGGAAACGCTGACAAAGGCGCTCGATTCGCTGCAGATCCCGTATGTCGTTGATCCCCGTGTCGTCCGCGGTCTTGACTACTATACAAAGACGGTCTTTGAGTTCATTGCGCCCATCACCGGCGCTGCACAGTCCACCATCTGCGGCGGCGGCCGTTATGACGGTCTGGTCAAAGAGCTCGGCGGTCCTGCGCTGTCAGGTATCGGTTTTGCGGCGGGCATCAACCGTCTGATCGATGCGATGGAAAAGTCCGGCGTCATCATCGAGAACACCGAAAAGCCGCTTCTGTATGTCGCATCCATGGGCAATGAAGCCGCGCTGAAGGCATTCGAGATCATCACGCGCTTCCGTTCCGAGGGCAAGTGGGCAGAATCCGACATTGTCGGACGTTCTCTGAAGGCGCAGATGAAGTACGCCGACAAGATCGGTGCACGCTATACGCTGATTCTCGGTGACAATGAGCTTGCCGCAGGAGAAGCACAGCTGAAGAATATGGAGACCGGTGAACAGACAACCGTTTCCATCGATACCTTTACCATTGCATGAGTACTGTTTGAGAGACGCGCCCTGCCGTTGTTTGCGGCGGGGTGTTCGTTTCTGTTTTGTCCATGAAAGGAACTTTGCATGATCCGTTTTCTGTTATCCCGATTTGTTTACCGCCGGTCGGATGCCGATGTGATGGAGGTACGGACGCATCTGACTTTCTTTGCGGGGATTCTTGGTATTCTCTGTAATCTGTTTCTGTTTGCGCTGAAGCTGACAATCGGTTTGATCGCAGGCTCTGTCGCTATCACCTCCGATGCCTTCAACAACTTATCCGATGCCGGCTCTTCGCTTGTTGCCGCCATCAGTGCACGGCTCGCCGGACAGAAGCCGGATGCCGAGCATCCGTGGGGACACGGACGGCTGGAGTACATCGCCTCGCTGATCGTTTCGTTTCTGATTCTGTTTGTCGGTGTAGAGCTTCTGCGTTCCTCGTTCTCCGGTCTGTTTTCGCCGTCTAACCCCACGTTCTCACCGATTGCGTTGGTTCTGCTCGGCGCGTCGGTTCTGGTCAAGCTCTGGATGTGGTCGTATAACCGGTATATCGCATCTCTGACCGATGCCGCGGTGCTCCGTGCGGCGGCTGCCGACAGTCTCGGGGATGCGCTGTCCTCCTCCGTCGTGATCCTTTCCGCTGTCATCGATATGCTCCTTCCGCTTCCGATTCCGCTCGATGCGATCATGGGTATCCTTGTATCGCTGATGATTCTGAAGTGCGGCTGGAGCATTGCAAGAGAAACGGTCGATCTTCTGCTCGGTGCACCTGCAGACCGGGAAACCACCGATGCGCTTGCCGAAATTCTGATGTCCGGAGATGGCATCATCGGCTATCACGATCTGCTCGTGCACGACTACGGTCCCGGCAGAAAATTTGCCTCTGTCCATGCCGAGATCCCGGATACCGCAGATATCCGCCGTGCGCATGAGGTGGTCGATGCGCTGGAGGTCCGTATATACAATGAACTTGGCATCACGGCGGTCATCCACACCGACCCGATCACCGTCGGGAACGACTATGTCGACGGACTGCGCCGGTCGGTGAGCGACATCATCACCGCTGTGCATCCGCAGCTGTCCATGCACGATTTCCGTATTACCGACGGTGAGAACCGCATCAATCTGATCTTCGATCTGCTGGTGCCGTTTTCTCTGACCGCCGAGGACAGCGTTCGTGCGGTTGAGGAGATCCGCCGCCGCATCGGCGAACTTGATCCCCGCTTCAGAACGGTCATCAAAGTGGATACCGATTATACCGCAAATTAAAGGGAGGAGCCTATATGAAGTACAAGGCCTGTGAAATCATTTCTGTCGGCACAGAGCTTCTGCTCGGCGACATCATCAACACCGATGCCGCGTTTCTTGCAAGAGAGCTTGCCGCGCTCGGGATTCCGTGCTATTATCAGTCTGTGGTCGGCGACAATCCCGCACGTCTGCGGACAACGCTGGAGACGGCGCTGTCCCGTTCCGATCTGATCGTTCTGACGGGCGGTCTCGGCCCGACGGCGGACGATCTGACCAAGGAAACCGCTGCCGCTGTGATGGGCAAGACGCTTGTCCTGCATGAGCCGTCATACGCAAGAATCCGTGACATCCTTACAAAGCGCAATTTCCCGGAGACCGAAAACCAGAAAAAGCAGGCGATGCTGCCGGCCGACGCGGTTGTGTTTGACAACGATTACGGCACTGCTCCCGGCTTTGCGATGACTGCCCAAACTGAGAACGGCGAGAAGACCATGATCCTTCTGCCCGGTCCGCCCAGAGAACTGGAGCCGCTGTTTTCGGAGCGCGTCCGTCCGTATCTTGCCGCGCAGAGTGAGACGATGTTCTGCTCGGTGAATATCGGCATGTACGGCATCGGAGAAGCTGCTGTCGGGCATATTTTGCGGGACTATATGGAACACGGACAGAATCCGACCGTTGCTCCGTACTGCGGAGAGGGTGAGGTGCGCCTGCGCCTGACCGCACGCGGAAACACGGAGGAAGCATGCCGGCAGCTGTGTCTGCAGTTGGCAGAGGAAATCCGCGGTGTCAGCTGTGAGCCGTACAAGCCCGGAACGATGAACGATTATATCTTTGGTATAGACTGCGATTCTTTGCAGGAAGCGTTGGTCGGCCTGCTTCGTCGAAAGCATCTGACGGTATCTGCCGCAGAATCGTGCACCGGCGGTTATGTCGCCAAACGCATCACCGATATCCCCGGTGCATCCGAGGTGCTGTCCGGTGCGTATGTCACCTATTCCGAGGAAACCAAACAGGCGATGGTCGGTGTACAGGCAGAAACGCTGCGGGACCATTCCGTCTATTCTGCCGAGGTCGCCGCAGAGATGGCACGGGGATGCCGCGCATCGGTCGGTGCGGATATCGGCATCGGCATTACCGGTGTTGCGGGAACGGAGGACGCTGTTGTCACACAGAACGGCGTCTCTGTGACAGTCCCCGCCGGAACGGTGTACATTGCCTGTGCTGACGCTGGGAACGTAACCGTGGAGAAGCTGCAGCTGCCGCCCGGCAGACGTGCACCGTCCGAAGCGCGCGAGTATGTCCGCCGCCGTGCATCGTCGCACGCACTGTTCATGGCACTGCGGATGGCAGAGAAACTGTAAAACCAAAAAAGGAACCGCCGATACAGGAAGCTTTCCTGCATCGGCGGCATTTTTATCAGTAGAGAATGTTGCCAAGGCTCTTTTCCGAGACGAGATAAATCAGATAATCGACATCGGCTTTTTTGATATCGACCTTCTTGAACTGATAATCCCATGTGTAGTTCCAATGGATTTTGGAGAACGCCTGATTCAGATAGGCGAATGCATTGAAGGAGAAGGAGTCGCGGATAATCATGGCAGAGGGAAGATTCTTTCCGTCTGCATCGGGATTTACGATGACCTGATTGCCGGCAACAAGGTGATTGTCGATCTCACAGCGGTTGTCGACGTAGATATTCGGGCGGTTCGGATAATCGACCAGCCATTCGGCGAACGTCGCAGTTTCCGATACCAGCGCATTGTCAATTTCAAAGTGCGTCATCATGTCGCCTGCTTCCACGGTCTTTGTGTAGAAGCTGACATCCTCGCCGATGATCAGCGGTGCGGCATCCGGGTAGTCCCGCGCAATTTCAGAAATCAGCGTGTGACAGCCCCAGTAGGCACCGTAGTCGGTCCAATGCGAGTCGGTCTTATGGTAGATCTTGAATTCGTCGTTCTTGTGTTCTTCCATGACAGGGTACAGATCAAGCACGATCGCGCCGGCTTCCTTTGCCGCGGCGGTGAACTGATCGAGCAGCGTGTAGTCCGCCGTGGAGCGTTCATAGCGGTCGGGCATCGTTTCAGGATAGATCAGACACTGGTTCGGTACGATCATATAGATGAGCTTCGTATCGAAATTTTCGCAGAATTTGACCTTATCTTTGATGGCGCGTGCCATCTTCTTCTGCTGTTCTTCGTTCAGCATATTGGTACCCATCCAGTCGTCAAGCTGCTGGACAAAATGTCCCTGGAAGTTGTCACCCATCAGTGCGGCGTAAATGCCGTGATCGGAGAAGTCGACCCGCTTGTCATAGGGAACCTCGATGGTCAGCGGAACCGTCATCTTTCCGTCCAGCTCCTGTCGGATCTTCAGAAGACTTTCGCCTTTATCTTTGATTTCG
>JAFTLK010000228.1 GCA_017455975.1 Clostridia bacterium | reverse complement strand
GAGATTGATGCCGAGGGTATGCATGTCAGTGTGTCCTTTCTTTGCATGGAATATCAGAGCGCATTTGCCGTATCGATCAGCGCACAGAGGTTTTCAAACGGGACATCCGCCTGAATTTCTTGCGCCGGGGCTGTAATGAAGCCGCCGCTCTTGCCAAGATACGACGCAACCGCGCGGGTCTCTGCGGCAACTGCATCGGGTGTGCCGTACGGGAGTGTTTTCTGTGTGCTGATGCCGCCCCAGAAGGTGATCTTGTCGCCGTATTTGTCCTTGAGCTCGCAGATGTCCATACATTCCGGCTGAACGGGATTGAGAACATCGACCCCCATTTCGGTCAGATCGGGCATAATCCGGTGAATATCGCCGCAGGAGTGCAGCCAGACGTCAATTCCGGCCTCATGAAGCAGATCGTATTCCTTCTGCTCACCCGGTGCAATCATGGTTTTCCATGCGGTCGGCGACATCATGAGATCCTTCTGAGAACCCCAGTCTGAGCCGAGCAGGATGCCGTCGATGCCGGGAATGTGGACGATGTTTTCGAGCATGACGATGTTTTTGTGAATGATAAAGTCGAGCAGCCGCTGTGCAAATTCCGGTTCCCCTGCAATGTCAGCAAGGAAATTTTCAATGCCGCGGGCGAAGTTTGCCTTTTCAAAATGGCTGCCCCAGATGGTGACAAGTACATACGCATCGGTGGATTCCTTGATGTTCCGGACCATCTGTGCAAAGCCTTCGTAACTGCCGTAGCCCATTGTTTTCGGCAGGAAATCCGGTGCTTCCTCGGCGGAATACGATGCCGGAACATCGTACCAGCCCCACCACGGACAGTTTACCGCCAGAACATGATTGCCCATGCCGTAGTACATGGCGTGCTCGCGCAGGAGTTTTCCCTCATTGACCAGCGATTTCAGTCGGTCATCGGTATATTTTTCGTAAAGTCTGTCCGCATATGCCGCTTTGCCGTCACCTGCCAGATGAATGCAGGACGGGATTTTGTCGGGGGTTTGGTGTGCAATGGCGGCTTTGACGCGCTCGTATCTTGTCATGGTCAGATTCCTTTCGGTGATGGTGGTTTATCCGGCGTAAACGCGGATATAGTCAGCGTAAAGATCGATGATGCCGTAACGGCTGATATCAACCGGCCAGCCGTTGCCGCCGACCGCCAGATTCAGCATAAAGAAAAACGGGTCAATTTTGGATATCGGCTGGGTCGGATGGCGGTACAGCGGAATGTTGTCACAGGTGTAGACGGTTTCCTCCTCGGTAATCAGCGTTCCGTAGGTGTGGAAGCAGGCATCCCAACAAAGTCCGTTGCCGACTTTTCGCATATCGAAGTACAATTCGGGGTCAATGGTTTCGTGCTTGTCCTGATTCCAGCGGTGCGAGGTCATGTAATAGCCGTACTGGTTCTGATGGTCGAGGTTTTCAAGACCGTAAGCTTCAATGGTATCGAGTTCATCGGTCGGCGTGCGCAGGCTCGGCGGCCTGCGATTGGTCAGAAGCCAGAACGCGGGCCACGAGCCGATGGCGTTGGGACACAGCATCCGACATTCAAAATAGCACGGCGCTTTGACCTCAAATCCGGTGCCGTCCTTGTGGATGGAGGAAATCAGTCCGGTTGAGTTTTTGGACAGATCCGCACGGATGCGCAGATAGGTATCGATCTGCGAGAACGGATTTCCGGGCGATTCCACGTCGGTAAACGGCATCTGCGAAAAGTCGCCGCCGTCGGGCTTGTGGCAGTAATAGCGGGCAGAGGTGTCGTGCGTTGAAATCGAAAGATCGGGGCTGTCAAAGTCGTCGCAGAAGACGAGCTTCATGCCTGCGGCAAGCGGCGGTGCGGGTATCTCTACGGCACTCTCGAAAAACGGTTTGCCGACGGCGTTATATAACTGCAGATGACAGGCATCGCGCCATTCTCCTTCACCGCCGGAAATCCGGATGGTGATCGGGCCGTGCGGGTAGTCCTCTGCCGGGAAAACAAACGAAGCGTATCTGTCATTGTCCGGCTCCAGCACCGCAAGCACGGTGTCGACATAATCGGTGCCGTCGGCATTGGCGTTGGCACAGCGCACGGTCAGCGGACCGATGTCACGGGTGACGCGCAGGCGAACGGTGGTTGTTTCATGGATAACAGCACAGAAGTCAGGGGATAAAACAAGAATGGTGCCGCGGTTGGGTGTCATGATGTTGTCCTCCTGTATATGGTTTGGTTATGCTTGGGATTTTCGGATTTCGGAAATGCGGAGACGGACCATCTCCTCCAAAAACAGCAGATCGTCTGCATCGGGATTGTCCACACGGAATGTACAGCCGCAGACATCGTCAAAGGTGCGGCCGAAGATCACCTTATGACGGCCGCCGCCGCAGGAGCCGCACCGACCGCAATGGTCAACGTGCTGCCATGCAAGGGTACGCACCCGGTCATCCACTGCGGTGTTCAATGCCTCATCTCCCATGTCATCCGACCAGACGGTAAACCGGTTTTCCGGTTCGTCGGGATCGGCGATGGCGATGAAGCAGACACATTCTGTGCCGTCCATGACCCAGTAATAGCGCTTATCACGCCAGCAGGGAGATGTATCACGGTGAAAATGAAGGTGAAGATCAAGGAGATATCGGACAAAGGCGTTGGCGCGGTTCTGCTCGTCCGGGGGAAGATGGGTACGGATATCGCAGAGGATGGTTGGTTCGGTCATGCTCGATCTCCCTTCTGATAACATTCGTGTTGCTTTGATTGATCCGTTAGTGATTT
>JAFTLK010000227.1 GCA_017455975.1 Clostridia bacterium | reverse complement strand
GAAGAAGAACGCGAAGAAAAGAGGCAAGAGAAGGTTCAAAATATCCCGTTGTCGGAGCTTCACCCGTTCCGAGATCACCCATTCAAGGTGGTGGACGATGATAAAATGCAGGAAACCGTTGACAGCATTCGTGAGTACGGGGTGCTTGTGCCGATCATTGCAAGACCGAAAGAAGAAGGCGGTTACGAAATCATATCAGGACATAGAAGATGTCATGCCAGTGAACTTGCGGGACTGGAGACTGTGCCGGTAATTGTGCGCCATATGGATGATGAAGCCACAATCATCATGATTGACAGCAACCTTCAGCGTGAAAACCTGTTGCCAAGTGAACGTGCAAAGGCATATAAGATGAAGTTGGGTGCAATAAAGCGACAGGGGAAACGGAATGATTTAACTTCGGGTCAAATTGGCCCGAAGTTGGAAAGTAAACGTTCTAACGCAATAGTTGCTGACGAAGCCGGGGCAAGTATAAAGCAGATACAAAGATATATTCGTCTCACCGAGCTAATCCCCGATCTTCTCGATATGGTGGACGATAAGAAGCTGAACTTCAATTCCGCCGTGGAAATATCCTATTTGCCGCCTGAAGAACAACATCTTGTCCATGAAACCATAGTATCAGAAGCTCATGCGCCAACGGTTGCCCAAGCACAGGAAATCAAACGTCTGAGTCAAAAGAAAGAACTTTCCGACGATACAGTTTTATCGGTCTTTGGCAACAAAGAAGATTCCCGTGTGAAAATGCCGGATACCCAAGAGCCGATTGCGGAAGAGGCTCCGAAGCCGAAAACATTAAATATTCCCATGGAGCGATTTGCGAAATATTTCCCGAACCGTTCTGAGGCTGAAATCACGGAAATGATTTTTAAGGTACTGGATTCGTGGCATCACCACATGAAGAAAATGCGGAATGACCATTCCAGATGAACGGAGGAAAGCAGAATGAACGTCAAATCCTTGTGTCCGGCAGGAGAAATCCTGTGGACAACCTACTACAAAAACAACGAGCCGAAATACATCATTACATCTAAGATCGGGAGCAGAGAATATTATTTTCTGTACCCGATTGAGAATGGAAACCGCGGGAAGCGTATTGGGAAGTGCGCTCACCCATCGAGTTTGAAATGACTTATCTGAAAGATTTTTTTGAAAAGTAAGGAGAAATACATATGCCTGTTTGCAGAATTATGAAAGAAAACAATTATACGCGCGTCTCTAACCATTATCTTCGTGACAATTCTTTGTCCTTCAAGGCGAAAGGATTGCTCACGCTCATGCTGTCCTTGCCCGAAGACTGGGATTATACGATTACAGGACTTGCGCAGTTCACCGCCGATGGTCGTGTCAGCATTGCAAGCACGATCCGAGAACTGGAAGAACATGGTTATATCCGCCGCACACTGACTCGTGGTGAAAACGGTTCGTTTGCACAGAATGAATATTGGATTTATGAGGTGCCGCAGACAGAAAATGCACCGTACGCAGAAAATATGGAAACCGAGGATTGTGATTCTGAAATATCTGAAAATGAGGTTTCTGATAGTAGCGAGCCGACGGCAGATAATGAATCAACGGCGAAAAATGGTCTGTCTGTATCACATCCGAACCTGCCAATCCCGCCGACAGAAATCCCGTCAGCAGAAATCATGCTGACAGGAAACAGCACACAACAAATAAATGAATTACAAAAGACTGAAAAACCAAATTTGATACGATACGATCTGATGCGTGCGCGCGCGGCGGATCGGGTGGAGTATTCTGTTTTGCGGGAAGAATTTCCGAAGGAGCAGCTTGATGAGCTGATCGATCTGATCGTAGAAATGGAATCCTGTCAAAGCGAAACCATGCTGATTGCTGGCGCGGTTTATCCCAGAGAGGTCATAGTTGCTCGGATGCAATCACTCAATGCCGAGTGTATCCGCTATGTCCTGGATTGTCTGCGGGAAGTCAAGCCGCAGATCAAGAACATGAAAAAGTATCTCATGGCATCACTGTTCAACGCTCCGGCAACGATGGAGAATTTCATGGAATCAAGGGTTCAGCGCGAGGTTTTCGCCAAAATGGATATGAAAACACGGAAACAGGAGGAATTCACGCATGAGCAAACCGAAGAAAAATGACGATGATAAGCTGATACACGACACGGAGGTGCTTTTGCAAAAGTACAGGCAGGTCAAGTGGGCGCTTGACGTTGCGGCAAACAAGGAAATGCGCGAATTGAAGCACGAAACGGGCATTACCGAGGAATATCTTCATGCTGCTGTGTTCGCCGGTGCAGATATCAGCAACACAAGACTGGAGCGTCGTGCACAGAGCATGGAACGAAGTCGGCAGATGTTGGCACTGGTCAATGAAAGTGTGGAACTGATGCGGCAGTTTCATCCGATGGGTGAGATCTATTATGAAATCATCTCGCGGTATTATTTGAGCAAGCAGCAGAAATCTCAGCCGCAGGTGCTTGAGGAAATGGAGCAGCAGGAAATCTACCTCTGCGAGAACACGTTCCGCAAATATAAAAAAGCGGCGATCAAGGTCATCGGTGAAATCCTTTGGGGCTACGAAGATCGTGAAAGTGTCGGTATCCTCAAGCAATTCGCAGCGAAAAATTACGGTGAGGAATGAAATTTTCCGGCAACGACTCTTGCATTTCGGATGCAAAATACGTTATAATTTAAGTGTAAAGAAAACACATGAAAGGCAGGTACGAACATGCAACATACGAACAACACAACACTTCCCGCATATACGGAGGTAAACGGCATCACCTATCAGCTGGTTGGGGATGTCTATCTTCCGCTGATCGCAGTCGAGGACAAGCCGAGAAAACCGCTTGGATACTGGGGCAGACAACGCAGAAACTACCTCATGCGTGAGCAATCCGGAACCTATGCGGAGCTTCTTTTGACAGGTACGATTTCAGATTACCTTGAAGAAATCGAGGAAGCAGCGGAACGGCGGTCCGAGGAATTGATTGCTTACATGAAAAAAGAAATGGGCATCACCGAAGAAATGAAAGCCCAGTTACCGATGAAATGGGCAGCGACAATGAACGGCATTGCACAGGCGGTGCGGGAGATTGTTTGTGATGAGCTGATTTTTTGCTGAAACGAATGTATAAAAGGAAGGAGGAGTGGTGCGACCCACTCCTTTACCTTATCTCCGATGGGATGTCTTTCGCTAATTGGCAAGCAGGGGTATGTGCTTGCACACAGTACCGGATCGACCGCAAAAGCGGTGCATTTTGGGGATACCCCAAACCCCGGAAAAGACGATGGGAATCTTTCTTGACTTTCGCAATGCTGATATGTTAGAATGTTACTGTAAACAAAACAATCAGAAAAGGAGATAATACAATGAAACGATTTGAAAGAACCGTAATATTCATCACAACAATTCTGGTGAGCCTGATGGCAATGATTATGCTGATCTCGGCGG
>JAFTLK010000226.1 GCA_017455975.1 Clostridia bacterium | reverse complement strand
TTCCAAGTTCGCTGAACTTCTCGGTGAAGTCGTTACCGATTCCACCAAGAAGAACCTCTAAATGCGCGAAGACGCTGAAAACGGCGCAACCGCAGGCAAGACCGACCTTGCAAAGCGTGCAAAGGAACTGGGACTTGACGCAATCCACGACACCGTTCATGAAATGGCACGCGACGAAGCAAGACACGGCAAGGCATTTGCTGGTCTGCTCAAGAGATACTTCGGCTGATATCCGATGAAGACCATTGATGTCTACAGACAGTATTTTTCTGCGGAATGTATCTTTTCCGGCGTTGAGCGCCGCGGCGCGGCTGTCTGGTTGACCGCAGAAAGCGACTGCGGCAATATCCGATATGAAGTCGGCGTGACATTCTTTCCGCACCGGGATGCAGAAGATTTTGGCATCAGCTACGATGCGTGTGCGGTAAAGGAGCTGTGTTCTGAAAAAGGACGGCGCTCCAAAAAGCGGGATGCATTGTATCTTGCCGAAGTACGCACGGCGGCGGATGAGATCGCTGCATCACTTG
The DNA here is from genome assembly GCA_017455975.1 of Clostridia bacterium. GTDB lineage: Bacteria > Bacillota > Clostridia > Oscillospirales > CAG-272 > RGIG3925. The sequence continues at coordinate 3,789 of JAFTLK010000226.1, read as the reverse complement.
GCGGTGTGATCCACTGGGACCATCCGCTCCGGGATGCGCAGTACGGATAATCCGGTTTTTTCCAAAGCCCAAGGATATTGCATTAGCAGGTCTGTACGGCAGATCAGTACCAATCATAAATTATTCAACACCTGACATCGACATTCTCCCTGTCAGACGCTGAAAAACGGCAACCATTGCAGGGAAGTCCCACGGATTTCCCTGCATTTTTCATCTTAACCGCAAAAAGAAAGGAGTTCCATAATGTACAGTAAATGTATTGCCGCAATATTGACGCTGCTTGTCTGCCTCGGCATCGATGTTGACCATATCGCCACGGCAGAGCATGCAGAAACATCGACAAAAACCAACGTATTGACCCAATCCGAATCCGTTTCCGATCAGAAACTGGTTCCGACCGCCGCCGTACAGACAGAGGACGAAGATCTTCTGTCAGCAGAAGAAGCAGAAGCCCTGGTTCTTGCGCATGCGGAGTTGGATGCCCGGGACGTGTGGGCTTTACACGCAGAACCGGACTTTGAATTCGGAGCGCTTGTCTGGGATGTGGAGTTCCGGGCCGGGGATTGGGATTACGACTATACCGTTCATGCGGGAAGCGGTGAAATTTTGAAGCAGGAGCGCGATTACGAGCCGCAGAAGCGGACGGAAACAGAAGCAAAGCCTGCGGAACCGTCAGCCGTGAAACCGACAGAACCGGTGATTCCCGCACCGCAGACACCGACCGTGGAAAAGCTGACAGCGGAAGCAGCAGAAGAGATCGCGCTGGCACATGCCGGTCTGTCCCGCACGGCGGTCAGAGGTCTTCGGACAGAGCTTGACCGGGATGACGGAAGAACGGTTTATGAAATCGAATTCCGTGACGGTGCTGTGGAGTATGAGTATGAAATTGATGCGCAAAGCGGAACGATTCTCGATTGGGATCGGGATTACGATGACTGAAAACAACATAGCAAAAGCGGAGGTGTTTGCCTCCGCTTTTTCGATAAAATACTCAATTTACGCAAAATAGTCATATTTACAGAACGGACATTTCGGATAGTCAAAATCATGCCGTTTTCCGCAATTCGGACATTGCTTCTGCGGTAAACCTTCTTCTTTGTCATCTGTAAAAAAGAATTTGCAAATATGGCAGATATCAACCCGACAGCGTGTCGGAAAAAATCAACCGCAGCACATCCGCCGGTACATCTTGTCCGACAAAAATCTGCAGCATTCCCTTCGGCGTCAGTTTATAACCGGACAAGGCCTCTTTATGTGCAGGGATTGCTGCCGCTTCGATGTTGATGTGATCCTTGAACGGAATCAATCTGACATGGGCATCGCCGACCGTATAGCTCGGCAGCCTTGCCCACATGGATTCCGTTATATCTCCGGGAACACTGTCATAGAGCAGCGTGCGGAGCGCGGAAAACAGGTCTTTGACAGCATCGGGATAAGTGCTGATATACGTATGTACAGCTTCGTTCATCATACTGACACCGTCCCCTTTCTTGCCCGATTCAGCCAATAACGGCCGTCGAGCGCTTCAAACGTGATATCGGTAAATCCAACCGTTTCCAGAAGCGCCCGTTCCACTTCCATCGCAAGCGGTGTGTCCATATGCGGCCATCGGTTCGGGTCCTCGGCGTAGTCGCGCAGGTCGATTTCCTGGTCTTCGATGGATTCATAGAAGCGATCGCTGTTGATATAGACACCGCCGGGCTTCAATGCCGCATAGATCAGCCGATAAAGTGCGCGTTTTCCGTCGGGATCAAAGTGGTGCAGTGCCGCCGAGGAGATCACCGCATCGTAGTCACAGCCGAGAGGTACTTCAAAGAAATTTCCGGCAATGCAGACAACACGGTCGGCAAACGGACGTGTCTTCAATACACCGAGCATGGATTCCGAGATGTCGATTGCCGTGACGCAGGCATCGGGAAAGCGGTCAAACAGCGGAATCAGCTCAAGCCCCGTTCCCGCACCGAGGTCAAGCATGGTCCGGATGCCGTCCGGCAGGGCACGCGTGATGGCGATTTTATTCTCCATCAGCGCACCGTGCACGTCGTCATACCCCTCGGTCTTGCGGTCAAAAAAGACTTTCATTTCCTGTGCGCGCAGTTTCAGATTCATTGTGTTCTCCTGTCAGGATTCTGCGGGGATAAACCGAATATGGTCGATTTCCATTTCGCCCATACAGTTGAACGGGTCGAAGCGGATTTCCTGAATGATGCCGTCCCACGTGGGGATTTTCGTCAGATCAACGGAATAGACCTCCCACTCATCCATCGAATCGTCAGAATCCAGTGCTGCCTTCACGGTCATGGCTTCACTCATGTTGCCGTCCTTGTCGGTCGTGAAATAGATACAGAGTCCCTGTCCGTAGCCGCCTTCGTGCTTGTAACGGCAGCGGATTTCAAAGGTGTCATAGTCCTCGGCACGAAGATTCACTTCACCGGAAAAATTCATGATCGGGTCGCCGGTTTCCACGGTGGTCATCATTTTCAGCGTGCCTCCGAGAACCTGCAGGCTCATATGGTGCGAGCTCCAGCCCTCGGTGTCACCTGCCAGATTGAATTCCCACTGTCCGGGAACACGGTCGGCACTGCTGCTGAAATAGCTGATCTGATTGGTGGTGACGGTCGGAATTCCGTCTGTCAGCGTGTATTCATATCCGACATCGGCACAAAGCTGTGCAAGAGAGAGCATCGGCAGACCGTCCTGTAAATACATGGTGTAGCCAAGCGGCTTTTCCTCACCGTTGTGCAGATAGGTATCAGCGCCGACGGTATAAACGAGCGTGTGGTCGATGAACGACAGCGTCAGCCGCTGCGTTGTTCCCGGCACACCGTCCCATGTATAGAAGGCATTGAGGCGGTAATCAAGTGCGAGCTTCGGATCAAAGGGCACCAGAAGGGTACCGTCAGCGGTGCTTTCCGCGGGCAGCTGCGTATCAAATTTTTGTTCGTTGATGATGAGCTGCTTGGCACCGCCATCGGTTTCCCGCAGAAAGGCTGCGGAAACGAGACGGAATGCATTTCGCTCGGGATCACCCGCGCCGGCGTCGGTCTGACCGGGGTCGATACGGAGTGCTGTGATTGTATCAGCCCATGTGTTGACTGCGGACATATCGACCAGATAGGTTTCCAATCCTTCTGTTGTGGCAGGGAAGCCCTTGTGCATGCTCTCCGACCAGCCGGAATCCTTATCGGTGATGAAGTATAGGTCAATGGAAGTACCCTTGTGTGCTTCAATGGTGATGGCAAGATACGGAGTGGTCGCGGCATCGATGCTGATATTATTTTTTGTGATAATGGCATCGCCGTTTGCATATCCGGAGAATCCGTTCTCATCGACGACTGCATTGCCGATGGCGTTGACGGACAGTCCCTTTTTGGAGGTGTAGGTGATTTCCTCCACGGTTTGCAGATCAGAGAGATCCGGCAGCTTGTCGGCATAGCCTGTTTTGCGCAGAAGTCTGCGGTACTGCGGGAACAGGTGCGTGATGCGTTCCTTCTGTTCTGCCGTTGGGACGGTATTCAGCGCAGGATCGGCATCTTCTTTGGTATATACGGTACGCAGAGCGTCGAGATAGCCAAAGCCGCCAGTGCCTGCAGACGGCATGATGTAAGTACCTTCACCGTATTCGTTCCATGTCGAGAGCATGACGAAGTTTTCCTGCCATGTGTCTTTGGCGGCATAGGTCGGCAGATATTCATCGCGTACCCACTGATGTGCCCCAGCAAAGTCGTCTGCGGTCATCATCGGATAGCGGATGCCGTGCCACGGAATGGAGTTGAAGCCGACGCTGAC
>JAFTLK010000225.1 GCA_017455975.1 Clostridia bacterium | reverse complement strand
TTCTTCCCAAAATTTGGTTTCACTTATAATAACGCAGGGTTTTCAAAAATATCACGCACTTTTCAGAAAATTTTTCAAAATTTTTCAAAACTATTCTTAAAAGCTATGATTGCAAAAAAATCAGCGAGGATTTTCATCCTCGCTGAATGCGATTACGGAATGCTTTGCGCTATGGACAGCATTGTATTCAGCTCCATATTGTTTCCCGATACCGAGTACACATACTGACCATCCTGCCAAAGAATTGTTGTTACAGTAACACCTTGTGTTTCAAATATTGTGTAGATGCCGCTGTGTTGGTTAATATCAACGTCATGCATTTCGGTGTTCTCGTTAGACAGCAATGTATTAAAATCATCCATCAAACGCTGTTTATATACAATCAAATCCGTGGCATTTTCATATTCAACAATATATGTGGTTGTGTCTTTCTGTATTACTGTCCGTCTGAAATCAGAATCGACAACAGGCTCCTTATATTCTTGAATTTCCGTCAGCAGCGGTACATCACATTCTGTTGTGATCTGCACCGAGATTTTTGTTTCGTACCACTGAATCAAAAACGTCCATACCGCATCCCTGACGGCATCCACACTCATCAGACAGGTAAAGCCGACGGCTGCCGTAATCAGAACAATCATGGCGACACGTTTTAAGGCTTCACCGACCGGATGGAAGGTCTGACGTTTTTCGTTGTACTGCATAACACGGCGAAGCTTTTTCCATATTCTCCGATCCGCTTTTCGTGACAGAGACATTGATTTATCGCAGTCCCCCCATTGTTCCGAATCCAATTCATCACTGCCTGCCGACGACAACGCGGCATAAAGCAGGATATCCATGTTATCCATCGGTACGGATGCACTCATACAATATCCTCCAATTCCTTTTCCATTCTCTTTTTTGCGCGGTATATCAGAGAACTGACAGCAGACGGCTTCTTTCCCATGATCTCTGCAATCTCTTTTTCCGGCATATTGAAATAATAGCGGTATATGATGGCTGTCGATTGTTCAAACGGCAAATTACGCACTTTTTCCCGCACAAGGCTGATTTTTTCCCGATTGATATACAACTCGTCGGGATTGGGGGAAGGGTCAGGAATTTCCGCATTGCATGCATCATCTTCCTGCTCGTTGATGAAAACCGTATGCAGCTGTTTTTTCTTCCGTAAATAATCAATGGATCTGTTTTTTGTGCAAATCCGAAGCCACAGCACAATTTGCCCCGGGGATTTATTTTCCAGTTTTATAACATACCCGCACGCGCAAAATGTTAAAGTGCTGTAAACATTTATACAATTGCTTTTTCATGATCGAAGATCTGCCCGCCGCATCCGTCCCGCCCAGATATGGATACAGAACCCAACAGCCCCGTGCATCTTTTTGGGGAAGATGCGCAGGGCTGTTTTGACTTATTTCATTGACTTTTTGATTCTCATAATATCCCGCAGCATCCGGATGCTGTCGCGGACGAGATGAATGGAGCTTTCGCGGTGGTTGACGATCTTGATCGGCAGCTCGGTCACGGAATACCCCGCTTTCTGCGCGCGCATCAGCATTTCCAGATCAAACGCAAAGCGGTCGATCTCGCACCGGGAGAAGATCTCCCGACCGATGTTTCCGCGCAGGGCCTTGAAGCCTGCCTGCGAGTCGCTCAACCGGAAGCCTGCCGCGATGGCGAGAATGCGCAGATACAGAATCGATGCCAGCTTGCGCAGAGGCGTATAGCCTGCGTATCCCTCGGGATGGAGCGCGCGGGAGCCGAGCAGGACATCGGCGCCGGTCTGCTGCAGCTGCTTCACAGCCACCTCGATGACGTCGGTGCCGTACGCCAGATCGCAGTCGGTATAGAGGACGATATCGCCGTCGGAGGCGAGGATGCCTGTGCGGACGGCATACCCCTTGCCGCGGTTTTCTGCATAGCTGCAGGCACGCAGGCATGGATACTGCGCCTCGGCCGCGGACAGCAGCGCTGCTGTACGGTCGGTCGAGCCGTCGGAGACGAAGATCAGCTCATACGCGTCGATGACACCGCGCTGCTGCATGGCATCAAGGGCTGCGGACAGCGTATCGGCGGTGGCGGTCAGGATGGCCTCCTCGTTATATGCGGGAATGATGACGGAAAGTTTCATTGAACTGCATCCTTTTGATAGAGCAAAAGATCGAATGCGATATCCGTGGTCAGCGACTGCTGTGCATACAGGCGGTCGCGGTCGGACGGAGACGTTTTCCAATAATACGGGGTCATGGCGAACAGCGCACGGATGTGATCGGGATCGGTCACGGTAATGCGGTCGGTGACGCGGCGTACCCGGGTGAGGGTAAAGCCCTCGAGCATGTCGCGGCGGATCTCGTTTTTGTACGGGGTTTCGTAAAGAACCTCTTTCATGCCCCACAGATGCTCCTCGGCCGGAACTGCCATCAGCAGAAAACCGCCGGGGCGGAGCACACGGGCAAATTCAGCCGCGGCGACCGGGGCGAACAGGTTGATGATACCGTCGGCCGTCCCGTCGGCAACAGGCATTTCAAACAGCGATGCGACGGCAAACGAAAGCGTTTCCGATGTGCCTGCGGCCTTTGCGCGTTTTGCGGCATGCGCGGCGGCGTCGCGTGACAGATCAAATCCGGCACAGACCGGGGACAGCCCCTCCGCACACAGCGCACCGTGCAGCCGGGCGGTATAATAGCCCTCGCCGCATCCGGCATCGAGCAGATGGGGCGACGCGGTATTTGTTTTCAGGAGTGTGTCCAGCACCAGTGCGTTGACGCCGTCGGAGAATGCGCGGTAGTAGCCGCCGTCGAGGAAGGCTGTGCGTGCACGCACCATTTCCGCGCTGTCGCCGGGGAGGGCGGCACCGCGCTTCTGCGGCAGAAGGAGGTTGACGTAGCCCTGCTTTGCGACATCGAAGCTGTGTCCTGCCTCACAGCGCAGGACATACGGCTTTTCGGTCAGCTGCGGGGTCAGACGGGCACCGCAGTTGGGGCATTTCCATGCAATGTGTATCATTCGCGGTCGACCTCGACGAGCACCGCGTGGACAACATAGCGGTTTTCATTGATGTTCATACAGGTGGACAGTGTCAGAATGCGGTCATCCGCCTCGATGGGCACCTTCGGGGAGATATCCGAGCGCGCACGGAGCGCATCGATCCAGGCAAGGAAGGTATCGTCGTCGCGGTTGAAGTTCATGCGCCAGGAATGGTGCTCGACGCCGGCCTGCTGCGGGTCGGTCTCATATGCGGCAAACACCTCATAAACGTACATGCCGTCATCGGTGTAGATATTGATATACCGGTTGTTCTTCCAGTAGCTCTCGTCCTTGAAGTGGAGCAGGTTTGCGAACATCGGTGTGCCGCTTTCCATGTTGTGACCGTAAATGATGGTATGGCGGTTGGAGGACACATTGACCTGGTTGCGGTAGTCGAGATAGATCGAGCCCGCCGGGTTGTATGCGCCGTTGTACGCATAATGCAGGTAATAATCGTTGTCCTCATGCTGGACGACCGGGTAATTGATCTCGGTGTCACCCGGCATTTCGATCCAGCCGACGATCTCCTTGTTGGAGATGCGGTGGAGCTGCAGGGCACCCTGAATGATGAGCAGCTTTTCGTTGATCTCATTGCTTTCCTGCATATTGCCGAGCTCCGCACTTTCCTCGCGTTCGCCGTTGACCGGGGTCAGCGCGGTCAGACGGTTGGAACGGATCGCCATGGCGACGAGGTCCTCGCGGCGGTTTTCCGTATTGAAGATATCTTCAAAGTTATAGATCTGCTCCGACTGATGGTAGGAATACAGCTTTGCGACGATCTGGTAACCGGAGACGAAGAATGCAACGACGGCCGCCCAGAAGATTGCGCCGCGGAACAGCTCAATGACCACGTCGACCGGGTCTTTCTTCTTCTTTTTCGGCGGTGCACCGAGGTCATCCGCCGTTACTCGGTCAAGCGAATCGACGAAGACGTTGCGGTACGGATTGTCCTTTGCCTCATCGATCATCGAAAATTCCGCATTGTCGCGCCGGATGGCGGCGCGCTCCTCCTCGGTCATCGGGTTGGGATGGTCTTTGCCCTCCGGCTCGGCGGGGGAGGGGGCGGCGGCAGGTGCGGCTTCCTTTTCCGGTTCTGCGGCAGAAACCGTCGTCGGTTCGGGCTCGCTTGCCGGCTCTGCCGAAGGGGCTGCTGTCTCCCCGTCCAGGACACGGGTGGTATGGCTGATGGAGGAGACGACCGCTGCGGGTGTCTCATCCTCGGTTGTATCCGGGGCCTCGGCACGTCCGTCACCGGGGGCGGGAACGGGTGCAAAGGCATCAACGAGCTTCTGCATGAACATATCAAGCGACGCCTGATCCGCGGGGGATGCGGAATCGGCTGCAGGCGGGGCGGGCTGTTCTGCTGCATTCTGCGGCAGGGAATGCGTATCGTCCTGCACGGTTTGTTTCTTTTTGGCCATGACACGCAGATCTCCTTTCTTGTCAAACTTATACCTTTATATTATACCAAAAAACATGCCGGATTGCAAGTGGTATTTCATGTATATACTATGAATATTTTTTGAAAGCATACAGAAAGGGCTGCCGCAGATTCAAACCTGTGACAGCCCTTTGGAACTTCGGTTTAGGTTTTACGGATTGTTGATCGGGATTGCGTTATCCCAGAGCGAATACGGACAGACGGGAACACCGAAGACGGTCAGGTCGATCTGGACAGATGCCATATCGCAGAAGCCGGTTTCGCCGGAGTAGGCGAGCAGATCACCCTTGTTGACGGTATCGCCGACCTCGACCACCGCCTCGGAGAGGTTCTTATACCAGCTCTTGAGGCCGAGACCGTGCTCGACGACGACGGTCACACCGGACAGGTCGGTCTCACCAACGTAGATGACCACACCGTTATTGACAGCGGAGACTTCATGTCCCTCGGAAACCATGTAAACGACACCGGGGTTCTGGTAGCTTGCACCGCCGTTGATGACACGGATACGGCCATAGCCTGCGCGGATCGAGGTTCCGTCCGGAACACCGCGGGAGAACGTACCCTCAAAGAGGTGATCGGTGCCGATGTTCAGGGACGATGCGACCGGCGTCATGATATCGTCATAGGATGCCAGCGTTGCCTCGGTACGGGTTGCGTCGATGACCGACTGTGCGACGGTCATGCTTGTTTCCAGATATTCGTATTCCGCGACATTGAGCACCAGCTCCTGTGTCACACCGTCGCAGGACAGCGTAAACGTATAAATGCCGGCGGGATTTGCATAATTGACGGGAACGAGTGCGCGGTAGTAGTCGCCGTCCTCAACGAACGTCGGCTCAAAGCCGCCGAGATCGGGTTCTGCGGTGAAGAGGATGTCTGCATCCTCGGGCTTGTCCTTGACCGTGATGACGCAGAATTCACCGTTGGTGATCGTTGTGGTGTTCAGATAGAACGATGCAGGCGCATTGACGGTTGCCATGAAGTCATAGACCGCCTCACCCTGACCCTCCTTGCCGTCGACCTCATACCACTTTGCTTCAATGTGGAAGCGCAGCTGCTTCTGCTCGGTGATCGAGATCTGGGAGAGGTTGGCGTAATTGTCCTTATAGATCATGTTTTCGCCGTCGTAGACAGAGATGTCGATGACGTCGGGCTCAAGGTTGAACGAGAAGGACAGGCGCGCGTTCATGCGGTAGTTGTGCATTTCCGGCGTGGTCTCGGTTTCAAGCGGACGGTAGGTGCCGTTGAACAGCTGATAGCGCCAGTCGAGCTCGAGCGGCAGGACGGTCGCATCACCGATGGTCAGCACCGGGTATACGGAGCCGTTGTACAGGCATGCGGCATAGTCCTTGCACAGAAATGCCGATGCGTCCTCGGAGGTGATCTTATAATAGATGCCGTCGGGATCGCGGAAGAAGGCTGCGCCCGGATCCTCCGTGAAGTAATACTCATAGACGCTTGAGCGGTTGAAGCCGTCGTAGGTGACGGTGAAGGTCTTTGCCTCCGCAATGGCATCGGGCTTCATTTCCTGTGCCTTGGCGTTTTTATTCATCGCGGTCAGGAATGCGATCTCCGATGCAGCCTCGCGGTTCAGCTCCTCTGCGTCCTCGCCCTCGTTTTCCGGGGAGAAGATATACGTGCCGCCGTCAGGGTCGACGATGGACATTTTTACAACGTCGCGGCTGTCCTCCACGCTTGCGTCCTGCGAGGTAATATACGCGGCGACGGCAAGATAGGTCGGAATGAACAGCAGCAGAATGAAGATAACGACTTTTAATTTATGGTTCATACGCTCCTCCAATGAATGAGGTGTTTTCGTTCGGACAATTTTCCTTATACTATTATACACTATTTCCCATCTGCGGTCAAGGGGTAAAATGTAAATGAATGGAGGAATCCGCACTTTTTCGTGCGGAAATTTCGCTCTATGGCGCGGGATCATCGGGAAACGGGAAAATAAGAAATCGGGCTGCCGCAAGAACCTGCAGCAGCCCGGGTGGATTTATGAAATGTACTTACTTTTTCTTTGCGCTCTTGGTTGCCTTGACAACGATGCCGGAGAGGGCAGCGAGTGCGATGACGTTGGGGATGACCATGAGGTTGTTGAAGACGTCGGTCAGCTCCCAGACGAGGTCGTTTTCAGCGACAGTACCGAGGAAGATGAAGATGACTGCGAGAACGGAGTAAACGATGACGGAGATCTTCTTGGACTTTTCGGTCTTGCCGAACAGGAAGATGACGTTCTGCTTGCCGAAGAAGTTCCAGGAGATGATGGTCGTGAAGGCGAAGAACAGCAGACACACTGCAACTGCGATCGGACCAAAGGTGGAACCGAAAACTTCAGACATTGCTTCCTGCATCATATTTGCCTTGGTCAGACCTTCGCGTGCACCGTCAACAGTGATCGCGGGATTGTCACCGGCGTACAGGCAGGTGATGGTAACGAGAGCCGTCATGGTGAGAACGACGAATGTATCGATGAAGACACCGATCATCGCAACGACACCCTGATCGTGCGGCTTTTCAACCTTAGCAACTGCATGTGCGTGCGGGGTGGAACCCATACCTGCTTCGTTGGAGAACAGACCGCGCTTTGCGCCCTGAGAAATTGCCTGTGCGATTGCATAACCGAATCCACCGCCGATGATGGCCTGCGGCTGGAATGCATACTTGAAGATCATGCCGAACGCTGCGGGAACGTCTGCGATCTTGACGATCAGAATGATCAGACCGAGGAGGAGATAAAGAACTGCCATGAAGGGAACGATCTTTTCGGCGACGGATGCGATTCTCTGAATACCGCCGATGAAGATGAATGCGCAGATGGCTGCGAGGATGATACCGACAACCCAGCCGGGGATACCGAACGCGCCGGTCATGTTGGAAGCGATGGAGTTGGACTGAACCATTGCACCCATGAAGCCGAGGGCGAGGGTGATTGCGATTGCAAAGAAGACTGCGAGGAACTTGCCGAAGCCGTTGTTATACGCGCGCTTGATGTAGTAAACCGGACCGCCGAGGACCTGACCGTCTTCACCGACGATCTTGGTTTCCTGTGCGAGCACGGCTTCCGCGTAGATGGTAGCCATGCCGAGGAACGCGATGATCCACATCCAGAAGATGGCGCCGGGACCGCCGGCAAGGATCGCACCGCAGGCACCGACGATGTTGCCGGTACCGACCTGTGCTGCGATGGCTGTTGCGAGCGCCTGGAAGGAGGAAATGCCGCCCTGCTGCTTGCCGCCGTTCAGCTTGATGCCGCCGAAGACACGCTTCATGCCTTCACCGAAGAAGCGGACCTGAACGAAGCCTGTGCGGATCGAGTAGAGAAGACCGATACCGACCAGAAGGACGATCAGAATGTAGTTGGAGAGATACGTGTTGATGTTTTGCGCGATTTTCAGAAAAAATTCCTGCATGATGAAACTCCTTGTGGTTATTTGATCGAATAAAAAATCCGCTGTATCAAAAACAGCGGCTCCAAAAATATCAGACAAACAAAACATCACCGACGCCGGCGTCGGTACGGTTTATTTGGCTGCTCTGTCCTTTTGCCTGAGAGATTCAGATAAGCGGTTTGCTTTTCTTTGCACCTTCGGCACTCATGATAGAGATTCTCCAGAGCCCCTCCGCATTCGGTTTTCCGTTTGACGGAATTCTAAATGCTTCAACGGTTTTATTCAAAAATTTGCATATATTATAACACGGAACCATTGGATTTGCAATATCCATTATCAACAAAATAACGGATATATCGTCAAAATTCAATGTTGGATTGCACAAAAAACGACCGGCAGAGGTGAATTCTGCCGGTCATGAGGGGGTGATGCGGTTCGGTTATTTATGCACGGAAGAGGACTTCCTCCATCGTGTCGCCCGTGACTTCATAGGTTCTGCCGTCGATGATTTTCATATACGGTTTTGCGTAGGACGAGGGCAGAATGCCGCGTTCGACCAGCTCGACACGCATGGTGATCGGCTTTGCGTACTGCAGAGGCTTGACGCTGTCCGGATTGGCTTCTGCATGACGGATTGCTTCAATCGTTTTCTCACGCAGCAGGGCATGTGCCTTTTTCTGCGGCAGCAGCACGCCGCCCTTCCATGTGATGCCGCGCTTGACCTCGGCCGTCACGACCCACGGAAGCAGTTCTTCGGCTTCGCGGCAGACCTTATCGTCACCCGAGACCATGATGACGGGCTTGCCCTTGTCGCCGACGATGCCTGCGTCAATGGCGACCTCGCCTGCCTGCTGTCCGTTGATATGATAATTCTGGATGGAGGTCGAGCTCATCGAGTGCTCAAGGGTTCCGCCCGGTGTACCTGCCATTGCATGATAGCCGAGCAGAATGACCGCGTCGCATTCGTCCAGACACGGGAAGCGGTCGTCACCCGTATAGCCGATGATGTAGCCGTCTGCTTCCTCACAAAGCTCCGACCAGATGACATTCATGCCGCCGCCGTGACAGTCGCGGACATATACCTTTTCGGCTCCTGCCTCCTTGCAGGCACGGACGACCACGTTGATGTCGTTGACCATCAGCCGCCGCCCCTCCGCATAACGCGAAGCATCCGGAATGACCTGCTCGCGTGAGGTGATGCCGGATATGCCTTCCAGATCGGTCATAATATAAATGTTCATAGGGAATCTCCTTTGCGTTGTTTTTTTCATTATATCGGAAAAAAGGCTGATTGTAAAGGGTTTTTCAAAAACTCGAAAAAAATATTCAGAAAATTTCAAAAAAGTGTTGACAAATCCTTTTTGATGTGTTATAATATTACCGTTGCATGAGATTCCACTACAAAATATGCGAGGATGGCGGAATTGGTAGACGCGCACGTTTGAGGTGCGTGTGATTTCATCATGTGGGTTCAAGTCCCATTCCTCGCACCAGCGGGTATGGCGGAATTGGTAGACGCGCTAGATTCAGGTTCTAGTGAGGGTTCCTTCATGAAGGTTCAAGTCCTTTTACCCGCACCATAAGAAAAAGAACAGCATTTGCTGTTCTTTTTCTTATTTTACGGATAGAAGGATTGTCCAGGCATCGTGTGAAAGAATCGGCGAGCATCCGTGTGCCGCGGAAGTTACATAAAATTCACACCAAAAATTGCGAAACCCCTTGCAAAATACGCTGAAATTTGATATACTTATACCATACGGGTATTCACCCCGAACGAAATTATCAAAACAGGAGAAATAAAAATGGCAAACGACAAGATCAAGGTAGCCGTGATCGGCTGCGGTACCATCGCAAACTCTGCTCACATTCCGTCTTACATGGCAAATGATACCTGCGAAATCAAGTATTTCTGCGATATCATTCCGGAACGCGCTGACGCTGCTGTCGAAAAGTACGGCTGCGGTAAGGCAGTTTATGACTACCACGAAATTCTGGACGATCCGGAAATCGAGGCAGTTTCCGTCTGTACCCCCAACCTCGCACATCCGACCATCTCCATCGACTTCCTGCGCGCAGGCAAGAACGTCCTCTGCGAAAAGCCCGCTGCACGCACCTATGCAGAAGCGCTCGAAATGCAGAAAGCTCAGCACGAAACCGGTAAGGTTCTGAACATCGGTGTCGTCAACCGCTTCAACGAAAACGTCAACCAGATCCGCAAGCTCATCGCTGACGGTGCGCTCGGTGAAGTTTACCACGTTTACGTTTCCTTCCGTGCACACAGATCCATTCCGGGTCTGGGCGGCGCATTCACCACCAAGGCAATCGCAGGCGGCGGCGCGCTGATCGACTGGGGTGTTCACTACCTCGATATCGTCATGTACTGTACCGGCGACCCGCAGCCCCTCACCGTTTCCGGTAAGGCATTCTGCAAGCTCGGTAAGGATATGAAGAACTACGTCTACGAATCCATGTGGTCTGAAATGACCAAGGACGTCGAAAACGGTACTTACGACGTTGACGACTCCGTCACCGCATTTGTCCGTACTGAGGGTCCGACCATCACCCTCAACGGCGCATGGGCACAGAACATCGGCGTTGCTGACACCTACATCGACTTCCTCGGCGACAAGGCAGGTATCCGTCTGAACTACGGCGGCGGCTTCACCATGTGGGGTACCGCTGACGGCAAGCTCACCTCTGAGGCATTCAACACCAACACCTACCCGATGTTCCAGTGCGAGATCGACTCCTTCCTCAAGTGCATCCGCTCCGGCGAAAAGCTCCCGTCCCACATCGACCAGTTCGTCATCACCTCCAAGATGATGCAGGCTATGTACGACTCCTCCGAGCAGGACCGCGAAATCGACCTCCGCTAATCGAATATGCAATTCCGACAGAAGCTGCCGCAACGGCGGCTTCTGTTTTTTTCCTCGCCGGTATGCCTGTGGGAAACCGTGAGGATATCCTGTTGGAACGTATGTAAAAACCGATCCGCTTCTGCCGACAGATACCTGACGTGAACCAAGCGTTACGTAACGTATACCAAACGTTACCTGACGTATACCAAACGTTATGTAACGTATACCATTCGTTACCAACATAACATAACATAACTGAAACTATAACTGAAACTATAACTGAAACTGAAACTATAACTGAAACTGAAACCGAAACCGAAACTGAAACTGTAACCAAAGCCAAAGCCGAAGCCGAAACCGAAACGTCAGACGCGCGGCGGCCGGCGGCGGCAGAGAACGGGAATCGGAAATTTCTGTGGATTTCAAGTGGATATCCTGTGGGAAATCCTGTGGATAACAATCCCATACGCTTCCATGCGCTGCCGAATGTGTCCCAAACGCTTCCAAACGATTTCAAACAGCACCCAATGGACGGTAACTAAAACTA
>JAFTLK010000224.1 GCA_017455975.1 Clostridia bacterium | reverse complement strand
GCGCGTTGAAATTTGCTCGAAGTGCCATCCGTTCTTCACCGGCAAGCAGAAGTTTGTCGATGCAGGCGGTCGTGTCGACAAGTTCAAGAAGCGTCTCAGCATGTCGGCTGGCAACAAGTAAGCCGATATCCGGATTACCGACTAAGATGGGTGCATATCGCCGTTTGGCGTGGCACCCTTTTTATTTTGGTATGACATGATAGAAAAGAGGTGTAGTTATTTGATTGAAAATTTTAGTGTGTCGGAAATCCTGGAAAATTTTCATCAACTGTATTTCGCATGGACAGGGATAGAGGTTACCTTCAAATCATTTTGTTTGATGCTTTCTGTTGCATTAACAATTGCAATAACACTTTTTATTATGCTCATTGCAGCATTGTGCAATTTTGTTGCATATTTATGGATTAAACGACAGAATAAAAGAATTGAATTTGTTAAGACAACGAGTGAGCGATACAAAGCACTGTTGAAAATCAATGAAATGTTTCAATTTCATAATGAATTGTCACAGGAAAGTTTGATTTTCTTTGAATGTTCATCAAAACAGCAATATGATCATTTCCAGCCAAACAATCATATGTTGAACTATATCTGCGAAAAGTCGGATTTGTTTTCCGTAATTATTCGAATGGCGGAGGAAAATCAAGAAAATTTTGCTTTGTATACAGAGGCGATTCGCAATCTTCCACCGGCGGTTTCAGAGAAAGAAGCTGCTTTAAAAAAATATAAGTATAAGCGATATGCTAAAATTGAAACAAAACTTGTTGAAGATGCATATTTGACCCCGGTATTATATCCGGACTATTTCCTTGAATATTCATATCGAAGTCCACAGGGAAGAAATTTTTACCATAATACAGTACGGTTTTATTTTGGAAAAATTCAGGATCTTTACGAGCAGGCATTGCATTTGGAAAAGAGCAAGCAGTCACGTGAATATCAAAGGAGCCTCATGACGCCCAAACTTCGTTATGAAATCATGACACGGGACGGACACCGATGTGTTATTTGCGGTCGCGATGCTTCTGACGGGGTAAAACTGCATGTGGATCATATTGTTCCGGTATCCAAAGGCGGAATGACTGTCGCGTCAAATCTCCGCACGCTGTGCGAGGAATGCAATCTTGGAAAAGGTGCAAGATACGATGAAGACGGAATAAATTGAGAGGAGATGAACAGAAATGAAAGAAGCACTTATGGAAAATGAAATTGTTGCCTCCGAAGCAATCCTCGTCGGACTGATCACGCGTGGACGTGATGAGCAGGAATGTGAAATCTCCATGGATGAGCTGGAGCGTCTGCTCGATACGGCAGGCGGTTCGGTCTATGCACGCATGGTGCAGGCAAAGGATACGCCCGATACCAGAACGTGCATCGGCTCCGGTAAGGTCGAAGAGCTTGCGGAGCTGTGCCGCGGCGGTGAGATCAAGCTGGTCGTGTTTGACTGCGATCTGACTCCGGCACAGATCAAAAATCTGGAAAAGGAACTGGATGCACAGGGTGATGTGCGCGTCATTGACCGCTCGATGCTGATTCTCGATATTTTTGCGCTGCACGCAACGAGTGCGGAGGGCAAACTGCAGGTCGAGCTTGCACAGCTGAAATATACGATCCCGCGTTTGTCCGGTCACGGCACGGAAATGTCGCGTCTCGGCGGCGGTATCGGTACGCGCGGTCCCGGTGAGTCGAAGCTCGAATCCGACCGCCGTCATATCAAGCGCCGCATTGCCGCACTGGAGGAGGACATCCGCAATCTGGAGGCGGCACGTGCGACCCAGCGCAAGCAGCGTGAAAAATCGGGTCTGCCGAAGGTCGCTGTCGCAGGCTATACCAACGCCGGAAAGTCTACACTGCTCAATGCACTGACCGGAGCCGGAATCTTGGCCGAGGACAAGCTGTTTGCAACGCTGGATCCGACGACAAGAAAGTTTGAGCTGCCGGACGGAACCGAAATTCTTCTGACCGACACGGTCGGTTTTATCCGCAATCTGCCGCACCATCTGATCAGCGCGTTCCGCTCGACGCTCGAGGAAGTGCTGTATGCCGATGTGATTCTCGTTGTGCTTGACTTCTCCGATCCCGAGTGTGATGCACAGCTGGCAGTGACCAAGCAGCTGATTACAGAGCTTGGTGCCGGGGACAAGCCGATTCTGTATGCGCTGAACAAGTGCGATGTCCGATCTCCCGGCGCAATCAAGCCGGCAGACGCCGATTCCGCACACACGGTGGAAATCTCCGCGCTGACCGGAGCAGGTCTGGAGGGGCTTGTTGATGCGCTCGGCGATATCATCCGCGCTGGCAAGCGTGATCTGTGGTATCACTTCGGCCATGCCGAGGGCGCACAGTCCTCCCAGCTTTATAAATATGCCGCAGTTCTGCGGTGCGAATACCTCGATGACGGCATTTATATGCTTGCCACCTCCGACAAAAAGGCGCAGGGTATGTTTGCGGCATATCTCTGCGACAAACCGGAGGGGATTGACGACTGATGGCAACCGAGGAGCTGTATATCACGCTGGAAAAAGAGGCTTCGGCTTCCTTTGTCGAAAAGAAATCGGAGTTCATCGGTTACGCCTGTCCGTGCAAAACCGAAGCGGAGGCGCTGGACTTCATCGCGAAAATCCGCAAAAAGCACGCAGATGCCAAACACAATGTGTATGCCTATCAAATTAAGGAAAACAACATCGCCCGTTTCACCGATGACGGCGAGCCGCAGGGAACAGCCGGTATGCCGGTACTCGACATCATCAGGAAAACCGGCTTTACCGATGCCTGTATTGTAGTCACGCGGTATTTCGGCGGGATCCTGCTCGGCACAGGCGGGCTTGTGCGCGCGTATTCACATGCGGCAAAGCTGGCAGCTGAGGCAGCGCATGTCATCACGTATGAGCGATTCATCACCTGCGAGGTCATCTGCGACTACACCGACTACGATAAGCTACGTGCATCGTATCAGGGTGTCGGTCTTCTGGTTGACGGGGTCGATTTTGCCGCCGATGTGACACAGCGTCTGGCTGTGCGCGCACCGGAATACGACGGCTTCTGTGCGTCGCTCACGGAGCTGACAGGCGGCGCGGTGCTCATTGAGCAGACGGGCGAACGGTTTGATTTCCTTCCCGAACCAACAGAATAGAACACAGTGCGCAGCCGACCGGCAATTTCCCGACAGGCTGTGCACCTTTTTGCGGGCGGCAAACATTGACAGGCGTATTTTTGCGAATTTTGCGGAAAACAAAAAAGGGTATTCGGATATGTTTGCGTATTTTTATTGTAGATTGACGAAAATTGAGCAGAGAGGTGCTGAACTTGACCGTTCGTGAACAGCTGGAAGCAAGAGAAACTGCGACACTGTCGCCCCATGCCGCGAAAGCTGCAGACAGCCGGGGGCGGGAGCGTCCCGAGGAGCCGTGCGAATACCGGACGGCATATCAGCGGGACCGCGACCGCATCGTCCATGCAAAGGCGTTCCGTCGGCTCATGCACAAAACGCAGGTTTTTCTCTCACCGGAGGCCGACCATTACCGCACACGGCTGACCCACACGCTTGAAGTCATGCAGATTGCGAGAACGGCGGCAAGAGCGCTGTTCCTCAATGAAGATCTGTGCGAGGCGATCGCACTCGGACATGACCTCGGTCATACGCCGTTCGGTCATGCCGGGGAGGCGGTGCTGCAGGCTTGTTATTCACGGGACTTCACCCATGCGGCGCAGAGTCTGCGAGTGGTGGATGTGCTGGAGCGGGACGGCGCCGGGCTGAATCTGACGTGGGAGGTACGCGACGGCATCCTCAACCACACGGGCAGCAATCTGGCGGCAACGCCGGAGGGGCGGATCGTGAAATTCGCCGACCGCATTGCATACATCAATCACGATATCGATGATGCGGTGCGCGCTGGCGTGCTGTCGGACGGCGAGATCCCGCCATCACTGCGGCATGTGCTCGGAGAAACGCACAAGCTGCGCATTGACACGATGGTTTCCTCGCTGATCCGTGCGAGCGCGGGCAGCCCGGACATCCGGATGGAGGATGACATCGGAGAAGCAATGCTTGCACTGCGGTCGTTTTTGTTTGAGCGGGTATATCTCAATCCCGATGCAAAGCAGGATGAAGACAAAGCGATGGCGATGCTCGAGGAGCTGTACCGCTATTTTATCCGTCACCCTAAGCGGATGCCCGGTGAGTTTTCACCGTGTGCGGACGATGGGGAAACGGTCGACAGACATGTCTGCGATTACATCGCCGGCATGACCGACCGCTATGCCATCCGCGTCTATTCCGACATTCATATCCCCAAAAAATTCAGAGGCTTTACGACGACCGCACCGGAGATCGATTGAAGCCGAAATTTCGATAAAGGAGGAACCTCATGGCATTGCCGGAAGGCTTTCTGGAAGATCTGAAATTCCGCAATCCCGTTGAGGATGTCATTTCTTCCTACGTATCCCTGAAGCGGGCAGGCTCGAATCTTGTCGGTCTGTGTCCGTTCCACAATGAAAAATCACCGTCCTTTACCGTCTTTCCCGCAACACGCGGCTTCTACTGCTTCGGATGCGGCGCGGGCGGCGACGCAATCACCTTCATCATGAAGGCGGAAAACCTTGACTACATCGGCGCCGTCGAGCACCTGTGCAAGCGTGCGGGCATGGAAATGCCGGAGGACGATCATGCCGGGCGGCGAGGAGACAGCGATGTCAAAAAGGCGCGTGTGTACGCGGCCAACCGCGATGCCGCACGGTTTTACCACGATATGCTGTCAAAGCCGGAGGGACAGGCGGGACTTGCATACCTGCGTTCCCGCGGCCTGACCGATGCGGTGATCCGACGCTTCGGCCTTGGCTTTGCACCGGATGAATTTACCCTGCGAAAAAACCTGTTTCTTGACCATATGCTGGGGCTTGGATACACGGAAAAAGAATTGCTGGCATCGTTTCTCTGCGCGAAATCGCAGAAGAACGGGCGACTGTATCCGATCTTCCGCAACCGCGTCATGTTCCCGGTCATTGATCTGACAGGGGAGGTCGTTGCATTCGGCGGCCGCGTCATGGACGACTCCAAGCCGAAATATCTGAACTCCTCCGATACCCCTGGCTTCAAGAAAAGCCGCACGCTGTTCGCGCTCAATTATGCGCGGCATGCGTGTGAGGAACGGCTGATCCTATGCGAGGGCTACATGGATGTCATTGCCGTACATGCGGCAGGCATGCCGGGTGCTGTTGCAACGCTTGGTACCGCGATCACGGCAGAGCAGGCACGCATCATGGCGCGCTATACGAAGGAAGTTGTCATCGCTTACGACATGGACGATGCCGGACGGCGCGCGGCGGAAAAGGCCATCGCACTTCTGGACGGCGTCGGTGTCAGGACGAAGATACTGAAGCTGAACGGCGCAAAGGACCCCGATGAATTTATACGGAAGTTCGGTGCCGATGCATTCCGTCTGCGGCTGGATGACAGCGAAAATCAGTTTGACTACCGCTGCTCGGTCGTTATTGCTTCCCATGATCTGGAGGACTTCAACGACCGCATGGCGTGTATTTCCGAGCTGACGGCGTTGTTGTCCACGCTGCATACCGATGTCGAGCGCGATGTTTACATCGGACGGCTTGCGGATAAGCTCGGTGTCAGCCGGGACAGTCTGAAAAACGATGTCACCCGTGCCCGCAAACGGCAGGAAAAAACGCAGAAGACCGAGCAGACACGGCGGCAGATCCAGAAAACAGCCGGCTACGGCGACCGCATCAATCCCGACCGGGCAAAGTTCCGGCGTGCGGCATCGGCGGAGGAATCCATCCTCGGCATTCTGCTGTTGTATCCCGAGCTGCTGTCGGAAACGGCCGGCGGTGCGGAGGGACTGCGGGAGGAGGAATTCCTCACGGCGTTCAACCGACGGGTTTATGCATTTCTGCTGTCCTGCACGGCAGAACACGGCCGCTTTGAATCCGGATACCTCGGCGAGGTATTCAGCGATGAAGAGATCGGCCGCATCACGGGCATGCAGGTAGCGCATACACAGCTTACAAGAAACGATATGTCCGTTATCCGTGACAACATCACGGTTCTGCGCGAGGAAGGTGCAAAAGAAAAGCAGAAGAGCACCGATCTGTCCGCAGATGATTTACAGAATCTCATCAGGAGCCGACGCGGCGAATGATTGGATCTATATAGTATGAAAACAACGGTATCCGGTCTGTTCTCATAACAGGGCGGCTGACCGAAGCACAGAAAGGAATCACCGAATGAGTACACAGGAAACCAAACAGACTCCGGAGCAGGAAAATCAGCCTAAGGAAAAGGGCTACGAGATCAAGGAGCTCATCAAGCGCGGCAAAGCAAAGGGCACACTTTCTCAGGGCGAGATCATGGAAGCACTTGAGGACGTCGATTACGATCTTGAGCAGATCGAGAAGCTCTATGAAACGCTTGAAAACATGGGCATCGAGATCACCGGCTACATGGACGCACCCGACTTCGATCTGGAAAATGAGGTCGCACAGCTCGAATCCGCCGAAGAAATGGAAAAGATGCTCATCCAGGAAGGTCTTGCCATCGACGATCCGGTGCGTATGTACTTAAAGGAAATCGGCAAGGTCCAGCTTCTGGACAGTGATGCGGAGCTGAAGCTCGCTGAGGTCATGTATGACGGTAAGCGCGCAAAGGAAGAGCTGCACCGCGCGGAAAGGGATGGCCGCGAGCTGGACGAGGAAACGCAGAAGGCGCTCAAAAAGCGTCAGAAGGACGGCGTCAATGCAGAAAAGCAGCTGGTAGAATCCAATCTCCGTCTGGTCGTATCGATCGCAAAGCGTTATGTCGGCAAGGGTATGTTCTTCCTTGATCTGATCCAGGAGGGCAACCTCGGTCTGATGAAAGCGGTCGACAAGTTCGACTATAAGAAGGGTTATAAGTTCTCCACCTATGCAACATGGTGGATCCGTCAGGCGATTACACGTGCGATCGCCGATCAGGCAAGAACGATCCGTATTCCCGTGCACATGGTCGAAACCATTCATAAGGTCTCCCGTGTATCCAGACAGCTTCTGCAGGAGCTCGGTCACGAGGCATCCGCCGAGGAGATCGCAGCGGAAATGGATATGAGCCCCGATAAGGTCCGCGAGATCATGAAGATCGCACAGGATCCTGTGTCGCTGGAAACGCCGATCGGCGAGGAAGAAGACAGCCATCTCGGCGACTTCATTGAAGACGATACTTCGCCCGCACCGGCGGAGGCTGCATCCTATACGCTTCTGCGCGAGCAGCTCTGCGAGGTTCTCTCCACGCTGACACCCAGAGAAGAAGAAGTGCTCAAGCTTCGCTTCGGTCTCAAGGACGGCCGTACCAGAACCCTTGAGGAGGTAGGCAAGGTCTTCAACATCACGCGTGAGCGTATCCGTCAGATCGAGGCAAAGGCGCTGCGCAAGCTCCGCCACCCCAGCCGTTCCAAGAGATTAAAGGATTACCTCGATTGATGCGAAAAAACAGCATTATGACGGCTGCAAAACCACATATCGTCATAATGCACAAGAAAAACAAGACAACTTTGTAGAATACTACCAAATGAATCGTGATACTGCCAAAATATGCCGACGCGAATTTGTATGATATGCTCAAAAATTGGTCAAAATATCGCAAATTAAAACGTGAAAACAGTCTTTTTGCAACGACAGTTTTTGAAAATAAACGAAAACAGTACTTGACATCGGCGCGATTTTGGTGTAAAATATATTATAACCTTACTACGCTCATTGTTTAACAGGAGGATCTTTAGTAATGAAGAAAAAGTTAATAAGCCTCGCTTTACTTGCAGGCTTGATTCTGTCTTCGCTGACGGCATGCGGCGCATCGGAAAAAGACCCGGATGCACTGGCAGAGGCGGAAACCAGAACAGCGACCATTTCCCTGACAGCTATCACAGGCGATTCCACGACGCCCGAGGCAATTACAGCGGTTCAGGAGGCATTGAATAAACTGACAAAGTCCGAATACAAGACCCAGGTCATTCTCCAGCTGAAGACCGAGGATGAATATGTTGAATTCATCGACAGCCAGGTTGAGAAGATCGAGGCTGAGATTGCGGCTGAAGAAGAAGCTGCTGCAAAGGCAAAGGAAGAAGCAAAGAAGAAGAAGGAAGCGGAAAAGGCTGCGAATGCCGCAAAGAAGAACCGCTCCAAGTGGACCACCACCACAAAGGCTGAAACCGAGGATACCACTGCCGATACACAGGCAATGACGCTCGACGAATACGGCCGTGAGGTTGCAAAGTATCCGGAGCTCGAGGGCACCAGCCTTGATATCGTCTTTGTCACCGGTCTTGATATGCTTCAGGATTTCGTTGAAAAGGAATATCTGCAGTCTCTTGACGATGAACTCGGCAACAACTCCAAGCTGCTCAAGAAGTACATCTATCCGACCTTCCTCTCCGCAGGTAAGGTTGACGGTTCTACCTATGCAATTGTTAACAACAGACTGCTGGGTGAATACACCTACCTCAAGATCGACAAGGAACTGGCTGACAAGTATAAGCTGTTCCCGGACGAAGTCAAGACGCTGACCGACTGTGAAGCATTCCTTGACAATGTCAAGGCGAACGAAAAGGATGTCGTTCCGCTGAACCAGTATGTCGACCTCAACTATGTCCAGTATGTCACCGGCGAGCGTACCGTTATGGGTAACGTTATCAAGTCGAACTTCACCACCGCGAACAAGGCGGTTCCGAAGAGCCTTCTCGGCGTTGACGGCTGGGTCAACCACAATGTCCTGATGGATAAGCTGCAGGATGGCGGCTACATCGGCGAAGGCGACCGCTATGCGATCGAAGTCGTCAAGGGCTACATCACCACTCCCGAAGAACAGAACTGGGAAGAAAACTACTACGTAGTTGAATACGAAAAGCCCATTTCCAAGGACGAAACCGTATTTACCGGTATGTTTGCTGTTTCCGCATATGCTTCCGACCTCGAAAGATGTATGGAAATTGTTACCATGCTCAACACCGACGGCGCGCTGCGTGACATTTACGCATACGGTGTCGAAGGCGAGAACTGGGAACTCAACGAAGACGGTACCGTTCATATGCTGAACAATGATTGGTCTATGGACTTCTACCACTCCGGCAATACCTTTGTCGGTCATGCTCCGGAAAGCCTGCCGGCGAACTACGCTGAAATCGGTAAGCTCCAGAACATCGAAACACTGACCGGTCCGTATATGTCCTGGGTATATCTCAACGAAGAAACCGAAGCTCTCTACAACGAATATACGGCAGAAGCTGAAAAGATTCTGGCGGAATTCGATGCTGCGGCTGACCGCGTTGCATATGCTGAATCTTTCACCACGATGATCAAGGAAGACAAGGAACATATCGTTGCGAGAATGGCTGCGAGCGATGGCGACAACAACTTTGCTGTTTCCTACGTCGACTTCCAGACTTCCATGTACGGCGAAGGCTGATCGTACTGACAATCGAATCAAGAATCATTTCGGTGAGGGCGGAGGTTTCCGTCCTCACTTTTTTATTCAATATGAGAGCTTAACGTGAAAAATGTTTTTCACGTGGGTTTTATGGTTTTCGATGTTTTTTCTAAACGAAATTCCAGAAAGGAAGGCTTTCGGCGAGCGAAAGCCATGGATAGTATTATGAACTTTTCAATGTACATGCCGGTAAATGTAAAGTCCGGACTTCATTGTGTCAAGGAAAACAGCGCATGCTTTGCGCTTGGCCGTCATGCACTGCTCGTCACCGGCCGTCATGCGGCAAAGGCATGCGGCGCACAGGCGGATGTAACGGCGGTGCTGGATGAGCTCGGCATTGCGTATACCGTCTATGACTGCATCGGTGAAAATCCGCTGATGTCGGTCTGTTATGAGGGTGGACAGACGGCAGCACGCGTCGGAGCGGATTTTGTCATCGGCATCGGCGGCGGCAGTGCGATGGATGCGGCAAAGGCTGTTGCGGCGTATGCGGCGAATCCTGCGATGACGGCGGAGGCGCTGATGACAGCGACGCGCGAAAACCGATCGCTGCCGATCATTCTGATTCCGACGACGGCTGGTACAGGCAGTGAAGTCAATCCGTATGCCGTGCTGACGCTGGACGGCCAGGATAAAAAGTGGACGTTCAAGGATTTTGAGCAGGCGTATGCAAAATACGCGTTCCTCGATGCACGCTATACGGCATCGCTGTCGGAAAAGTATACGCTGTCCTGTGCGCTGGATGCGTTTGCGCATTGCGCGGAATCGTATCTGTCGCCAAAGGGCGATGCGCTCTCTCGCATGTTTGCAGGCTGGGGTGCGCGTATTCTGTACGCCTTTATCCGCGATTTCAAGGCAGGGGAACCCATCTCCCTTGAAACAAGAGAAGCGCTCCTGTACGCCTCCTGCGCGGGCGGAATTGCCATCAATAAGACCGGTACAGGCTTCCCGCATCCGCTTGGCTATAACATCACGCTGATGCGCGGTGTTCCGCACGGTGCGGCCTGCGGCGCGTTTTACCGCGAATATCTGACGTTCAATGAAAAGGGAGATGCGGCACTGTGTCAGGCGCTGTATGATGCCATCGGCGCGGACGGCGAGGAGATCAAAACCGTCATTCCCGAAAAGTCCGGTGTCGACCTGATGCTCGATGCGGATACCATTGCCATGTTTGTCGGCAAGGTCAAGGGCGCGGGCAACTATAAAAACAGCCCTTATGTCATCAATGAACAGGAAATGACGGAGATTTACACAAGACTGTTCGGTGAGGACAACGCATGATCCGCGGTCTGCATCACATTGC
>JAFTLK010000223.1 GCA_017455975.1 Clostridia bacterium | reverse complement strand
TGACGTTATGAACGGAAAAGCGGCAATGATTCCTCATGCCGCTTCCCGAAAACATTGTTATACTGTTTTATTGGACTGCACCCTTGAGGGCAGTTTTTTTCAAATCAATTAAGTTGCTCTTGACTAACCGTTCGGTTATGTGTTATACTGTACACAACGAATCCAACAAGATTGAACAACATTCAACAATATTGAATCATGATTAAAGTTATCCACAAGGCAATCAACATTCTGGAATACCTGTCGACAAAACCGGAGGGTGAAACGCTGTCTGCGATTGCTGCCCACATCGGAGAGAAAACGACGACAGTGTCAAATATCGTACAAGTTCTGGCAAAACGGAATTATTTGGAACGATCCGACGGAAAATGGACACTTGGCATCGGTGCGTATATGCTGACCGGTGCATCCCACAGATACGACCGTGCTCTTTGCAGCAAAGCAGAACCGATTCTGCAGCGGCTTGCGGCGCAGACTGCGGCAGAAGCTGTACTCAGTGTCTGGCGCGGACAGGAGCGTTTTGTCCTTTTGCGTGCATCCGACAAGTCCTCCGTCACCGTCAACCACAATTATCCGGAATCCAAAACGGTTTTCCATACAGCAACAGGCATGATCCTGCTTGCGGAACAAACACCTGCTGTCATCGATGCTTATATCGCCGAAAACGGGATACCCGGTATCCTGCAGCCGACAGAGGATGCGGTGCGGCAATTCCGTCTGTCATTGGAAGCATACCGCCGTGACGGCTGTTATCAACGGGAAAAAGGCGACATTTTTGAAGCCGCGGTTTCCGTTCACGATTCAATGGGGAATTTATATGCTGCAATCGGTATATTTCTGCCGTTGTTTCGTGCGCAGAATAAAAACGGTCTGATACAATCGCTCCGTTCCGCTGCAAATGAACTGCAAGCCGGTATTTCTGACCGGTTATAATATATTTAATATAACAAAGGGAGGAACAATTACCATGGATTTCCGTATGACACAACGCATCAAAGAACTGGCACATGAGCTTGGCGCGGATCTCGTCGGCTTTGCCAACATCGGACGCTTTGACGAAGCACCGATCAAGATGAGCCCGAAGGGTATCATGCCGACGGCAAAGACGGTGATCGTCTGCGCCATTCAGCATCCGACCGCAACGATGGAACTGGAGGGCGGCGAGCACGGCAAGAGCCAGGTTTTTGAATCGTACACCGTACAGTACACGATGAACACCAAGCTCGACCATATTTCCTTCACCATCGGTCATTTTCTGGACAACAACGGCTACAACGCGGTTCCGATCGTCTCCTCCAACATCTGGCGTTACCGCAATTACAAGGAACTCGATGCGGTTTTCTCCCCCGATATGTCGCACATTTACGCCAGCGTCTGTGCCGGTCTGACGGAGCTCGGTTGGCACGGTCTTGCCATGTCGCCCGAATTCGGTCCGCGCAACCGCTTTGTCTCGATCATCACCGATGCGGAGCTGGAATCCACACCGCTGCTGCCCGGCGGAACGCTGTGTGATATGTGCGGCGAATGTATCCGCTGCTGTCCAACCGATGCCTACCGCAAGGAAGTCAAGGGTGTCAATGCGCTGAACATCCGCGACGCTGACGGCAAGGTTTATGTCCATCGCTTTGCAAACAAAAACCTGTGGAGATGTGCTTGGGGCGAACACTTTGACCTCGACCTTGACGATGAAATCCCGGATGTCGTTACAGAAGAAGCCATCATCCAGCGTGAGGCAGAAAAAGGCCGCCGCGGCGGTGAAATGGGTGTCTGCATCAAGGTCTGCGTTCCCAAGGACAGACGTTTCCGTGATGAATCGTATTCGCAGTACAACCGCCGCCTGCGTCAGCTTGCAGACCCGAATCTGCCGATCTCCCGCGCGGTATATGACCGCATGAGCTGTATTGGTCTGAAGTATCACGCGGATCGCATCACCATCGTTTCCGCAGAAACGCTTGCCGCGCGCGGCTGTGACCTGACAAAGAAGATGCCGGGTGCAAAGAACGTCGTTGTCGTTTCCGCTGTTATGCACGCGCCGGATTCCACCTGTATTGAAATTCTCCGCGGACGTCACGCAGGTCCTGTCAGCAATGCAGTCGGTCTGGGACTCGGCTATGCCAACTACGATATTGCACGTGAAATTGAGCAGATGGGCTATTCCACAATGCCCAATATGCGCTCTCTGCGTGAATTTGTCGATCCGTACATCACATGGGAGCTGCAGCCGGGTGACTCCACCGCATCTATGATCGTCATCACCGATGCGCCGCTGGAGGAACGTGACTGGTATCTCAACCAAAGTATCGGCGATGAGGATTCCGTTTCCCTGCGCGAAACACTGGAAGCTGTCGCAAAGGAATACGGCGCAGATATGCTCGGCGTGGCACCGGCATCCCGTATTGATAACGTGACAACCCAGCTTCGTCCGATCAAGGACGGCGAGGAGCTGTTTGATGTCCGCGACAACAACGGTATGTTCCGTGTCTTCGATCCCGTTGTTACGCAGTCTGTGCGCCGTCTGTACAACACCGATGAATATCTGTCCGGTGCCAAGAGTGTTATCGTCGTCGGACTGAGCTATCCCGGCGAGAGCGCAAGACGTGCCGGCAGAGAACCTGCAGAGGCGGTCGGGCCGTTCATTTTCGCGCAGTCGCAGGCACAGAACGAGCTGCACATGATTGCCTATGAGCTTGTTAAGGCACTTCGCCGCGCAGGCAAGCGTGCAACAATCACCGCCGATCTGATCGGTATGGGTACGCCCATCTGCTCGCCGCGCGGAAACTATTCCTCCCCGTTTGACGGCTCCTTTGAAGCGGCTGCCGCCGGACTTGGCGAGGTCACGCTGTCCGGCTCGCTCTATACAAAGAAGTACGGCGTCAACCAGAGATTCATCTGCGTTGTCACCGATGCGGTGCTCGAAGCAGATGCTGTCCTTCCGAACACGATTCAGGAAAAGACCTGCTCTGTCTGCCGCCGCTGTATCAAGTCCTGTCCGATGAGCGCACTGACCGAGGAACGTGCGGTCACCGTTAACATCGACGGCAATGCATTTACCTATGTTCCGCTCGATACCGTCTCCTGCCAGTGGGCATCCCGCTATGTTCTGACGAATGCGGACGGTGACGACTGTCTCGGCTCCAAACTCAACATCATGCCGGTCGGCAAGATCACGGCGGATCAGCTCGCCGCAGGACTGCGCCAGCGTGATCCGATCACCAAGTGCCGTCCCGGCAACGCGGAAAAGTGCATCACAGAATGTCCGCTGACCTGATAGATTTACGGCGAAAAATGGGGGCTGCTGCGAGTTTTTCACTTGCGGCAGCCCCCTGCATTATGAATGTGATGCGATCATGTATTTCTGTACAGCGTCGGCAATGATAATTGCATTTTCAGATTTTACTCCACTCCAATAATGTGTTCCCGCTGAAAACAGCAAAAAGATGTGTGAAATGTTAAAAGTGTACAAAAACAAGCGCCGGAAATAGTACAAAAAGCAGAATTATCGGGTTGTCGCTTGACAGAAATTCACAATGCTTATATAATATAATCATACTCTTTATGGTATCCAGCCTCGGAAAACCCAAAGTAATCAATACTTGAAAACACAGGAGGTCAATATGATCAACGTACAGAATTTTGGCGCTGTCGGAGACGGAAAACACAATGATTATGCGGCAATCCAACAGGCGTTGGATGCGGGAGAACGGGATATTCTGATCCCCGCCGGTACCTATGTGGTAGATGCACCTTTGCAGGTGCCGTCTGCAAGACACATTCACGCAGACGCCAATGCACGGATTGTTTTTATTGCATCCAAGCCTATGACACTGGAGGATTTCCTCATTACCAATGCGGATGTAGAGGACGGAAACGAAGATATTACCATTGAAGGCGGTATCTGGGACGGCGGTTTCGGTCATCCGTTCAACCGGAAAAGTCAGGATATTTATGAAATCAATACCACCACCAGCGGTGCCTGCATGAATTTTGTCACCGTGAAACGTCTGCGGCTTCTGCATCTGACGGTTGCCAATCCCATCGCATATTACATCCGTACCGGCAGAATCAGTGAATTTGAATTCCGTGATATTACACTGACCTCCACACTGAAAAACAGCAATCAGGACGGTATTCATTTCAGCGGTTACTGCCGCAACGGTCTGGTGGAAGACATCCGTGCCGTTCCCCGGGGGCAGACCAATGATGATCTGCTTGCATTTAACGCAGACGACGGAATTCAGCGGCAGGAAAACCGCGGTCTGACCAGCGGTCCGATTGAAAATATCGTATGCCGCAACATTTACGCAGAGGACTGCCATTCTGCAATCCGGATGTCGTCGATTACCTCTGCAATCCGCAATATCCGTATTGACAACATCTATTGCGGATGCCGTGTATACGCGGTGAACATGGATGCTCTGCGCTACTGCCGCGTACCGTTGTTCCGGGAGGAAGCTGCACCAAACGGTGTCGGCAATGTATCCGATGTTGTGATCAGCAATATGACAGCCTTCTATACGGAGGAAGGCGGACGAAGCGAATCTCTGATTGTTCTGGAACAGCACTGCGACAATTTCGAGCTGGTCAATTTCTCAAGACCGCTTGCATTGGATGCACATCCGGAATTACCGCTGCTGAAAGCCAGATATCTCACACACCAGACCATTGAAGCTGACGGTAAGGTCGTCGGCACCCTGACGGACAAACAACAGGAGTGTATTGTAGACGGTGATGTACATTCCCTGAAACTGACTTGCTGACATTATCATACCCCCCAGTTTAGGATAATCATTCCCACAGAGGAAGATAACAGATCAGAAAGGAACGAAATCATGAAACACACAGCAAAAATCAGCGCAGGTCTGCTCGCACTTTTAATGCTCGGTCAATCGCTTTCTGCTTGCGGCAAGCAAGCAGCCGATGCGGCAGACGGAACACAGGCAAAACCGGAGACCGAAACCAAGGCGGCGGAGGAACTGCGTTATCTGGATACACTGGAAGCCAGAGATATGGAGGGGTTCCAGTACCGCATTGTTGCGCAGCATAGTGAGACCCGTCCGAATTTCCTGATTTCAGAGGAGGTTACCGGTGAAGTTGTCAACGACGCAATCCACACACGCGACAATGCACTGGAAAACCGTCTGAATATCGAGCTTGTCAGAATTCCGTATGCTGACAGAGGCGTGCTCAAAAGCGATGTAACAAAATCCCTGATGGCAAACGCCGATGAGTATGACCTGATTATTACTGCTTTTTCAGATGGCATCAATTCCATGACAACACAGAACCTGCTGATGGATCTCACAACGATTCCCCATATTACCCTGGACAGTCAGTACTGGAATAAATCCATTTCCGATTATATGCGTTATGCGTTTCAACGGAAAACAGTTTTTCACCTCCGGTCCGGTATCTGTTTCCTATCTCTATACCCCCACCCATGTGCTGGTGAATCGTGATATGGCAAAAGAACTCCAGCTTCCCGATATGCAGGAACTTGTTATGGAGGGAAAGTGGACGATTGATACGATGGCATCCATGATGAAGGATGCCGCATACGATCTGAACGGTGACGGAAAAATGAAAATGCAAGATGACCGTTTTGCGGCCATCTGGGGTCATACCTTCGGCAATGAAATGTATCTTGCAGCGGGGCTTCATGCGGTTCAGTCTGACAGCAGCGGCAACTGGACAATCAATATTGATGATGCCGATTCTGTTGATTTTATCCTGAAATGCGCCGATCTTTTCTCCGATAAATCAAAAATGCTCGTTTTTACCGGAACAAATGCCGATCATTATAAAGTGTTTACAGAAGGTCGTTTACTGTTTATCGATTCAACCGTTGCCAACACCATATTCTATGTTCGCGGTATGGAACAGGATTTCGGTATTTTGCCGATTCCGGTTCTCAACGAAGGCGATCCCTATCTGACGGAGTGCAACACATGGCTCCCATCCGGTATTGCAGTACCGATTACAGCGACCGATACCGAACGTCTCGGTCTGATTATGGAAACCATGGCGGTTTATTCGTATGACTATCTCCTTCCGGCTGTTGCTGAAAAGACACTCGGCAAGGTTTCCCATACGAATACGGATTATCAGATTCTGACCATGACATTCAATAACGCTTCTTTTGAACTCAATACCATTATGGATTTTGGCGGTTCTTCTCAACTTCTGCGTTCTGCTTGCTTCGGCGCTGTGAAAAATTTTGCATCCTCTTACGAAAAAATTCACGATGCCGCACAGAAAGCACTTGATGATTTTTTGGCAGCCGCGGAAGAATCCGATTGATGGATTCGGTGTCAGCGATCGGTTTTTGACTGAATGTTGAATAAAAGAAACAAAACGCAGCTGGCAATCACAAGCTGCGTTTTGTTGTATGCGAAAAGAGGCTGTCGCATTAAGCCCCATATTTATTTGTTTTTTGAATATTTTGATATATGAGATTTTGGATTATATATCTGCCTGAATTTAACTTCATAGCCGGCTGCTGCTACACGACAACCGAAATATTCGATATCCATAGTTTTCGTATGTTGCCATAATTCCATAACAATTACCATGGCTTTCGCTTGTCGAAAGCCTCCCTTTCTGGAATTTCGTCCCGAAATTCGGGAATTCTGGGGCTGGTTTTGCGAAGCAAAATCGATGTAGTAAAACATCGAAAGCCTCAAAACCCGCGTGAAAAATTGATTTTTC
>JAFTLK010000016.1 GCA_017455975.1 Clostridia bacterium | reverse complement strand
TTAAAAGGCATTATGCCCGCTCTGCTCACTGGCTTTACCGATGATCTGTCCGCTCTCGATACCGACCGCATCCGTGCGCTTGTCCGCCGCTTAATCAAAGCAGGCGTTCACGGTGTTTACGTCGGCGGCTCTTCCGGCGAAATGCTGCTGCTCTCCATCGAAGAACGCAAGCAGCTGATGGAAACCGTCGTCGAGGAAGCAAAGGGCAAGATCACTGTCATCGCGCACATCGGTGAACCGGCACACGCGAAACGTGTGAGCTCGCCGCACACGCAGAGAAGGTCGGTGCCGATGCGCTGTCCTCCGTCACGCCGCTCTACTTTGCATACTCCTTTGCCGATGTCAAGCAGTATTATATCGACATCACGAAGGCATCGAGCCTGCCTGTCATCATCTACAACATCCCCGCGCGCACCGGTATGACCTTGAACTTTGACCAGCTGCATGAGCTTCTGATGATCCCCGGTGTCGCCGGCATGAAGTTCACTGCATCCGACTTCTTCCAGCTTGAACGCCTCGTCACCCTGCATCCCGATCACATCTTCTACAACGGCTCCGACGAAATGCTGCTCTCCGGTCTTTCCGCTGGGGCTGACGGCGGTATCGGTACGACCTACAACTTCCAACCTGACCGTATGCTTGAAATCTATCGCCTCTACCATGAGGGCAAGCCTGGGGAAGCACTCGAGGTCCAGCGCAAGGCAAACGAAATCATCGCCGCTGTCCTCAAGTACGGCGTTATGCCCGCCTGCAAGGAGCTGCTCAAGATCGGCGGTCTGGACTACGGTACCTGCCGCAAGCCGTTCAGACCACTGTCCGATGAATTCAAGGCAATGCTGGCAGAAGATGCAAAAGCCAATCTCGGTGAGAATTTCATGATTCGCTGATTTTCCCCGAAAATAAATGATCCGAAAGGAGTTTCCCCATGAAAAAGAACGCACGCATCGCATCCTCTCTCATGGCAATCGCACTCCTCTCCACAGCCATGATCTCCTGCGGAGGAGAATCCACAGGCCCCGGTTACAACACCGATGTGACAGCACCCATCACCGACACCGCCGTTGTAACTGAAGACCTCGGACCGAAGCCGAACCTGCCTGAGGGCGCGGACTTTGGCGGTCATACGGTTACATTTCTGACTGTGACCAATTACAACAACAACTTCCGCCTTGCTGTGGAATCGGACGGGGAAACACTCAACGACGCCGGTGTGCGCAGAAACGATGCCGTATCTGAGCTGCTCAATGTCGAGTTTGCAGCCGTTGAGATGGACAATCCTACGACCACATTCCGCAATTCCGTTATGGCGGGCGATACGGAATACGATTTCGTGCTTCCTCATGCAACGGACGGCGTTCCGGGCATGGTCACGGATCAGCTGCTCTACGACTGGAATGATCTGCCGTATGCCGATCTGACCAGACCCTGGTGGAATACGACGATGACCGAATCGCTCGGCATCGGCGGACATCTCTACTATGCATCCGGCGATATCGTTATGACGTGGCAGGGCATGATGGCGATCCTGTTCAATAAGACCTACCTTTCCGGCATGGATCTGAAAAAGGATCTTTATGAGACCTGCTTTGACGGCGAGTGGACGATGGACTATATGGCAGAGCTCATCAAGGGTCACTCCAAGGACTTAAACGGTGACGGTAAGATGACGGAGGTCGATCAGTACGGTCTGCTCGATAATAACAATACCGGTTATACCTATATGTACGGTGCCGATCAGCGTGTGACCGTTCCCGATGCAGACGGCTGGCCGCAGCTGACGCTCAATACCGAGCGGATGGTGGAGATCGTCAACAAGTATTATAACCTGATTCATTCCGGTGAAACGTATCTTGACGTCTATTCCAATGCCTCTTATCCGACGAGTACCTACCGCAATATGATCGTCGAGGGACGTTCGTTCCTGTCATCACTGGATGTCGGCGGTCTGTATGCGCAGCTGCGTGAGATTGAATTTGACTTCGGTCTCCTTCCGATGCCGAAGCTGGATGAGACACAGGAAAACTACCGCGTCTTCTGCGGCGCGGGTCTGATCGGTGTTCCGACCAATGCACCCGACCCCGAGCGTACCTCTGTGATCGCCGAAGCACTGGCATATTACAGCTATGAATTTATCCGCCCGGTTTTCTTTGACATTGTGCTGGAAAACAAGGCGGTGCGAGAGGAAAATGCCTACCGCGTCCTGCAGATGATGCACGAAAACAAGGTCTTTGACTTCGGCTTCAACTTCGACAACAACGGTTACAACATCATCAAGGAAGTCGTTGTGGACCAGAAGAGCACCGATTTTGCGTCGCGCTATGCAAAGAAGGAAAAGGTCATTCTGAAGAATTTTGACAAGATCATCAGCGCTGTCCGTGATGGAGCCGCTGAATAAAACCACAAAAAGGAGGAATCTCCCATGACACAGAAAACACCGAAAACGCTCAAACACGGTGTCGTCAACCGCGTACAGAATACACTGTTCCGCTATCAGGGCTGGCCGTCGGTCGCACGGGATGAAAACGGCACGCTGTACGCCGTTGCATCGTCGTTCCGCTGTGAACACATCTGTCCGTTCGGCAAGACCGCCATGTACATCTCCAAAAACAACGGCGAGACATGGTCGCCCCCGATCGTCATCAACGACACCTACCTTGACGACCGCGATGCTGGTATCCTTTATATGGGCAACGGCAGAATGCTTGTGACGTGGTTTACGCATCCGGCAGATGTGTATCTCAATCATTACTACAACAGCATCAAGAACTCCGCAACCCAGATGGAAGGTCCGGCGACCGTCGGTATGCTCGGTATGTATCCGTTCATTCCGAAAGAGCACGGCTGCGGCGGCTCGTTCATCCGTGTCTCCGAGGACTACGGTATCACATGGAGCGAAACGATTCAGATTCCCGTATCCGCACCGCACGGACCGACTATGTGTAAAGACGGCACGCTCGTCTATCTTGGCAAGGAGCATTATTATGAGGATAAGGTCGGTGTTCCCGGCTCCACGACGCAGGATCTGATCATTGCGGCGTATGTTTCCACCGACGGCGGCTACACATGGACAATGAAGGGTGAGTGCAAGAAGCCCGACGACCTTTCGTGGGATCACTTCCATGAACCGCACGTCATCGAACTGGACGACGGTACGCTGTACGGCACGATCCGCGCACAGGGCAACGGTGTTGCACACGGCTTCACGATGTACTCGACCGTATCAAAGGACGGCGGCGCAACATGGTCGGAGTGGCGGAACATGGAAGACGTTTCCGGTTCTCCTCCCCATCTGCTCAAGCACTCCTCCGGTGCGCTGATCTGCGTCTACGGCAGACGCGAAGCACCGTTCGGCGAGCGCGCGCTCGTTTCGTGGGACAACGGCGAGACATGGACGGAAGACTACGACCTTGACCACCGTGCCGAGGGCGGTGACCTCGGTTATCCCTGCTCGGTCGAGCTGGACGACGGCAGTATTCTGACCGTGTATTACCAGAAGTATTATGACGATGAAACGGGCAAGTATGACGACAAGTGCTCGATTCTCTATACCAGATGGACGCTGGACAGATAATATAAATCAATCGGGATACCGTCTGACAAACGGTATCGCGAATCCATTTTTATTCCGTTGTTTCTTCCTGCTTCTTCCCCGCATCATCCAGAAATCCGTTCCATCCGAACCGGAGGAACGAAATGATGACAGAGCACATACCGAAAATTTCGGTCACAATGCCGCCGATGCTGCCTGTGACAATGTTGTTGAACAGCCAGAACGGGGAGATAAAGGAAATCTGCGCAAGACGGATATGCCGTCCGTTGTTGCCCCAGAGAATGGCGGTTTCGATCAGCTGTGACGCGGTTGCAAGCAGAGACACGACCATCGCAAAGACCGCGCCGCCGATCATCGTCCGGCTCTTGCCGAAGGTGACGACACAGCAGAGCAGATACAGTCCCTGCACGAGAAACAGCCAGCGTTTTTTGTGCCATTTTTCACCGCCTGCCAGTACCGCACCGCGCAGAAGATTGACCGCGTTGAGCGCACCGGCGGTGAAGTTGCCGAGCAGGATGAAGTTGACGGCAAACAGCGCACCGCTGATGCCTTTGGAGAGAAACAGCCGGCGGTTGTCCTTCATCTGATAGGAGAAGATATTGAAAGCCGCCGCGAGGATGCTGATGATTTGAGCGAGGATGGTGATCATGATATGTTACCGTGTGTTTGTTGTGATTGATGAAATTATGGATAGATAACGGCTTTCAATATCGCGTAGGGCGGGGGCTTGCTCCCGCCGTTGTTTGGTGACACCATACCACTTCTGCGTTTCCGATTGTTGAAAATATGATTTTCTGTTATTTCCGTTATCGAATTTGTTATGTGCGGCGGGAGACGAGCCCCCGCCCTACGCGGTAATTGGATGCACCTGCGATAACCGTAATCATCTGCAAATTCCGAATCAATCCACCTGATTCATGTACGCGATCTGCTCATCTGTCAGCGCGTCGATCGTGACACCCATGGATGCGAGCTTGATTGCCGCGACCTGTTCGTCGATTTCACGCGGAACCTGATAGACCTTGTGCTCGAGCTCCCCTGCGTGCTTGACGAGGTATTCCAGACACAGCGCCTGAATACCGAAGCTCATGTCCATGATTTCTGCCGGATGACCGTTGCCTGCCGCGAGGTTGACCAGTCTGCCGTCGGCGAGGAGGTTCAGAACACGTCCGTCCGCCATCTTGTATCCGCGGATGTTCGGCTTGCGCTCCCAGACCTCGACTGCCATTTCCTCAAGTTCCTTCTTGTTGATTTCCACGTCAAAATGACCGGAGTTTGCCAGCAGTGCACCATCCTTCATGACCGCAAAGTGACGGTCACGGATGACATCGTTGCAGCCGGTCAGCGTGACAAACAGATCGCCGATCTTTGCCGCTTCGTCCATCGGCATAACGGTAAAGCCGTCCATGACCGCTTCAATGGCCTTGATGGGGTCGATTTCGGTGACAACAACAACCGCACCCATACCCTTTGCGCGCATTGCCATACCCTTACCGCACCAGCCGTAGCCGCCGATGACAACGGTCTTGCCTGCGATGATCAGGTTCGTTGCGTTCATAATGCCGTCGAGCGTGGACTGACCCGTGCCGTAGCGGTTGTCAAAGAGGTGCTTGCAGTCCGCGTCGTTGACGTCGACCATCGTGTAGTCGAGCTTGCCTGCCATTTCGCGAGAGAGCAGACGGTGAATACCCGTCGTGGTTTCCTCGGCACCGCCGATCAGATTCTTGCCGTATTCGCGGCATTCGCCGTGGAGCAGATGCGTCAGGTCGCCGCCGTCGTCGATCATGACATCGGGGCAGAGGGAGAGGGTCTTCTTCAGATGCTCCTCGTATTCTTCGTCGGTGACACCGCGCCATGCGTTGACTTCAAAGCCCGCATCGACAAGTGCCGCCGCAACGTCATCCTGCGTGGACAGCGGATTGCATCCGGTGACGTAGACTTGGGCACCGCCGGCAGCCAGCGTCAGCGCAAGGTACGCCGTCTTTGCTTCCAGATGAATCGACATCGAAATCTTCTTTCCGGCAAACGGCTTTTCCTCGGAGAATCGCTTGTTGATGGAGTTCAGAATCGGCATATAGCTCTTGACCCAGTTGATCTTGTCCCAGCCGCTCTTGGCAAGGGAAATGTCCTTGATTGCACTCATATGTATGTAGTTCCTTTCAGAATGGTTATTTTGTTTCTATCCTTTATATTATACCAGAGATGCGGCGGAATTGCAAGAGGGCGGGCACAAAATCCGGGCGGCAGAGTGAACAAAAAAACAAGGCGGCTTTTGGTACATCTGACAAATTTGAAATCGGACAGTCGGAGGAATTGACAAATGACGCACACTGTGGTACAATTATGGTATACAAGAGCAACGGCGCGAGGAATGGCATGAAATCAGTTTTTACGCGGATTTTGAGGCTTTTGTTGTCTTCCGGCAACGATTTTGCCTTGCCAAACCACCCTCTGAATTCTGGAAAGGAAGCTTATGAATGCGAAATCCGGGGTAATTGATATGAAGATTATAATCATCATACTATGCATATTGTTGTGTTTTACGGGTTGTCAATCCGATCAAGTTCCCATTCGGATTCCTGCCGCGGTGCCGCATCATACGGTTACTGTGGATTCCGAAATACAAGAAACAAGTTGGGATACCGAAGATACAGCATATGTCTATTGCTTGAATCGGATATCGATAAACGAAAATGCAAAGCCGTATGTTTCTGATCGGATGTCGGCAGAATCTATGGCATCGGTTTACGATAATACAATATTTATATATACAGTCAAGAACGATGAGAAAAAATTAAGACAGTTTGATTCGGATGGAAATGAGACAGATGCATACCTCCATGGGGTTTCCACCTCAGGGTTGGATTTTATTCGTATGGCGCAGCTTTACGATAAAAACGAGCGCATTTTAATTTGTTGTGAAACAGATACCATGCCGATCAGTGCATACTGTCATAATGAAACCGGCGATTGTGTCAGGCAATCAGAAAATACACCTGAATTATTTTCCGGCTATTATTTTTCGGCGGTCGATCAAAGTTTGTTCTTTTATACAAACAGAAATAACGGTTTTCATAATGTTACATACTTTATAAACCACGATCTGAATTGGATCGGTCCTTTTTATCCGTCCGTACCTGTTACCACCGCCCTCCGCCTCGATGACGGCCGTGTGATCGTGGCCTGCGAAAACGGCGAATGTATGCTGTATGATGAAGAAAAAAAGACGCTGACCGACATCCGCCTGTATGAGGAAACCGAAGCATGGAGCAAAGCGGAAACAATTCTCTACGGCGAGGACGGCGGTGTCTATTTCGTCAATGCGGATGGCATCAC
Organism: Clostridia bacterium; assembly: GCA_017455975.1. Classification (GTDB taxonomy): domain Bacteria; phylum Bacillota; class Clostridia; order Oscillospirales; family CAG-272; genus RGIG3925. The sequence goes on along the minus strand of JAFTLK010000016.1, from coordinate 268 downwards.
GGTTCAGCGCGGCGGGGAGGACACCTTTATCTGTGATTTTTCAAAATCCTACCTGTCACCGGATGCTTTGCAGTTTGTTGATGTACTGTCCGAGGATCGGTTCCTTGTTTGGTATGACAACCCGCTGACGGGTGAGGATTATCCTGCCATCCTCGCACCGATCGACGGGAAAGAACGTCCGATGCGGCAGCTTGTCCGTGTGGCATCCATCGGCACCGATGAGGTCATGGGACAGGATTATGACCGCGCGAAGATGATCGATGCATCG
>JAFTLK010000222.1 GCA_017455975.1 Clostridia bacterium | reverse complement strand
GTTTTTTCATATGTGCCCTCCACTTGCTTATCGCTGTCTGTTTCAATAATCACTCTTGACATATTTGCATGTATGCCGTAATTTACATTCTAAAAAACATTCCATATTTTCTCAGTTTATCAAGGATGGTTTGCCATTCAGATTCATATTCCTCTAATTCTTTAATCGCCTCATCCATATAGCACATATAAAATGGAATTTTTTCTTGGGTTTCTGGTTGCGCATTTGGGACTATGAATAAACTATCACGTATTTTATCAAGAGTACTCCGTTCATCTGAATTCCAACATGCTCGGAAAGCATACTCAAATGAAAAAATCATGTCACATGCATTTTTCCAGACTTCATCATAAACGGATTTATTGATTGGGCATTTATCGGCAGTATATAAATGTTGTGACTCTTTTTCACACACGCGCCCCATATGATCTAAATGTTCTTTTACCCTATTGAGCATACAGAAAAGCCTAAACTGATAAATTGGATGCGTTGCTGTATCTTTGCTTACAAATTCCGTGATTGTTTCATGAGACCAAATTCTATCGTCATTTCGCGAGAACCAACTTAAACTAAGATATGCCGCAAAAATTCTAACTGACCATAAATAAATCAAGGTTGTTTTGTTATAGCAAATAACTGTAGTACAAGGATTTCCATCAACAGTGTCATATAATAACTCATTGATCAACCAAGTAGCAGCTGTCCAATCTGCATTTATTTCACAGTTCATCATTACATTACGAGTCATGGAATACTCCGGTTCCTTCATCCTAAGTAACCAGTGTCCTCGTGCTACATGTGCCACTTCATGCGCTAATATCATTTTTAGTGAGTTAATAAATAGTTCTGATACCAAGGAATTTCGTTCTTCAAATAGGGGGGCAAATCCTGATGTATTATATATTGTTTTTTTCATTGGGATTCTAAACGTGGCTCCATCCCCATCAACAAAGCTCCATACGCATATTTGTCTTCCCTTGGTTTCGAAAAATGTCAACGCAGGACACGGTATTAAGTCATCTTTCGTAAAACAATTAGCATACAGTTGTAGACTTTCTGCTTGCTGTTTTAGTCCGCAACGTTTTAAGCCTGAAATCATTTGTAGAATCTCGCTACGTGTTTTTGATTCTGCCGTTTGTTTAGGAATATCATTTAGCGTAATAACTTCCTCTTCATTATCATCAAATATAGTCTGTAAAAATGACATATATCTTTTTAACCAATAATAATTAAAAGTCAGTTTATGTGTGCCATTAACCAAAGGGGCGCCTACTCCCATATTTAGTTTTGAATCATCTGGAATGAATTCTCCAGATTCATCTCTGCTAAGAGCAGGCTTCTCGACAAACTCAAAATGAATATATGGAATCTCAGAATTCCCTCGGATCCAATTGTTGTTGTATGGATCATAGTAAATATGCTTATGTAACTCCCTAACATCTTGCAACATATCAGCTACAAATAAATAATCATCGTTATCATAGGAATTTACATGTAAAGACTTATTCAATCTATGACCAAATCTCTCATCTAGTTCTTTTAAGCGTTTAGCAGTTTCTTTTCGATCTTTTTCCTAAAGTTCTATGAGCGTGTCAAATTCATCTGCGAATGTGGGATTTCTAATTGATACATTTTCAAGCATAATTCTCTCCTGTTTTACTAACATCTATATTGTGCTATTTTACATTCAAAAGGAAAACCGCACGGAAACCTTTCCACATGGTTGTCTTGGCTGGGCACAAGTCCACCATAAAATAATTATACCACAATACGCGATTATTTTCAATACAGCTGCTAAACACGGACATGGCTGCAGCATTTGCTTTTTGAGTTTTCGAGGAAAGTGGTATAATAGACGTATGAGTGTCTATGTGATTCTATAGATGGAAAGATAATAATCACAAAACTATTGACAATATAACGGTAAAGCGTTATAATAATAGTGAGTAAGAACGGGAGGCGATCTTATGCTTGCGAATATGCTGAAAGAACGGAATCTATCTATCTACCAATGCGCAAAAATGGGAAATATCCCTTATACAACGTTATCGGAACTTGTCCGTGGGAAAACACAGATCGGAAAATGTTCCGCAGATACGGTCTATAAGTTGTCGCGTATACTCCATGTATCAATGGAGAAATTGATGGCAGATGCGGCAGAACCACGCTATGATTTTGAAATATTCAAAAGTAATGTATGTCACAAGGTAAAGGATATCGGTGATCTTGATTTTATTATCACGACACTTGAAAATGATGATGTTCGTAAATATTGGGTCAGAGAGTGGTATGCGGAAGCCTTTTATTTATTGGCTATGATTGATTACCTGAGCCGCATCAACGATATTCCTTTGTGTATGCAGTATGATGATATTCGTTCCCATTCGTTGGGAAAAACAATTTATCCAAGGGATGTTCTCTTGACTTGTCGTCTAATGAACGATGATACGATCAAGGAGACCTGTATGAAAGAAGCAATCCCTGAATTTTTACAATTCAATATTGTGGAAAGTGAGATACGAGATGTCTATTGAAGTGCCGTTCACCAAATAGAATTTGGATTATTATTTGAAAGAGTTGGCAAAAGAATATAAAAAGCGTAGTCATGGAACGCCGGCTGAACTGATTCTGGTAGGAGGCGCATCTGTAATAATCAATTATGAATTCAGAATGTCATCATATGATATTGATACTGCCTATGATGCGAGATCGGTTATGAAAGAAGCAATCAATGCAGTTGGAGATCGCCTTGGTTTACCGAATGTTTGGGTGAATGATGATTTCAAAAAGACGTCATCTTATACACCGAAAATTGCTCAATATTCAGAATATTATAAGACATTTTCAAATGTATTACAGATCCGTACCATTCGAGCGGAATATCTTGTCGCTATGAAACTGATGTCCGCAAGACGATATAAAAAGGATACCTCTGATATTGCAGGTATATTTTATGAGCAGCAAATAGCGGGAAATCCAATGACCTATGATAAAGTGAACACCGCAGTCAATCAACTGTATGGCGGTTGGGATAATATATCTGAATATGCGAAAGAGCTTCTGCAAAAGGCATTGGAATGTAAAGACTTGAAGCAGCTGTTTATAGAATTCAGTGCAGACGAAATGGAAGCCAAAGCAGCCTTGTTGGATGTGGAAAGAAGATCTCCGGGAACTGTTCAAAAAGATACCATCGATTCAATCATTGAAGTAGCGAAAAAACGGAAGATGATGAAGCACGATATTGATGAGCGTTAATAACAGGATGTACTCAAAATGGATGATAACGATCCATATATGAGTACATCCTTTTTCATTAAACAGGGGGTTGGGGACGGTTTCCCCAACAAGCAAAACCTGCTCGATATGCAGCCAATTTAGCTGAAATCGAGCAGGTTCCGTTTTGTGCTATCACAAGACCCCGCTTGCTGTTAGGTAGAACGAGAAAACGGAACGTCCTGAAAACCCTTGTATATCAAGGCTTTTTGGAACATAAGACCAACGGAAAATAGGTCGTTGATGATTTTGAATAAGCATAACTTTTTCGGCATAACAATGAGAACGGACATCGTTTGGGGTGGTAGAGTCCGCAAGTTCAAGTCTTGTCACTCAGACCATACGGTGTTGCCATTGATGTGCGGGACAATAAACTGTTCACAAGGCAATGGCAATGCAAGCTCAAGCAGCCGACGCAGAGTGCGTCCGGAATTGCCAAAACATCATTTGATCTGTTCTGTCGTAGCTAAAGGAATGCCTTCACGGGATTCGACAAGTATTGTTTCGTGCTCCTTTTGTGCTGCTTGCGCCTCATATATCCTGCGCGGATATTGACAGCTGCTTTTGCTGCGCAGAGGACAGCCGTTGCACACAAACGGCGCTTTTAACAATTTTGTACAACATTCGTCTGTCTTGGTAAAACCGTTTGTCCTTGTCTGCGTGTGCAGCTTTACCTCCTTTGATACGGTTGTCGGATCCTTTCCTATTCGATCTGCGATTTTCTTGAATGTCATATTTTTATACAGACATTCCTGGATTTCGGTTCGCTCATCGAACTTCATGTGTTTGTTTTTCTTTTCTGTTTTTTTCATTGTCTGGTACCTCCTTTTCCCAGACTTAATTCTACCACAAATTCTTTCCCAGGGTTACTTCCCCTCTAAATTCCACTGTGGAATTTACTTTGGGAATTCACATGTTCAAGGTTATTGTCACAATTGCTATTAAAAGGGGTTGACATATAGAAGTTGTTGTGTTATAATTTCTAAAAGCCCAAATTCGTGTATCGATACACGAGTGTCAAGGAGATGTTAGTATTCCGAATATTAAAGAAGTTGCACAAAAAGCAGGATTATCGGTATCATGTGTTTCAAAATATTTGAATCACCCGGATCACGTTCTTCCTGAAACTAAGGAAAAAATTGAATCAGCGATTGCAGAGTTGAATTATACACCATCCGTAATTGCTCGTTCTTTACGAACCAAAAAAACGGGAATTGTGGTGGTTGTTATGGAAAGTATCACGAATCCTTTCTTTGGTGAAGTATTTGACATTTTGAGATGCTATTTGGAAAAACATGGTTACAAAGCAATGCTTCATACCATATCAGATTATGAATTTAAAACTACTGATTTTTCATTTGCAGATGGCATCATTATATGTTATCCGAATAATGATGATATCATAACCAGTGTAAGCTCTGTTACAGGAATGATTCCAAAAGTAATTATGCATGGACATGCAGTTGAACAAGATATCGAATCAGTCATTTTTGATGTTGGTTTAGGTAGTCATATGGCTGCAGAACACTTATACAATCAAGGTTGTAGAAATTTCGTTATTGTAGGTGGGGAAAAACAAAGTTCCATGTCGATTGAAAAGACTGCTGCAATCCGTGAATTTTTAGCTGCGGTAGAAGATTCTATAACATGTCGTGAAATACATGGGGTGAATCATTTTTCAGGGGGTATATTGGCAGCAGAAAAAATTCATAAAGAACTAACAGATGCAGATGCGGTGTTATGTGAAAGTGATGCATTGGCAACAGGAGTGATCAGTCGATTGTTAGGATTAGGTTATCATATACCTAATGATATTAAAGTTGTTGGTTATGATAATGTTCCAATCGCGCAGATGTATCATCCATCGGTTACGACAGTCGCTATTCCAACCGATGAAATGAGCAGAACTGCAGCTAATATGATAACTCGCCTTATTGAAGGTAAGGGTGTAACACGGAAAACATTTGAACCTGTACTCATGGTCAGAGAAACCGGTTGAAAATTAACAAAAACTGTTTAGGATTTATTTTATCGTTTCCGTGTATCGATACACGGAAACGATATACCGATAGTTTCTTTTCATGTTCGAAAAAACATGAACGTTATATGCAAATAAATACTGCGAGGAGGAGAAGATAAAAGAGATGGATGTTATCGTTATTGCAGGACAATCGAATGCTGTTGGATGTACCAATATTTCTACTTTGGGAGACGAATGGATTTCGGATCAGTTTCCGAATGGCATGCTGTATCAGGAAGGGAACTTTGATCCGTATACCTATGGATGCTGGATTCAAGGGATTCATATCGGAATGGGCTGCGGCAGCGGTCAGTTCGGCCTGGAATACGGTATTGCATCAGTTCTGGAAAAAAACGACACACCGTATGCCATCCTCAGATACGCGCTTGGCGGGAGCAATTTGTTCTGGGACTGGATGCCGAGAACAAAGTGGAACGTGGAGCCGCAATTTATCGCACATCCCGGTTACAGTTACCGAATGTGGAGCGAAACCGTGACACGCGGCTTGTGTCGATTGCTACAGCTCGGATATCTTCCCAATATTCGTGCACTTGTCTGGATGCAGGGCGAATCTGATGCCAATCAGACGGCGGCGATTGCGGAAGCATATGAAAATCACCTGCGGGATCTGTTTTATTGTATGAGAGCAGAACTACGCGCGCCGGATCTCCCGATCCTGATCGGAGAAATTGCAACGAACGCGCCGCTCTGTCCGTGGTCCGACCGCGTTCGGGAGGCTCAACGCCGCATAGCAGACGAATCATCGAACAATTATCTGATCACGACCGGGGATTTGCCGATCGGTGCAGACGGACTTCATTTTGACGGTGCGGAAATGCTTGTACTCGGAAAACGGTTTGGTATGAAGCTGTCAGAACTGCGATAAGTAGTTATAGGAGGAATATCATGTATCATGAAAAACAAATCACAGCGTTTGTGACCAATCATGGACATATGGATATTGAATGGTATCAGACACTTGATCAGTATCGATATTGGTTTGTTGCATCCCTTGCGCATCTGTTGGACATTGTAAACAAGGATCATACGGAACAGCCCTATATCCTGGACGGTGCTGTATATCCGCTGGAAGCGGCTTTGCAGGCGAATCCTGCGCTCAAAGAACCTCTGACAGAGCTGATCAGAAAAAAACTTTTGCGCATCGGCCCGTTTTACACACAGTTTGATGAATTTCTCAATAATGGAGAAAATATCATCATGAACTGTCTGTGGGGAACGCGAATTGCCAACAGTTACGGAAACTGTATGTATGCCGGTTATCTGCCTGATAATTTCGGTCATCCTTCGCAGCTGCCGCAGATCTTTCGCGGGTTTGACATCGATACGCTGTTTTTTACACGTGGTATGGTGAATACACCCGGTCATGTCAAGGAATTTCTTTTTGAGGGAGATGATGGCAGTACCTTGTACACCGCAAATTTCCAGTATTCGGGAACATTTTCAATCTACAGCAATAACAATCCGAGTCCCGGTTTTCCGCATACGGTTCCGGGATACGAACCTGTATGGCTTGATGGTGCTTCGTTGTTTGACATTGCGGAGCACATCGATCATGCGTCGATTGCAGAACAGCTGATCAATAATGTACGGAATGCAGCCGGCGCATATCCGTCAGGCGTTGTTCCTGTATTTACGGGATGCGATCATTGTCCTCCACAGAAAAATATTCTGAAAACCCTGCAGCTTGCAAATGAAATGCAGAATGATATTCACTTCATCTTCGGAGATGCACAGCAATACGGTGAACTCCTGAAAAACAGAATGATGGAACAGACACCCTGCAGAATCAAAGGCGATCTGATCGGTACACAGAATGATTATCTGCTGCTCGGCGCAATGACCGCAAGAACTTATCTGAAGCAGCTGAATGATATCTGTGAACGCGTTTTGTTTGAATATGCATATCCGCTGAAGCTTTGCGCTTCTGTTTGGGGAACGAAGATGCCGGGCGAAATGCTGACCGATGCTACGCAGAAACTGCTTCTGAACAGCACCCATGACAGCATCCACGGCTCCAGTATCGATTCTGTGCATATGGAAAACGAATACCGCTATCACTCTGCAATACAGAACGGTACGGTCTATGCCCACCACGCGCTGGATTCAATTGGCATGCATATGATTGCGCCTTCCCCGGACATGAACGGATCATTTCTTGTCTATATGCCTTGTGCGGCAGAAGGTATTGTTTGTCACGCATATGTTCTGAGCGGAGAAAAAAGCATTACGCTGTACGACTGCGACAACAACATTATTCCGTGTGATATCTTTCCGCCAAAACCGATTGAGAAAAACGCAAAAGGAGAACCGTATACGGTTCCTGCGTTCCATGAAGATCTTCGGGAAATCTGTTTTATTCACAAACGCCCCGAGACGCTGTCGTTGTATTCATATAAAATCGAAGAAGACGCATCTCCTGCATGCGCGTCCAGTGCAGACAACTATGTGATTGAAAATGAATTTCTGCGAATTGAGGCTGATACCAATACATTCACAATGACTGATAGAAGTACGGGTTTTGTCTGGCACGATATCGGCAGTCTTCTGGAACTAGCGGATGCGGGCGATGTCTGGGATTCTTCTATGCCATGGACAGAAACAGCAGTCTATACAGAGAAGGATTTTCCGACAGCGAAAGTAACCGTCAGCAAGGATACCGTATGTTCCATAATGGAGCTGTCGTATGAGATGTTGTTGCCAAAAAATCTAGTTGAGGACGTGCGAAGTGGTACTCTGGTATCTGTACCGGTTACCTTGCGGGTGTCCCTGTATTCTGGAATAAGACGTGCGGACGTTCAGCTGATCATTGAAAACCACGTAGACGACCATGATTTTCGTCTGGTATTCCCGCAATGCAGTGAATCTTCCATTGAATGCGGTGGTCTTTTTACAGCAAAGCATATGGATCCCGGACAGTATTTTGATCAGCCCGGCTGGATCACTCCGTCAACAAGGGAACTTCCTTTCCGCGATTGGGTCGCTTTTCATGACAGGGAAAGAATGGCAGGACTTGCCGTTGCAGTACGCGGTCTTTATACATACGAATTCAAAGAGGATCATATCGAAATTCCGGTCATGCGCTGTGTCGGAACCATGACAAAATCCAATATGCGCGGACGTACCCCCGGTGGCTTCGGTGGAAACTGGGCAATCCCCGATGCACAATGCCATCGGAAAATGGAAGTCAACTTCTCTGTCCTGCCGATGCACCGTGAGGAAGATATTGAAACCGTATATTCTATGATCGAAGGATTTTTACGACAGCCGATTGCGCATAGTATGCGAAAAAAGCCAAATGGAACATTGCCGCCAAAACTGTCACCGTACCAGCTGGATACCTCAACCAATGTATTGTTTTCCGCTTATCGCGAAAGCATGGATGCACAGTCTGCGATCCTGCGTGTGTACGAAAACTTCGGCAGAGAGGGAATGGTTCGGATTCGTTCGGATCTGTATCACAGTTTCGCAATTGCCAAGCTGAACGAAACGCCGATTCAAGAGCTTTCGTGTACAGAAGACGGGTGGTTTACGTATTGCTTGCAGCCGCATGAGATTTTAACGATCCGTATGACTGCGAATCCTTCTATTTCTGCTGATTTGGTGGATAAAGATACTGTTCTCTGATATCAGAAAACATATGAGTTACTTTAACGTAAAGGAGAGAATTATATAATGAAAAGATCAGAAATTAATATGATATTACGAGATGCGATAGAGTTTATACGCAGTAACCATTGGGCATTACCTCCGTATGCATATTGGAATATGCAGGATTGGGAATCAAAAGGTGAAGAATATCAAGAAATATTTGATACCATGTTAGGATGGGACATTACCGATTTCGGATCAGGAAATTATTATGATATTGGGTTGTTGATGTTTACCATCCGAAATGGTAGTTTTGATAATGTACAATATGAAAAACCTTATGCGGAAAAGTTGCTGATTTCAAAAAAAGGACAGGTTACACCACTTCATTATCAT
>JAFTLK010000221.1 GCA_017455975.1 Clostridia bacterium | reverse complement strand
GCAGACGCGCCGCACGGTCACGGGGCTCGGCTCTCACCCGATCAGGGAACGCATTCTGCGTCTGACCGAAACCGTACAGTACCGTATACTGCCGATGCTGCTGTCCATCCTGACCGTGCTTGCGCTGCTCGGATGCTCGTTTGGAACACTGACACAGGCTGTGCCCGACAGCACCGTTTCCGTCGATGCCGAACAGACACAAAATGACACTTATGCCGCCGATTCCTCTGCTGAACCGATCATCAGTACCGGCACATCGTCCCAGACATGGATCGATACTGACGCCATCCGGAATGCCGGCTATACCTTCGGCGGTCAGGTTCTGTCCACGCGGCAGGAAGACACCCGCTGCCGCTCGTTCCCGCTCGGCACACAGTACCGCCTTTATATCTTCTATGATCCGGACCGCACGGACAGCACCTATCCCTATTCCCATCGCTATGTCCGATTGCTGGTCATCGACACGGAGACGGGCGCATCGATGTACTGCGAGACACTGGATACCGCGTATGCGCCGAGTGATATTTCGTATCTGTCGGAGAACAGCTGCATACTCTACCGCCTGAACGAGGACAGCAATATTGCAAATGCGTATCTTGTCGCGGTCATGGAGGACGAGGTCGTTGTCACATCGTATCCCGATCAGTCCGCCGACACCTTTGTCCGGAACCGCGCATATCTTGTCTCCCCGGACCGCCGTTATACCGTTGTACTGCAGGAACATCCGCTGACCGGCGACGGCGGCATCACGGTCTATGCCGACGGTACCTCCCGCCGGATTCTTGACAATTTTCAGCTGGAAGAAGCAAACGCCGCCGGGCTGACCGGGGATACCGGTCTGTCCGCCGTGGTCGGCTACCGTCCGGTCGGATTCCTTGACGGTGCGCATCTGGTCTACAACATGATCGCCTATGAGGGCACAAAGGGCTGGGGCATTTACGATCTTGCATCGGGCGAAAATACCGTTTTTGCCGAACGCAATGCATCAGTAATCGGCGTGCATGACGGGATTCTGTATACACAGCACGGCAGCGGCTACGGCAACGCCTTTGACCGCATCGACCGAACAGCGCCCGACGGTACCGTCACAACGCTGGTCTCCCCGGATCACCTGCGTGAGGAAAATATGTATCTCTGGAATGACGGCACATGGATCGAATCCGTCTACCGGGAAACCCCCGACACCCCGGTGCATTCCACACTGCCCGGCGACATGACCGTCGAGTATGACATCGCCGTGGACACGCTCACCCTGCGTGTGCTGTCGGAGGACATGACCGAGGTTCTGCTCTCCTTTGACATCCGCGCCGATCTGTCGCGCTTTTTCTGGCAGGAACGCATCCTCATCACAGAGGCGCGCGTAACCGCGATCCTGGAAATCGAGCGGTATCCGGAGATCCCGCCCGAGGAGCAGATTCTGTCGGCGGTCGTCACAGATACAGCCGTGGGAACGGTCTATGTCACCTGCCGCCCGGATGCACCGGGCACCCCCACGGTTTACTCCCACGATTCCGAAACCTTTCCCCATCAAACCTATTACCTGCATTATGTCCCGGTCTTCCCCGACGGCATGACACCGGAGTATCTGTATCTCTATCCGTATATTCTGCCCGGAGATGCACACGGCAGTTTCCGGATGCTCGGTGAGGCAGAGATCGACGGCGCGGCACGGTATTTTGTCTTCTACGCCGACCGGGCACTGTCGGAGTGCGGACAGATGTTATGTGAGCGGGAGATTTCGCACGACGAATACATCCGCCAGCGCACCGGAGCACTGCAGGCAGCACCGTATCCTGCACTGGTCAATGATACGGTACCGCTCGATGGACTGCAGGCACATATGGAAGGCTTGGAGGCATCCGGTGTCTTTGACGCAGTGACGCCCGATTACCGCCTGACCGTTTCGGGACTGTCCGTACCGCTTGTACTGTATATGCACGGCGATTGTGTATATGCGGCAGAAGCGTGGGGACACCGTGCGGTGTTCACCGATCCGCTCGACATCTTCGGCAACTGCGATTTTGACATATTCGAGACAGACGGCGCGATCATCGTCGAGGGCGGATATTACGGCATCGGCGATGTATACACCTTTTCGCAGGGCGGCACGGATGCGCTGCATCCCGGACTTGAGGCATCGTACTATCTGTATACGGAGGACGGGCTGCTGTACTACCGTCTGACGAACAACAAGATCGCCGACATCGTCCAGACCGGTGCGCTGTCCGTTGCCCGCGATGCGGATGAGTTTCTGTACGCCGTCGGTTCGGCGACAATGGACGGCGGCAGGATCGTACTGTCCGCCCCGGAGAAGACCTGTACCGTGCGGGACAACTATGATCTTGAACGCGAGTTTGACGAGGTATGGTCACAGTACTATGCTGACATGGACGAGGCATTCTTTGCAAACCTCCTCAAATCCGTGCTGGAACACCCGCACCGCACCGCCCGGGGACCGTTTGTCGGATTTGTCCGCGATGCCGAAACGCCGTGGATTGAGCTGTACAGTGAGGTCGGAGGTCTGTACGAAGCCTCCGTTCCCTATGCCATCTTCCGCGACTTCCCGGCGTCTGACCGATCGTCTCCTGCTTTTATACCGGGTTATAAGGAGGGCATCGACTTCTGGTATGGCGAAATCGGTGATTTCCGCTGGGCATTTACCGCGACAGGTCCTGTCATGGGTACCTCCAATCAGAACTTCGCGTATTCGTACGACGGCGGGATGACATGGGAGATCGGTGACCGCTTTGCGCTTGTCCCCGGCGTTGTGCTCGGTGCGGGATTTGCATCGGAGAACATCGGCTTTGTCAGTCTGGAAGACGGCTTCTCCGACGGCGACGCACCGACGATCGCACGCACGACCGACGGCGGGATGACATGGCAGTTATTGGACATCGACACACCTGCCGCTTACGGCATCTACCGCTTCCGCCCGCTGACCCCGACCTTCCGGGGCGATGACGGCATTTACCCGATCATGCTGACGGACCGTGAAGGCTCCTATTATGACGCGGTCGGATATACCTATCTTGTGAGCGGGGACGGCGGGGCGACATGGGAATGGGGTGCCCGTCCGATCTCATAATCCCGCAACGGGATGCTGCAGAAAAACACCTGCGGCATCCCGTGTATTTTTCCAAGGGAAATCCGAAATCCCCTTGCAAATTCCCGATTTTATGGTATAATAATAGTAATACACAATATTCAAACCATGAAAAGGAGAACTACGATTATGGTACAAATCGAAATGGCCGACGGCGGCATCATCAAAATTGAGCTCAACCCTGAGGCTGCTCCCATCACCTGCGCAAACTTTGAAAAGCTTGTTTCAGAGGGCTTCTATGACGGTCTGATCTTCCACCGCGTCATCGCAGTCTTCATGATCCAGGGCGTCGACCCGACCGGCACCGGCATGGGCGGCTCCGATGAAAACATCAAGGGTGAGTTCAAGATCAACGGCATCAATAACCCCCTCTCCCACAAGCGCGGCGTCATCTCCATGGCCCGTTCCCAGCGCTACAACTCCGCATCCTCCCAGTTCTTCATCTGCCATGCGGACGCGACCTTCCTTGACGGTCAGTATGCCGCATTCGGACAGGTTGTTGAGGGCATGGAGGTCGTTGACCGCATCGCGTCTGTCGCAACCGACGGCATGGACCGTCCGCGCATCGACATGACCATGCAGAAGGTTACTTTGGTTTAATTCAATCCACAAGGAGAACCGATGTGAAATCGTATGTCCGTTTTCTGCGCGCACCGCATCGCCGGTATCCGGCCTCCCGCAACCATCTGATCAAGCCGCGGATCGGCTATCTGTACCGCGCAGACGGTGAAATACTGGCATTTCCGTATGCCATTGCGGATGAAAACTGCCGGGACGGGGAAATGCTCCGCGTCCCGCCGCAGTCGTTTGTCGATGTCTACTACACAAGAATGCTGCCGAAGATCAAAAACGATACGGAGCAGGAGGCCGCGGCCGTCTACTTCGATCCGTATACCGGCCGCTTCATCGTGGTCGGTGAAAAGCAGCTGTATCTGGACGCAAAGGACAAATTCGGCATCGCAGGCACCCAGCTGTATCTGGAAAACGAGTCGCCCTTTTCCTTTGATCCGATGACGTACGGCACGCTGTGTGATCCCGATACGGCAGAGCATCTGACCTTCGACGATTATTTCGTTCCCGATGTCACGGGTGTGACCATTGCAGACTGCATGATCGAGCCGGAATGGGATGACAGACCCGATCCGTGGCGGTGTGCGCTCGACTTTTTCGCAAAGTACGATGAGCTGCTGATGCGCGAAGCCGGCACCGATGCACCCGACACGCTGACGACCCTGCTTGCGGGCATTCTTGACCGCGGCAATCACGTTCTGCTCGCACGACTTCTGCTTGCCATGCCGCAGCTGCTCGCACGCTTCCGCCCGACTTTGCAGGAAGAAGAAAAGTTCACCGGGCTGCCCATGGAAGGCTTTGACGAAAAGATCCAGAATCTGTTCCACTACCTGCTCTTATCGGGGGACGTCAACTGCATGTCCGTTCTGTTCGGGCTGTACGAGCGGCCGCTGGAGCTGCGTGAATTCGTGCGCCATCCGATGTTCTATTCCGTCGGACACCACTATGTCCGCCAAGGCAACCATGCCGCGCTTGTGTTCCTGCTCTCCCACGGCTTCAATCCCGATGCGGTGGAAGTGCAGAAGAACCGCACACCGCTGATCCTCTGTGCCTGCCGCAGACAGATGCCGGCCATGCTGGAAGCACTGCTCTCCGCCGGCGGCGATCCGACCCGCCGCGACAAGCGAGGGCTCAATGCCATCGACCTTGCCGCCGCGCAGAACGACTGCATTGCGATGCAGATGCTGCTCGTCGCACTGGACGAAGACACCGCCCATGAAACTGTATCGGCACTCGCGCCGCAGCTTCCGCTGTCCGATGACAATCAGGCGATGCTCGGCAT
>JAFTLK010000220.1 GCA_017455975.1 Clostridia bacterium | reverse complement strand
TCGATATGGAGAAGGTGCGCTTCTGTGTGCAGATCCATCCGCTGACGGCAGACGATGCAGAAGCGGGGGTGGGGGACGGACGCTACAATGCGCGCGGCTGTGACAGAGTCGAATTTCTGATCTCGACCAACCCCGGTGAGCCGCTTAAGCCATTGGAAAAAATCGCATCGGGCGGTGAGCTGTCTCGTATCATGCTCGCGGCAAAATGCGTCATGGCAGCAAGCGAACAGATCTCTACGATGATCTTTGACGAGGTCGATACCGGTGTTTCCGGCAAAACCTCGCAGAAGATCGGCATCAAGTTAAAGGAACTCGGAAAGACCGGTTGTCAGGTCATCTGTGTCACGCATTCTGCGCAGATCGCGGCACTTGCGGACACGCATCTGTATATTTCCAAGCACGAGGTCGACGGACGTGTCGAAACCTCCGTCAAGCCGCTCGACGAAGACGGCAGAATCGGTGAGCTTTCCCGCATCATCGGCGGTATTGAGATCACCGATGCCATCCGCGCGACGGCGAAGGAACTGCTGGATGGCGGACGGGCGTTATAATAACAGAAACACAAAAAGGGAACAGTCCTGCATCCATTCGGGTGAGGACTGTTCCTGTTATTTTGGCGTTTTGAACGGTTTGCTTACTTTTTGCGAAGTGCGGCTTCCGCCTTCAGCTTCTTGTTGGTGTTGTGGATGATTGCAATGATGATTGCAGCCATGACAAGAATCGCCGCCAGACCGGCAATCGCCGCGACGATATTCAGGTCGCCGCCTGTGAGGATTGTGCCGACGGTGTAAACGAGGTACGCAACGGTGTAGCCGACTGCCAGCTGCAGGCCGATGCCGCCCCACAGCCACTTTGCGGACTTCATTTCCGCATTCATTGCACCGATGGCTGCAAAGCACGGCGGTGTGTAGAGGTTGAACATCAGATATGCGAGCGCAGCTGCCTTGGAGATGGCCATGATGCCTGCGACCTCTGTACCGGCACCTTCGAGCATGGCAAGCTCATCCATATCGATGAGGTTATCAAGACCGACAAAGCAGACGGCGAGCGTACCGACGACGTTTTCCTTTGCAATGAAGCCGGTGACAGCCGCAGCTGCCATCTGCCAGGAGAGAACGCCGATGATCGGAACGAGCAGGTATGCAAAAGGACGTGCGATGGATGCGAGAATGGATGCGTCTGCCGTTTCTGCGACAGCAAACGACCATGTGAAGGTCTGCATCAGCTGAACGGCCATGTTGCAGAGGAGGATAATCGTGGCTGCCTTGACGATGTACGCCCAGCCGCGGCTGCACATGGACTTGAATGCGCCCCAGAGAGAGGGAACCTTATATTCGGGAAGTTCGATGATGAAGAAGGATTTCTTTGTGCGGTGTCCGGTAATTGCATTGATGAGCAGCGCACCGAGGAAGATCAGAACGATACCGGATAAGTACATCACGGTGCTGACCCAGCCTGCATCCTCAAAGAATGCACCGGCGAACAGTGCGATGACGGGAATCTTTGCACCGCAGGGCATGAACGGAGCGAGCATGGCGGTTGCGCGGCGTTCGCGTTCATTGCGGATGGTACGGGATGCCATGATGCCGGGAACGGCACAGCCGATGGTGATGACGAACGGAATGACGGACTTGCCGGACAGACCGACGCGCTTGAAGATCGGGTCGAGGACGACCGCGACGCGTGCCATGTAGCCGCAGTCCTCAAGCAGAGCGATCAGGAAGTACATGACCATGACGAGCGGGAGGAAGCCGACAACGGCGACGACACCGCCGATGACACCGTCAACGAGGATCGCGGAGAGGAGCGGGGAAGCACCGGCAAGCAGCTCACCGACCCAGCCCTGGAAGGTCTCAAGCCAGCCGACGAGCAGGTCAGCGATGGGGGTACCGACCCAGACCTGGGAGATCTGGAACACAAGGAACATGACGACGGCAAAAATCGGAATACCGAGCCACTTGTTGGTCAGAACCGCGTCGATTTTGTCGCCGACGTTGATGTCACGGGTCAGAACCTTACGGTTCTCAACTGCCTTGACAATGCCGTTGACAAAGGCGAAACGCTTGCGGTCTTCCGCTTCCACGGCAGCCTTGTCGGTCAGATCGATGTCCGCCTGACGGTAGGGCGCGTTCTGAGTCTTGCCGGCCGCAGTGACTGCAGCCTCGACCAGCGCCTTCAGACCGTCGGCAGCAGTTGCCGTTGTCGCAACGACCGGACAGCCGAGCTTCTCGGACAGAATGTCTGCATCGACCTTGTTGCCCTTCTTGTCGTTTAAGTCACTCTTATTGAGTGCAACAACGACCGGGACTCCGAGCTCCAGCAGCTGGGTCGTGAAGAACAGGCTGCGCGACAGATTGGTCGCGTCCACGATATTGATGATGGCGTCGGGATTTTCGTTCTTGACGTAGGATGAGGTGATGCTCTCCTCCGAGGTGAACGGAGACATCGAGTAAGCACCGGGGAGGTCGACCGCGATCAGCGTTTCTTCTCCGCTGTAATAGGTCTTCTTGATGGGGTGCTCCTTTTTGTCGACGGTAACGCCTGCCCAGTTGCCGACCTTTTCGTTTCGGCCTGTCAGCGCATTGTACATCGTTGTCTTACCGGAGTTGGGATTACCGGCCAATGCGATTCTCATGATTGGTTCCTCCATATTCTGAATATCCGAGGGCTTTTATACATAGGGCTTCTGATGCACTCCGATGTTAGCATTGGCTAACCGATGGGCGTGAAAAAACAGCCGGGGTTTGCTTCTGTCTGAAAAAGGCAGTGTAAAACGGTTTGGCTGTATTGTCTTTCCATCGGAGTTAGCGTTTGCTAACAATCGGGGTGAAAAAGAAGTTAGTGCTCTCTAACTGCGGTAAAGTATACCATATTACAGTCGGTTTGTCAAGAGATTTCCGCAAAAAAATGTGAAATTATTTGCAGAAATGCATCACACCGCCGCGATGGATGTTCTGCGGCGGTGTGATGACGGTAACGGAAACGTATCAGCCCGGTGTGTTGACGACCCCGACAAACAACGGGACGTAGCTCTTTGTAACAGCAAACACAAACGGGCGGTCGAGGATGAAATCGATGACTTCATCGGGCGGGGCTCCGGCGCCTGCACCCGGAATTTCGATATATGCCGCGGCGGTCACACCTTTTTCATCGATTTTTACGCGCACATTCTGTCTGACGGCGGCAATATACGGCGGTACTTCGGTTTCGGATACAACGGAAGCGGAAAAATCGCTTAGCTGTGGATCAAAGACATCCGTCACACCCATGTTCTGCAGCGCTTCTTTGAGATCAATGGAGGAAGAAACATCAAACTGCGGTACGGATAGATTGACCTTCATATAGCGGCTGTTCGTGCTCTCCTCGGAGCGGAATTCACTCTGCGTGATCACATCGGTATACGCAGAATCGTCCAGAACGTCGTCGACGGTCTTGTCGGCATCGGGCAGAATGAACCACATTGTGGAGCCGTTCTTCAGTCCCATGGCGACCGCACCGAAGTCTTCCTCCCAGAAATAGTACATATGCGCCTCTTTTTTGTTCATAAAGGTGCACTTGATATCGCCGTCTGCGGCATGGAACGGCGCTGTTGTATTCTCGGATGCACGGAACTCATCGCGCCATTTGGACTGGAAAAAGATGGCGGATGCCAAGGTCAGGAGCTGATCCTCGGGCGGGATACCGGACGGCTGACGTTTTGTAATCATACCGCGCGTGTTGTTCTGCATCCATGCGGTGATGTCGCGTTCGGTGCGTGAGCTGCCGAGGTCGCCCTCATACACCGATGCATAATAGTGATATGCGAGATCGTCCATGGTCTTTTGTACATACGTTATATCGCGATCAAGCCACAGGGAATTGGCAATGCTGCAGATCTCCCCGCCGCGCTCGCGCTCCACTTCTTCCCATACGGTGCTGACATAGGCGCGCAGATCGTCTGTGGTCGGCGCACCGAGCGCATCCAGAATCTGCGTCTGTGTCTGTCCGCTGACAAGCTCTCCCGTCATGGCAAGCCCGATATAGGCATTGACGGGTGAGAACAGACGGTTCACAGCATCCGTGCCGCCAATGGCGGTCTGTGCACATCCCGCCGTAAAGGAAGCAAGCGAGGGAATGGCACGCGAGAGGATGGCTTCCCGCTCGGCTGTCATCTGCTCAAACGCTTCCCGGTCGAACGATTCCGCGGTATAAAAATCATCATGCTCCAGTCGGCGGGACGCGGTCGGTTTACTGACCGCCTTTGCTGTGACGATCATCGGAATGGCGGGGGTATTAAACAGCATGATAAGTACAAGCACTGCCGCAATGCCGGACAGCCACTTCCATTTTTTCGGAATGCGGCGCTTTGGTTGTTTTGCATCGGCGACATAGGCCTCCGGTGCTTCGCCGATCATGTCAAGGATCTGTTCTTTTTTCACAGGTATCCCTCCTTTTCGAGAATCTCGCGCAGTTTTTTGCGGGTGCGGAACAGCATGGAAACGGTTTTGCTCTCGCTGTAGCCGAATGCCTTTGCAATGGCTGCTGTCGGCTCCATAAACCAATAGCGGCAGAGAAAGACGCGGCGTTCATCGGTCGGCAGCGTATCGAGGAATGCGGTGATGATGCGCGCCATCTCGCTCTGTTCAATGGCCGATTCCACATCGTCCGGTGATGCGCAGTCGGCAAGTTCATCGAGGACCGCCGGCATCACACCGCCGCCGCGCTTGTCCGCATGCCGTCTGCGCCAGCGGTCGATCGAGATGCGGCGCGTGATCTTACCGAGGAATGTGGACAGAGCCGTCGGCCTGTGCGGAGGCATGGCGTTCCAGGCGTCAAGGTATGTGTCGTTGACGCTTTCCTCGGCGTCCTGTGCGTCAAAGAGAATGTTGTAGGCGATCGAACGGCAGTAGCCTCCGTATTTGGCTGCGGTTTCTGTGATTGCGGATTCCGAGCGTGCCCAGTAAAGCTCGACGATCCGGTCATCCGTGAGCATTTTTGCTGTTTTCATGGCAGACACCTCCATTGATGCTTCGTTACCTGTCTACTCGCAAAAATTCTGCTTTGATTGCAGCGGAAGCGAAATTTTTTAAGGCAGTACCGCACAATTCTGATGGTACAGATACGCCGACAGATTTTTCGTCAGTCTAAACAAAAATTCGCGCGCATAGTCGCCCCTCTGCGAAGAATTTTTGTGACGAATGACGGAAAAGATGCAAGCAGATGTGCCATCAAGGCAACTGCCGCGAATTGTGCGGTATTGCCTTAAGCAAAAATACAGAAAAAGGGAACGTCCGGCGGTTATGCTGCCGCTGATGACGTTCCCTTGAAGCCGATTCGGTTACTTCTGTGCGTCCGTGTTTGTCATCGCAATGGCCTCCGGAGTAATCGGCAGCTCCCTGTGCCAGACACTGGTAGCGCGGTAGATGGCGTGTGCGATGGCGGGGGCGGGCGTGTTGATGACGATCTCGCCGATGGACTTTGCCCCGAAGGGGCCGGTCGGCTCGCAGCTTGCTTCAAATTCGACATTCAGTGCACCGATGTCGAGGCGGGTCGGGATCTTATACTGCATGAAACTGGACTCGATCGGGCGGCCGCGGTCGTTGTAGGTGACATTTTCGTAAAGGGTGTGACCGATGCCCTGCACGATGCCGCCCTCGGTCTGGATGCGGGCCAGTGCCGGGTTGACCGGGGTTCCGCAATCGACAACGGCGGTGTAGTCGAGCACCTTGACCTCACCCGTCATCCGGTCGAGTTCAATTTCCGCCATACCGACCATGAACGGCGGCGGTGAGATCGGGGACGAGTGCGATGCGGTCGCTGCAGGGGCAACCGTGCCGCCTGCCTGTGTGCGGTAGGCGATGTCGGTCAGGGTAACGCTCCGTCCGTCAGCGGCCGATCGGACAGACGAGCCATCAAAGACGACCTCGTCCTGTGTACAGCCGAGCATTTCCGCCGCGATGCCGCAGATCGTTTTTTTCAGATCTCCGCATGCCTTCTCGACCGCCTTACCGGTAATGTAAGTGGTTGAGGAGGCATATGAGCCGGAATCGTAGGGGGAGGCATCCGTGTCGGCGCCGAACACCGCAACGTCGTCAAGCGAGCAGTCCATGCATTCGGCGACCATCTGGGCAAGGATCGTGTCACAGCCCGTGCCCATATCGGCAGCACCGATGAGCAGGTTGTAGGTGCCGTCCTCGCTGAGGCGGACCGTAGCCGAGCCGACATCGACGTTTGAAATGCAGGAGCCCTGCATCGCCATGGCGACACCTGCCGCGCGCACCTTGCCGTTGCCCATATCGCGGACGGGATAACGGTGCTCCCAGTCAAAGAGCTGCCGGCAGTGTTCCATACAGCGGTCGAGCGCACAGGCGCTGGTCAGCTCTCCGTAATAGGCCGGCATGACCATGCCTTCCCTGACCATACAACGGTCGCGCAGGACGGTCGGGTCAAGCCCCAGCCGCTCTGCCAGCTCATTGACCGCGCTTTCTACGGCGAAAATGCCCTGCGTTGCGCCGTAGCCGCGGTATGCACCGGCCGATTGATGGTTGGTATAAACGACATCGTAGGAGAAACGGTATGCCTCAAGCGAGCCTGTGTACAGCGGAATGGACTTGTGTCCGGATAGGCCGACCGTCGTCGGACCGTGCTCGCCGTATGCACCGGTATTGGACAATGTATAGAGATCGAGTGCGCGGATGGTGCCGTCGGACGATGCGCCGAGGCGCACGCGGATTTCCATCTCATGACGCGGCGAGCCTGCTGTCTGTACCTCCGTGCGGGTATAGATCAAGCGTGCCGGACGTCCTGTTTTTATGGTGACAAATGCCGGATAAACCTCGCAGACCGCCGACTGCTTTGCGCCGAAGCCGCCGCCGATACGCGGTTTTTCAACGCGGATGCGGCTCTTCGGAATGCCGAGTGCGCGTGAGAGGATGCGGCGTGTATGAAAGACGATCTGCGTTGATGATACGACATGCAGCCGTCCGTAACGGTCAAGATCGGTATAGACGATGAAAGGCTCCATCATCGCCTGCTGGAATGCCTTTGTATGATAGGTGCGGTCGATGACGATATCGCAGGCAGAGAGCACCGCGTCCACATCGCCGTCGGCATCCGTCTCGGAGGCAACGAGATTGCGCTTCGGGTCGCCTCCGACCTCACACGGCGGGAACCAGTCCTCCTCCGGATGTACAAGCACGGAATTGTCTTTCGCTGAGCGGAAGTCGAGCACCGCATCAAGCACCTCGTATTCGACACGGATGAGGCGCATGGCGCGCTCGGCTGCCTTTTCCGTTTCCGCCGCGACAATGGCAACAGCATCCCCGGCAAAGCGGACATGACGGTCGAGGATCAGACGGTCATAGGGAGAGGGCTCCGGGAAGGTCTGCCCGGCGATGGCGAAGCGTGTGGAGGGAACATCCTCCCATGTGAAGATCGCCTCAACACCGGGAACCTTCTTCGCCGTTTCCGTTTGAATCTTTGTAATGATCGCATTTGCATGCGGAGAACGCAGGATCCGGACGACCAGCGCGTCCTCGGGCGTGATGTCCTCGGTATAGACAGGCTTGCCCAGGAGCAGCTGCATCGCGTCCTTTTTGGGGAAGGATCTGCCGACCGTTTTCAGTTGTTTTACATCCATATATCAGCCCTCGCGTTTCTTTGCATTGAGATATGCACGGATGCCGCGCAGCTGTCCGTCATAACCGGAGCAGCGGCAGAGATTGCCGGCAAGGAAGGCGCGGATCTCGTCATCGGTCGGATCGGGATTTTCACGCAGAAGGGCGATCGTATTCATGACAAAGCCGGGATTGCAGAAGCCGCACTGGTCGGCTCCCTGTGCGGCGATGAAGCCGACAAAGTCCGCAGCCTCCTCCTGCAGCCCCTCAAGCGTGCGAACGTCATGTCCGTCGGCACGTGCGGCAAGCATCGAGCAGGAAAGCACCGGGGTGCCGTCAAGGAGTACGGTGCAGAGCCCGCACCCGGAGGTGTCGCAGCCGCGCTTGACGCTTTTGCAGCCATGTGCGCGGACAAAGTCGATGAGGAGCAGATCGGCGTCGATCTCCTCGATGATGCGTTTTCCGTTGAGTGTCAGTTTCAGTTCCATCCGTTGATCCCTCCAAGCTGTGTCAGTGCGCGCGCTGTCAGCACGCTGCAGAGATGGCTGCGGTATGCAGCTCCTGCACGCACATTGCTTCCCGTCGGGACGGCAGCTGCCGCCGCTTCTGCATATGCGCTGATTGCGTCCTGTGACCATTGACCGACCGGAAGTGCGGGCAGACCGGGAACGATCATCGCTCTGCCGGGACGTGCGCCGATGACCGTGCGGGGAGCCCCGCCGAGGTCGGAGACGGCACAGGTCAGTGTCGGGAAGTCCGTTCTCTGATTGCGCATGGCCAGATAGACGACCGCACCCGGTGTTTTGCGCACGATCAGACGGACGAGAATGTCACGGTCGGGCGGCATGGTGACAAACTGCGCAAGCGGGACGATGCCGCCGCGGTGCAGCTCCACGGCTGTGTCAAGTGCCAGAAAGACCGTCAGGACATCCGAGAAGCCGAAGCGTCCCCAGATACTGCCGCCGACCGTTGCCATGTTGCGGAACTGCACACCGATGATGTCGCAAACCGCCGCGCGGACAGCGCCGTGCGTGTATCGGTTCAGCCCCGTATGTGTTTCAAGCTGCCGCAGGGTGACCTGCGCGCCGATGGAGAATTCCTCCTCCGATTCCTCAATCGTATCAAGTCCGAGCCGGCATAGGTCGATGGCGGTGTTGATGCTGCCGCGGCCCAGGCGCATCCAGAGCATACCGCCGAGAATGCGGTTTTTGCGGTTTTGGTTGCATTCCCATGCCTCGTCCAGCGTTTCGGGCCGGACATAATTCTGTATTGTCAGCATTGCTTTGCTCCTGTTCAATCGTTTATTAACTATTATTATACCAGAACTTCTTGACTTTGTACAGAGGATTTGGTATAATTTCTGTGAAAAAAACAAAGAAAGGATTCCCGCAGGACTGCGGGAACGGTCTGTCTTATGAAACGCATTATATCACTTTTATTGGTACTCGTCATACTGATGGCAATGAATGCCTGCTCCGGAACGAAAACAGCGGGCGGTGCGGACAAGCTGCCCGCATCGGTGACTTATCCTCTGACCGTAACCGACCAGGCAGGCCGCGAGGTCGTCATTGAAGCTGAACCGCAGACACTGGTCAGCGGCTATTATATCTCCACAAGTGCGCTCATTGCGCTGGGTCTGGACGACCGTATGGTCGGCATTGAGGCAAAGGCCGATAAGCGTGCCATTTATCAGCTGGCATCGCCTGCGCTTCCCACGCTGCCGAGTGTCGGTTCGGCAAAGGAATTCGACCTTGAGGGCTGTGCCGCGCTTGATCCCGATCTTGTCATTCTGCCGCTGAAATTAAAGGATGCCGCAGAAACGCTCTCCGCACTGGACATCGATGTTCTGCTTGTCAATCCGGAGAATCAGACGCTGCTTGAGGATATGATCCGTCTGATTGCGTCTGCCGCCAATGTCGGGGCTGCCGCAAACGAGCTTCTGGGCTTCACCGATGCAAAGGAAGACGCGCTTGCAACGCTGC
The DNA here is from genome assembly GCA_017455975.1 of Clostridia bacterium. Classification (GTDB taxonomy): domain Bacteria; phylum Bacillota; class Clostridia; order Oscillospirales; family CAG-272; genus RGIG3925. The sequence goes on along the minus strand of JAFTLK010000220.1, from coordinate 2,237 downwards.
TTGACGGCGCGGAGACACCGCGCGTCTACCTTGCGGGCAATTCTGATTTTTTGTCCACGGCAGGTGCGGGCATGTATCAGTCCGACATGATCGCCATGGCGGGCGGCGTCAACGCAGCGGCGGAGATTTCCGATACGTATTGGGTGAATGTCAGCTATGAGCAGCTGCTTGCATGGGATCCCGAATACATCATTCTCGCCTCCGATGCATCGTATACCGCAGCGGATGTCATGGCTGATCCGAATCTCGCCGCATGTAAGGCTGTCACAAGCGGCAATGTGTATCAGATGCCCGGGGATGCCGAGGCGTGGGACAGCCCTGTGCCCAGCGGTATTCTCGGTGCCGTGTGGCTTGCGAATGTCCTGCATCCCGATGTGATCACAGCCGATGCGGCAAAGGACACCTACAACAGCTTCTACGAGACATTCTATGGTTTTACCTACCTTGAAGACTAAACATATCTGCATCTGTGCGGGCATACTGCTGCTGGCTGTGACCGGCGCGAGCCTGTTCATCGGTCGGTATCCGCTGACACCGGAGGGGCTTTTGTCCGGGGATGCGATGATGCGGAGTGTGTTTGTCACGCTGCGGCTCGGACGGGTGCTTGTCGGTGCGGTCGGCGGTTTTGCACTCGGTATCTGCGGCTTTGTCTTTCAGACGGTGTTCCGCAATCCGCTGGCATCGCCCGACATTGTCGGTGTGTCCTCCGGTGCAAGTGCCGGTGCGGCCGCAGGAATTCTGTTTTTGTCCGGGGTCGGCGCGGCCGGCGTGACGGGCATGGCGTTTCTCGGTGCGCTGGCGGCGGTCGGTGCGGCCATCGGGCTGTCGTTTCTTGACCGCAGCGGCAAAAACAGTACCATTGTGCTCGCCGGCATCGCCGTACATGCACTGGCGCAGACGGTGCTGATGTGCTTAAAGCTCACCGCTGACCCGGAGCGCGAGCTTGCGTCCATCGAATACTGGATGATGGGCAGCCTGTCTGGCGTCAGCCTGTATGACGCAGTCGGAAATCTGCTGCTCTGTATCGGTGCGTCGGCTGCGCTGTTTGTTTTGCACCGGCAGATCCTTGTGCTGTCGGCGGAGGAGGGTGAGGCGCGGATGCTCGGTGTTCCGGTCGGGATTCTGCGTATGACGGTGCTCCTGTTTGCAACGCTGACCGTTGCGGCGGTCATCAGCCTGACGGGACTTGTCAGCTTCATCGGTTTGCTTGCACCGCACATCGCACGGATGCTGACCCGCGACAGCCGGATCGGCACAATGCTGCTGTCCGGTCTGTCGGGCGGTATTCTGCTCGTCGGTGCGGACATTCTTGCGCGCACGGCGGCACAGGCGGAGCTGCCGGTCAGCATCTTCACGAGCCTGATCGGTGCGCCGTTCCTCATTTATCTGATCGTACACGGGAGGACACGGACATGAGCTTTTTTACGGTTCGGAACCTGTCGGCCGGCTACGGAAAAACGCAGGTGCTCCGCGACTGCACCTTTTCGCTGCAGGCAGGCGAGGTCACCGCGGTGCTCGCAGCAAACGGTGCCGGGAAAACGACGCTTCTGCGCGCTGTCTGCGGGATCCTGCCGCACGGCGGCAGCTGTACGCTTGACGGGGTGCGTCTGGAGTCGCTTTCCGTGCGCGAAACTGCGCGGCGGATCGGGTACATTCCGCAGAGAAGCGGTATTTCCGTTGACATACCGGTGCTCGATGTCGTGCTGATGGGATTTCATGCAAGGCTCGGTCTGCTCGGTCAGCCTGATGCCGGCATGCGCCGTGCAGCGATGGAGGCCATTGCGCAGGTCGGTCTTGCGGGGCGCGAAAACGAAAATTATCAGACACTCAGCGAGGGACAGCGGCAGCTGTGCATTCTGGCTCGGACGCTTGTGACGGGATGCTGTCTGTATGTGCTCGATGAACCGGAAAGTGCGCTCGATTTCCGTCTGCGGCATCGGATGCTGTCTCTGCTCTCGGCGCGTGTACATGCGGCGGGCGGTGCTGCGCTGATGGCACTGCACGATCCGATGCTGGCACTCAACAGCTGTGACCGTATTCTGATCCTTGACGGCGGTGTGATCACAGGTGATTTTTCACCGAATGTCGATCCGGCGCAGGACATCGAGGCACATTTGCGCACCCTCTACGGTCCGCTCAGCCTGATGCGGTGCAGACCGCGCGGCGGGACAGGTGCCGAACAGTGGGTGATGCTGCGGGAGGATGGTATCCATGAACAGTTATGATTACCCCGATGT
>JAFTLK010000219.1 GCA_017455975.1 Clostridia bacterium | reverse complement strand
GATCGGAAGATGGTGGAGGAGAAGTTTGAGGCGAGTCCGGGACAAGGGTGGTGAATGGACGACTTGTCACTCACTTCAAGCTTCTCCTCCACTTTCTTCCGATCCAGCACCTTAAACACCACCCCAAGCCCCTCAAAATACCTCTCCAGTACCGCAGTCTGAAAATCAAAAGAATACACCACACCACCGAGCCGATCCATGTCCAGCTTGTTCCGATAAGCGTAAATCCGCTGCATATCGAAATCACAGGCATACAGGATCGGCTTTCCGTCACCTGTGAATCCATCGCAGTACCAAACCGAATTCGGTTTCTGCACACTATCCTTCAGAAGCGCCGTTTTCAGCGCGTTGAGACAGCCGCTGAGAAATCCCATGCGCATGAGAAATTCCCCATTCTCATCAAACGGAACATAATGTATACAGGGGAGTATTCCTGTTACCTTGTAGCAGGTGCTGTTCTTCTTTCCGTTTCCCATCAGCAGATCATACGCCACATCCATGGTATGTCCCAGCATGATCGGGCGCAGCTTTGTATGCAGCTCACTCTGCAGCAGCTCCAGCGCACGGTACTCGGACATCTCCTCCCACTTCAGCGGAATACTGCAGGTGTTGTACAGCAGGTAATCTCCGCCGCCACTCCGAAGCATTCCTGTAAAGCGTGCGTTGTTGATCTTAATCCCGTTTTCGCCCATGTCCTTTACCTCGTGGGAGAGGTAGAAACACGGCTGCGAGAGACTGCGATCGACTGCGAGGGGAGGGGCATAAAGCGACGGCTTGTCTCCCGGTAAGACTGCGATACCAAGCCTGTGCATCATCACAACCGTTTCCGCAATCCGATGATACCGCTGTCGGTGCATTGTGTCCAGACGCACCTTATCCGTACCAACGCCGCCTGTGATAAAGCCTGCGAGTCGGTCGGGATACGACTGCGAGACAAAATGTTTTCCCTTGACGGTCAGCTTGTATCCTGTCAATTTATCCTCATTGATTTTACGGATCAGGTTATCATCCCGCAGTCCGCTTAGACAGTTGCTGATGTATCCGTATGACGGGTGGAGCCGTCTGACTGCGGTATCGGAAAGCTCACCGGACACGGCGGCAAGCAGTAAAATCTGCTCTTTCAAGCCAGTAATCTTTTTCATATTTCACTTGTTCTCCATAAAATTTCCGCCCCGACTGCTTGCCTATTCGGTTCTGCGCCATTGGGGCATTGTGTTTTCTTACATTATATGTGCGGAAAAAACGGTGATGAAATTACACCATCGCGTTTTTTTCGCTTTTTTCATCGGATTCCCCGACTGCAAAACCACTGATTATGCCCTGACCCTCCAGTTTGGGAGCAATAAAAATCTCCGTGGAATAACTGTCTGAGGGTTTGGCTGTGTAATACAGATCGCAGTGTGCCATATTGTCTTCCAGGAGGAAAAAGAGGCTGACTACATCCAGCACTTTCTTGACCTCAATGTTGTCGTGATCCCGAATATACCTTGTCGGCAGATCGGATGGGTAATTATGGCGGATGGTTACAATCGCATCCTGAAGCCGATGAATTTTGTGCTCCCTGCTGTATTGTTCCAGTACATGCATCAACGGTTCAGCAATATAAGAGCAGTTGCTGCGGTATCGCTTTTTCAGCGGCAGAGCAGGTGTACGGATGCAGATTACTCCGTTTCGTTCTTCCACGGAATATCCCTGCGCATCCGAGATGTCATCAAGCAGCTTTTCTTTGGAGGTGCAGAGACAGGCTACCAACATCTGTCTAAGCTGCAGACAGGTTACTTCCGCAGCATCTGCCGCCTGCAAGAGGTGGTCAAAACAATCCTCACTGTACGGGTGCTCCAGTTTTAAACGGAAATTCTCCAGTTCTCGCAGAGTCTTCTTTACCTGTCTGATCATGCTGTCTGTTTTGGATATGATGATGTTTGACAAAAAATTTTCTCCTTTGCGTTTTGTTTTTTCGATTGGTCGTTATGGGCGCTGCAATATGCTATCCTGTAATTTCAGAAAAGCAGACTGCAAAAGAATGGGGCAGGTGCGGCTCAAGGACTTCCGGCATCACCGTCCTTTCTGTCCGGAAATCTGTCCGGGCAATCGTCTCCATCCGGCTGCGGCGTAATCTCCAGAGAAAAACAATGATAAGCTTTCAGTGACGGGCATTCCATAACTAACTCAGTATATATTGTTTTTTTCTTGCAGTCGTCTGATAAGTTAGATAAGATATATCGCGCACGCGCACATGACGCGCACGCGTAATCTTGTAGGGAAAGTGCTCGGACGACTTCGCGGACGATTTTCACCAGATTGGATTTTGGCACGCACCGGATATTTTCGGGCACAACAATCTGCTCACTGACCGGAGATTTTGCGTCGTTATGGCACGCAGGAACAGGCATGTTTTCAGTGTCGGATACAGGAAAATCCATCGCTTCTTCCGGCTCATTCTGGCACGCAGAAAACGGAATATCGATATGCAGAGACAGTGCCACATCTTCTCGGTCGATTACCATTTCCGGCAGATCAAACATGGTGGGCAGATAATTTTTCATATAGATTGCAGTCCCGTACTTGCCCGGAAAAGCCATGAGTTCCACATATCCAAGCTCCTGCAGCTTCCGCAAAATGCGGCCTGTGGTGGATTTGCTGATCCCCCAGCGAGTGCCCAGTGTGTCGTATCCGATCAAAGGAGAGTGACTTCTATTGCGGAAGTACACCACAGGTCCGTCAGATGATCCGGCGATATTGCTGTCACAGTAGATGGCATTGATCCACAGGTCGAGAACAATGTCCATCTCGGAGCATTTACCCTTACCCATGAAATCGTTTACCATACTGTACGGGAAAAAGAAAAAACCGTCTTCCTTGGTACAGGATGCGTTATCTTCGATAACGGTATTATATTGGTTCCAGTGCAGAATCTTGTACTTCACGTATCTGCTGCGATGGAGTGGTGTAAATCCGATCAGATTCTCCGCCTGCATTTCTTCGAGTAATGAGAGCGTACTTTTATCTGTTTTACAGCGGAACAGAGACGCCAATTCTTTCACGGGCATGAGCCATTCTCCCGGTGCGACAGAATAACGGATACCGTCAATGCTGACTCTTGATGTGCGGAAATTGGCACGGGAGCAGAGCATCATAAAATAGAACAGAAGGGATTCTCCGTTCGTCCGGACGTTCTGATCGGCTGCGAGGCGTTCCAGAAAAGCGCGGTACATACGAATGCGGGAATAGGTGAGAAGCTGCTGTGTTTTCAGTTGATAATGCATATTTTTCCTCCAAAAATGACATCCGGTGAATACCGAAAAACGGTTCCACCGGATCAAATTACCATGTATTATATTTGATTATCCTGTGTTTGTCTAACCGGATGAAAGAATTTGTCTAACCGATTTCTAACCAACGTGCAGAAAACGTGGAGACGGGGGGATTGGGCGTGATACTAATCGACAATATATGACAGTGATATTATGGCGAATTATGTGCACAATATACTAACAAATTGTGAAAAATCATATAAAGTGAGCACTGAACTCCATTCGGGACCAAGAGGCCGGAAGTTCAAATCTTCTCACTCCGACCATAAAAAAAGGATGACCTTGTGGTCATCCTTTTTTTATCTTCGAATGAGGGGGTTGCCCAACATCCGGCGAAGATTTTGCCGCATAGCGTACTGCGTCCGGACAGAGAATGCTCATATCAATATGATCACCCCCGGCAAAATCTTCTGAACTTCATTGCAGGCAATGAAGTTCGTAGGAACATGTTCAAATCTTCTCACTCCGACCAAAACAAAAGGACACTATGGTGTCTTTTTTGTTTTAATCAGGGTGTCTTTTCCATTATCCAACAACATATGCGTTCCGCAGCAGCATTCTGCATACGCAGAATCAGAACAGATTACGGAATTCGGTGGGAGTCATACCTGTTTTTTTCATGAATGTGGATGAAAAATGGCTGCTGTCATAAAAACACAGTTTCAAGGCGATTTCAGTAATGGAAAGATCCGTTTCAGACAGCATGACTTTTGCGCGGTGAATACGTGCATCTGTAAGATACCGATGAAAGGTCATACCGGTAGAGCGAATGATCAAAGCATTGATATAATTGGGATGATAATGAAATTCACGGTGAAGCGTTTCCCTGCTGATGCGTTCTTCGCAATGATTGTTTATATAATGCAGGATGGATTCAGCGATGGTTCGTGTGTTTCTGTCTTTTGTATCGGAGGATTCCCGATACAGGACAACAAGAAGCTGTCGTAATAATGCATCCTGCATTGGTTTATATGCTGTACGATGTTCCGTTTCTTCTGACAGCAAATGACGTATGATCTCAGCCATATCATGCCGCCCGCGGAAGATGACCGGATCCCAAAACGGCAGTGTGTTATCAGCAGCATTGGGAATGATTTGGAAAAATACATTGGTGAAGATCGTACCGCACAAAACATCAATATTATATTCCAAAAAAGCTGGCGTGTACAGAATATCTCCGGCTTTCATTTCCCAAACAACATGATCTGATTCGTAATGTATACTTCCATGTTCCAAAAGCAAAAATCGATATGTCGGCAGATGCGTGTGCGTGCGTATCTGCCGAATGTTTCTTGTCTCTTTCTGAACCGTAAATATATTGATTTTATATTGTTCAAGAATACTGCTGAATTTCATATCAGGATACTCCTCCACTCTGAACAGTGGTGTTTTTTCCTATGTTGATTTTCTTTTTTCATGGTATTGATATAGGTGTTATGCTATAATAATGACAGATTCGCAGATACCGATACAATTATATCGCAAAAAAGGAAAATATGCAAGCCCATATACGGATATTTTCAACAATCAGATCCAAAATCCAAAAAGACATTATAATTTGTTTTTTCATATATCTCATGATGAAAGGATGATTTTCATGGTATATCAGATCCCGGCACGCGAAATACCGGTATACGGCTCGTATGATGTTTGTGTTGTTGGCGGAGGAACAGCAGGTTCCATTGCAGCAATTTCTGCGGCAAGAGAGGGTTTGTCTGTGCTTGTCGTAGAGCAATTTGGCGCATTGGG
>JAFTLK010000218.1 GCA_017455975.1 Clostridia bacterium | reverse complement strand
AAATTGCCTGCGGCAGTGAAATACGCCTGCGGCGTGTGAAGGAACGAATTTTATTTCACATCGACCAAAGCCGTAGGCGGCGGGAGATATTTCACAATTTCCGTCAGGAAATTATTTCACATTTTGCCGTAAGGCAAAATATTTCATTAAAGTCAAAAAGTTCAAAGCACCGCCACGAAAGCTGGAAATTACCGTTTCACATTCGGTATAAGCCGAATATTTCACTTGAAAAACGAACGGGTTTATGATATAATAAAATTAGGAAAGGCGGTGCAGATATGGCAGAATCAAAACTTCGTGATCTATCCACGGAATTTGCAGTTAAAGTAATTAAGTTGTGCGATGGCGTAAAAGGACATTATTCGCTTGTAAATCAGTTGGAACGTTCCTCAACCTCTATTGGTGCAAATATCCACGAGGCCAACTATGCGCATAGTAAAGCTGATTTTGTCGCGAAGTTTCAAATTGCGCTGAAAGAGTGTTACGAAACGGAATATTGGCTGGAATTGTTCGTGAAATCCGAACTGATTGACCGAGAGATTGCGAAGGATTTGTATCATCGCTGTGGGACAATCCGACGGTTGTTAATTGCTTCTGTCAACACGGCGAAGGAGAATCCATAAATGGCAAAACCGCAATATGTTTATCACGGCAGTCAATACTTGTTTGATATCGTTCGCCCACAGCAAGCGCGCGGTGCGAATGCGCACGAATCACAAAAGGCTATATATGCCGCCGAAACAATAGAGGAAGTTATCCCGTTTGCATTACCTATCCGTTGGTTTCCCGATGACCCGACAGGGAATAGGGCTTTCTCCTGTGAAAACGGAAAAACTTTCATTGAATACGGAAGTCTTGATCCCAATGGTGTTGGATATGTTTATAAGCTGAAAGCAGACACCTTTGAAAAGTTGGACGAGTGGCAATGGATTTCGATGAGCGATATTGTTCCCGACGAGATTATTTGTATTCAAGTAAAAGATTATATTGATTCTGTGGCGTTCTCAGAAGAAGCGAAGAAAATTCAAAACATGTTATTTGGATCATGATATAGACTATGTTTGCGCGGAGGGAAGTACAACATGAATACCATCAAAATCAATTATTCTCAATTCTTACCGTCAGCACTGCTTGCAGAACTGCAAAACCATTATGATTTGCCGTCCGATTCCGAATGTATCTTTTTCAAATCCGGCTTGAATGATATCTATCAGATTACATCGTCGGATGAAACCTGTTTTTTGCGCGTTTCCTTGGCGGGCGTATACAGCACCGAACAGATTACCGAGGAAATCCGCTTTATTCGTCATCTTCTTGCAAAAGAATTATCGGTTGTCGAACCGATTCCGAGCAAAGACCGGTCATATGTATTGGAACTCGATGCACCGGAGGGGATGCGTCAGGCGGTTCTGTTCCGCGGCATTGTGCAGTCTCCCGTCGGGGATGCAGATACCCTGATGTACAATCTCGGCCGCCTGCTTGCACAAGTGCATGAAGCGTCGCTTTCGTTTGATTCCCATACAACGCGCCCCGTTATTGATCAAACGATGCTTGTGGATGCGCCCTCGCGTCTGTTGGCGCCGTTTTTGCGCCACCGTCCGGACGATCTTGCGTTTCTGAAACAAACTGCAATGCCGCTGTGGCAGTCGGCGGATGATATGCTTGGCAAGTACAGCACCGCATACGGCACCTGTCACGGCGATGTACAGCCGAACAATTATTATTTCCAAGGGGATGTGCCGGTTTTGTTTGATTTTGACTGCATGGGACAGGGATACTTTGCCTACGACCTGGGTGTGCTGCTTGCCAATTATACCTTTGCGGACAATGAAATATACCAAAAATCAATATGGGCATCGGTGCTTGCGGGATACCGTTCTGTGCGTTCATTCCACGCGGATGAAGAAAAAGCGATTTATCTCTTTGCGGCACTGCATATGCTCCGCGTTCTGTCTTACCACGCAAAATGCAGAGAACAGAATCAGGGTGCATTTTATTTCATGACGGATCCGCATCTGAATCTGTTTTTCGGTGCATACAAACGACTGACCGTTCTTGCAAACGAAAAAGCATCGCTGCATCTTCTTTGAGTGTGTTTTGAACTACAGGAAAGGACATCTCATGCCAACCCTCACAACCTCCCGTCTCCTCCTCCGTCCATGGCAGGAGGAAGACATAAACGATCTGTTCGCCTATTCCGGGAGTCCGCTCGTCGGCCCGATGGCGGGATGGCCGCCGCACGCTGATATGCATGATGCAGAGGCTGCACTTTGGGATTACATCAAACACCCGCACTGTTTTGCCATCGTGCTTTGTGATGTCGGTTGTGTCATCGGTTCGATTAAGCTCAATCCGGAATGCAACCGCGGCAGATATTTTGCAAAGTCGCTGTCCTATGCGCTGTCACCGATGCATTGGGGACATGGTTATATGACAGAGGCCGTCGGCGCGGTTGTGACGTATGCGTTTGAAACGGTCGGTACTGAGCTTTTGTCGGCGTTTCGCTACGCCGAAAATGTCCGTTCCGGACGGGTGCTCACAAAATGCGGCTTTACCTGCGAGGGTGTACTGCCGCATACGGTAATGCGGTATGACGGCGTGCCGATGCAGCTGGTCAGTTATTCCATGGATCGTTCGGAATACGACCGTTTCCGGCAGTGTGTGCGCTGATATATCAAACACAAACAATTTACAAGCCGTTTTCCGTTTTTTCATAAACTGTTTGCGGACAAATCATAAATCTATGGTACAATAACAGTACAAACACGGAAAGGGAAGTGACGTTTTGTCCAATACGATCAAAGAAAAAGAAGGTCCCATCGAACAGTTCTACGATGCAATGGAGGTCGGTCTGACCACGCTTTCCGACAACGCCGCGGAACGCATGCAGGCGCGCGCCAGGCGGTTTATGGAAACCATCGTCGATTATAAGGAACTGATGATGATGTATACCTGCGCGATGAAAGAGATTCAGACGAAGTTTGAGATTCTGAATACCGAATTCAGCGTTCGTTACCGCCGCAATCCGATCGCATCCATCACGACGCGTCTGAAAACAACGGCAAGCATTACAGAGAAGCTCGCGCGGTATAACTGCTCACTGTCGGTGGAAAATATCGAAAAGTACATCCATGATGTCGGCGGCGTGCGCGTCATCTGCTCATATATTGATGATATTTATCTGATTGCCGATGCACTGCTTGCGCAGGACGACATTACTCTGCTGCGCCGAAAGGACTACATTGCAAATCCCAAACCCAACGGTTACCGCTCGCTGCACTTGATTGTCACCGTACCGGTATTCTTTGCCGACCGGAAGCTTGACATGAAGGTCGAGGTGCAGATCCGCACGATTGCCATGGACTTCTGGGCATCGCTTGAGCATCAGATGAAGTACAAGCAGGAAATCCCCGCGCAGGATGAAATTGCGGAAGAGCTGCGTCTTTGCGCCGAAACCATCCGCCAGACCGACGAGCGCATGCTCGATATCCGCAAGAAAATTGAAGCTGCCGCCGATGCCGAAGACGAAGACGATCTGCTGCTTGAAAAGCTCAGTCGGATTGATATCGGGATATAAACCCGCAAGGACACACCGGAGAGAAAACGCCGTTGTGTCCTTGCATTTCTTTTATGCTTTTGTGAAATAGCCCGCTTTGTGGGTGACATTCTCACCGTTGTGCATGACGATGAAGCCGCAGCCGTGACCGCTCTTGCCGCCTGCAAGAATGTGGGATTTGAACGCGCGGCGCATCGAGGTATTCTCCGGCCATTCCGATGCCGGCAGATCGGCATACGCACCGAAGACGCGCCATGCATTGCCGAAGTGCTCTGTTTCATCGGAGGCGTAGATTGCAAAGTCATCCATGAAGCGCAGAATGTTGGAGTGCGGCGGCAGGATTCTGCGGTGCTCCGGATACAGAAGCCAGCTGGAGGTGTGCAGCAGAACCACATCTCCGCCTGCCCATTCGCGGAAATATGCGTATGCCTGTCTGTAGGAGTCAAGCCGTACCTCATCTGTCAGAGGCACACCGCTGCTCGGAATGTGGAAGTTCAGATAACGTGTACCCTCCGTGACGGTATAACCGCATTCCAGCGTCATGTCTTCGCCGTGATAGCAGCCGGTGGGTTCATACTGGAACCGTCCGAGCGTAAACCGTCCGAGCCGCAGAAAGCCCTCATTCCACGGTGCAACAAACGTGCCGGGCACATTTTTGCAATCCATGCATTCAAGCAGCTTGTAGCGCAGGTCGGCCATGCCGTCCCAGAACAGCTTCTCGGACAGTCCCGCTTCTCTGTAACGGATGCGGGTATGGTATGCACAGTGTATGATGTAGATAAGATCAAGCGTGTAAGGATTCTCGCTGTGTTCTGCGGCAAGGGCTTCCACCATCGGCATGATCTCGCCGAGATGCAGGGTCTGATCCCGACAGAACCGGTCAACAAGATCTTCCAGCGCTGCGGCAAAATCGGGGTTGTCGGAAAGGTTCCGTTCCAGACCGAGAAAACACGTTTCGGCTTCTGCGGGGAACGACAGGGTCTGGCAAACTTCTTTTGTAAATTCAGTGTAATTCATTGTTTTTACTCTTTCGTTTGGGATGTTATGTTCTGTCAAAGGTCAGCGTATGCTCGCAGGCGGTGATGCTGTCAGCGGTTGAGAGGGTGATGCGCCACAGCATTTCGCGCCGCCATTCACGGGCGATCTTGCCGCCGCCAAGGTCGACGGGATCCACCGATGCCGTCAGTGCAGGATCAAAGACTGCCGTATGTCCGGAGGCGAAGCGGATGACATTGCCCTCGATGACCGGCTCATCAACGGTCAGATAGCGGAAGCAGGCGTGTCCGGGAGCTGTCAGCGTCAGCGCATCATGAACGGTAACGGTACTGCCGCAAAGGACCGCATCACGCGTATAGGAGGCAATGCCGGCGGTTTCGGGGTACGCTCCCGTCAGATCGAGCTTCAGCGCACCCGATGTCTCATCATAGGAGAGAACCTTGGCACGGTACGTTCCGCCGGGCTGCTGCTCGGTGCCGTTGATGTTTGCGATGTTGTGGTAGTTGCCGCGCATTGCCCAGAGGGTATAGCGCTTGTCGCTGAACGTGTCGCGGCAGTACTGCTCCACACCGGCATCCATGATGATCGGTGTACCGCGGTCAAACAGGATAAACTGACCGACATCGTTGTGGTTGTGGGATTCTGCATTATTGCCGCCTTTGAGGGCTAAGAACATACCGACACCGTCGTCGGTGATCTCACGGGAAATCGCAATCTGCAGATCGTCAAAGAACGTATGCTGTGTGGGGAGAAAGGGCAGGGGCTGCGGAATCGGTTCCGCGAGATTCGCATAGAAGCGATACGACTGCGCATCGGCGAGCGGACAGGTCTCGGGCGAATACACGATGGTCGATGCAAACGCCGACAGGCGGGGAGAGCCGATCTTTCTGCCCATGCGGGAAATCATGCGGAAATCGGGATGCAGACGCGATGCGGCATCGGCAAAGTTGATGTACTGATCCTCTTTGATGCAGACATTCATGATGTACTCGCAGAAGCGGCGGATCACGGGTTCGTCAAAGACATTGATTTTGCCGCCTGTGAGGTCATAAAGCAGCTCCAGACAGTCAAACAGCGAGCCGCCCGCAACTCCCCAGTATCCGGGACCTTCGTCACAGCCGCCGTCCTCCGGCAGGAATGCGATGTAGCGGTCGAGAATTTCCATGCACTTTGCCACACCGGCGCGGCGGTTGTCGTCATTGTCCTCACAGAGCGCAAGCACGGTCAGTATATTGGAGACGATCCACGGTGTCCAGTTGTTGAGCGTGTTGCCTCTCACACCCATCCACCAGTCGTGGTCATAGGTATAGAACGGATGCAGAATGCGCTGGTGCAGCTGCGAATACAGCCGTGCACGGATGACGGGATTTTCGCGGTCGAGGATATCACCTGTCAGATACCACAGCCAAGCCATCTGACCGCCGGTACCGGCAGAAAACAGGTCGATGTGCTTCATGTCGTCGCCTTCGTCGGTCGTTGAGAATGTATCGGGCAGGGAAACGACACCGCCGGTGACAGGTTTGCCCGACCAGTTGTGCGCCGGGATGATCCAGGACGATTCCTCCATGATGAACCATATACCGTCGATGATGCGATCGACAAAGCGTCCCTTGCCCTCGTAAAGCTCTGCCATCACAAACGTGGTCAGCATCGAGCGGCGGCGGAAATACAGCGCTTCATAATTGGAGCGGTTGCCGTTTCTGACAAACTGCATATACATGGAAGCGCAGAGCTGCGGATACGGCTCATCGAGCAGCCCCTCTGCACGGGCGACAAAACCGTCCCCATACGGTGCGAGTATGGTGCGGATATTGAAATCAGACATCAGAAACGGTCGGAAATCGGCGCGGGATACCACAGCATCCGCTGTGATGCCGCGTGCGGAAAATACAGCACCCATAAGTATGATCCTCCTAAACGGGCTTTTTCCTTTATTATATCGCGAATTCGTCCGATTTTCTATGGGCAAAGTGTACGAAAATGAAAGGCGGTATTTTGGCAATATGCCGAAATTCCGCGGCGGCAGTAAAATTTAGGCAGATATTTCCCGGTGATGCTTGATTTTCAGCCGTTTTTAGGATATAATTATTGGGTATGATACTGTCATGGAAAAGGAGAAATTCCGTTATGAATGATAAAACTGTGATCCGCATCGGTGTCGTGGGAACCAACTTCGTCAGCGATTGGCTGTGCGAGGCGGCAGCGGCGCTTGACTGCGTAACCGTTACCGCTGTTTATTCACGAGCACAGCAAACCGGCGATGCATTTGCCGAAAAGCACAGCATCGGTGCGGTTTTCACCGATTATGATGCATTTCTTGCGTATCCGGAGCTGGATGCCGTTTATATTGCGAGCCCGAACTTTGCACATGCCGCACAGGCGGTCCGGGCACTCAACGCAGGGAAGCACGTCCTGTGCGAAAAGGTCATTGCGACCAATTCCGCCGAGCTTTCCGAAATGATCGGTGCCGCACGCGCAAACGGCTGTGTCCTGCTGGAGGCTATGCGTCCGTCCTTTGACCCGTGCATCGCGCTTGTGCGGGAGCAGCTGCCGAAACTCGGCAAACTGCGCCGTGTAGTGCTTGACTTCAACCAGTATTCGTCCCGATACGACAAGTTCAAGTCCGGTGACATTCAGAATGCGTTCAATCCCGCATATTCCAATGCTGCCATTATGGATATCGGTGTTTACATCGTGCACATTGCGGCAAAACTGTTCGGCAGACCGCGCCGCATCCTCTCCATGTCCACCCTTTTGCACAACGGATTTGAGGGCTCCGGTCACGTTCTGCTCGACTACGGCGATATGAAAGCAGAGCTGTCGTATTCCAAGATCACGGAATCGGTCACGCCGAATCTGTTTGTCGGTGAGGATGCAACGCTTGCCGTCGGTAAGATCACCATGCCGACCGATATGCGCATCATCTATCACAAGGGCTCGCCGAATCTCGGAAATCAGGGCAGATGGGAGGAGGAGATCCCGTTTGAGACCGTGGACAACAATATGATCTATGAGCTTGCCGAATTTGCCCGTCTGTGCCGGGAGGGACTTGTCGAAAACGAATATCTTGAGAACTCCGTCATTGAGATGGAAATCATTGATGAGGTGCGCCGCCAGAACGGGATCGTATTCCCCTCCGATGAGGATGCATCTCCGGCGAAAGCCGATTATCTCGCCGTTCACGGCACCGCCGACAACGTACACAAAGAGGAGGAATCCCTATGAATCCCAACAATCCGATGCTCCTGACCTTTGATCTGCAGCCGAAGCAGGTCCCCGCGCTCCGCGTGCTCTGCGTACGCCATGGCATACAGCTCATCAAAGCCGATCCCGCGCAGTACGGTGAAACCATCGGTGTGCTCTGCGGTATGGACGACGCGGCCGGTGCGGCCGAGGCCCCCGCACTTGCGGAGCCGATGCTCTTGTTTGCCAATATGCCGCTGGCTGTGGTACAGAAGTTTCTGAATGAAGCAAAGACCGCGAAGTTCGCACGTCCGTCTCTGATGGCAATGCTGACGGAGACCAACCGCACATGGACGCCCCTGCAGCTGCAGGAGCAGCTGATGGAAGAGCGTGTGATGGTGCGCGAGAAGATGCAGTCCATCCATGAGCGCTCCGGTCACGACCATGACCACGCGCACCACCATGAGGAGGAAGGCCATGAGTCATAAGCCGCTTGTCATCGGGATTTCCGGACCGTCCGGCTCCGGAAAATCGACACTTTCAGCACGCCTGTCGGAGCTTCTTCCTCGTACGGTGATCGTCAATGCGGACAAGTATTACAAAAAGGATCTGCCGAAGATTGTCTCGCCGCTCGACGGGGAAGAATACCCCGACTGGAATCATCCGACCTCCATTGATGCCGACGGCATGTGTGCGGAGCTGGATGCACTTTGTGCACGGGACGACATCGACTTTATCATCGCCGACGGTGCGTTCATTTTCTGCATTGATGCGATCCGGGCGCGCCTCGATTATAAGATCTTTGTCTGGGCGGAGATTGAAACGCGCATTTACCGCAGAATCTGCCGCAATATCACACTGAAAGGACAGACCCCCGAGTTTATCGGCGGTTATTACCTTGCCTGCGTGCGGTACAGAGAGGCCGAATATTCCGTTCCGTCACGGAAATGGGCAGATGTCACCGTCGACAATGAGCGCGATTTCGGGGATATGCCGGAAAAATTGTGCCGATATCTGCTCGACATGCACAATAAATAAAAATAAACCGTAAATTTTCCCGAATTTACAAAAAATATTCACAAAACCATTTGCATTTTTGCAAAATCTGTGTTATAATAAAAAGCAAATATTGACGAACTCCCCGAAAGGATACATCACACAATGGAACTCAGATTCAAAACAACCTATGTCAATGACGAGCTGAAATATGCCGTCGGTCTGGTCGGCCCCAACGGCGCGGAAGAATACGCAATGCGCGTCCTCGACCCGACCCATATCATCATGACCGACCCGGAAACCTGGACACCCGGTACGGATCCGTCCGCACTGTTCGGCCTGACCGAGGAAGAATACAACTGGAAGGATACCGATCTTGAAAAGCTCGATGAGCTGGCACAGAAGCTGCGCACTGACATTCCGACCGACCGTCTGATTGCGGAGCGCGACGGTGTCCGCAAAAAGGATCGCGTCGAATCCATCGACTACGGCAAGTATGTCCGTTACCGCAAGGAACGCAACGAACAGCGCCGCGATGCACTGATCGCGCGTATGCTCGGTGCAGAGGAGCTTTACTGCATGTACTGCGGCGAAACCAACAAGCCGTATGTCTTCCAGTACAGCTTTATCCAGATGTTCGAGGATAAAGCAACTGCAATGGAGCTTGCAAACGAGTACAGAAAGAGAAACATTCCGCTGCTTGTTTCCACCTTCACCCGCGACCAGTTCAACCGTGAAAATGAAAAGTCCGTTTTCCAGGAGCTGCAGGTGCTCGGTTACCAGATCATCATGTTCTTCGATGCCGAAAAGCGTCAGGGTATGATTCCGATCAAGGAAATTGTCAAGCACAGCGCATACATCGGCCAGAAGAATAACCTCATCTACGGCAACCCGAAGGTCGACTTCGCCATCACCAACCTGTTCCAGTTCCTGCGTACGCCGAACAACATTGACCGCACCGATCCCGAAAAGTTCAAGGAAGCGGTTGCAAAGACGCTGGCCTTTATGGAAAGCCGCCTGATCGAGGCGCTGTCCGATGCACGTTTCCTCGTACCGACCAAGGCGATGCCCGACGGTAAGGTCATTCCCGCAATGATCAAGATGTCCCAGAAGAAGCCTGCCGCAGCTGCTGCAGAAGGTGCGGAAGAAGCTGCCAAGACCGAGGTTGCGGAGGAAACGATCGAAAAGAACTTCCTGCCCGTTTTCACAAACGGTATGGAATTTGTTTCCGACAAGGATCAGTATAAGGCTGCCGTTGTACCGCTGGATGATATTATCAAGATGGTACGCGAGGTCAAGCTCGACGGTATTCTTATCAACATGAAGTCCAAGTGTGCAATGCCCTGCGGTGAGGAGCGCTTTGCTCAGGTTGAAAAGTTCCGCGAATGGAAGGCAGAGCATATGCCGGACGCTGCACAGAACGAAGAAGTTCCGGATACGCTGGAAGCTCCTGCGGAAGCCGGCAATGACGAAGCACCGGCTGATACGCCCTTCGTTCCGATCGTCAACAAGAACAACGAATAATTTCCGTGACCGTGCAGTGCCCAACCGTACTGCACGGTTTTTTTCAGATAAGGAGTATTGAAATATGCATGTAAAAGATCTGTTTTTGGATTATGTTTCCTATCCGACCATGTCGTGCGAGCAGTCGGAGACCTGTCCGTCCTCGGACAAGCAGTGGGCGCTTGCAAAGCGTCTGTACCGCGATCTGCGTGCGCTCGGTATGGAGGTTTACTGCGACGAGCACGGCTATGTTTATGCTACCCTCGCCGCCAACACCGATGAGGTGCATCCGACCGTCGGTCTGATTGCCCATATGGATACGTCCGATGCGTGTGCCGATGCGCCGATCAAGGCAAGGGAAGTATATTATGACGGAGTGGACATTGTGCTCAACGAGGAAAAGCAGATTGTCCTTGCAGAGCGTGATTATCCGGGACTTACAAAATATCGCGGCAAGCATCTGATCGTGACCGACGGCACCACACTGCTGGGAGCGGATGACAAGGCAGGCTGTGCGGAGATCGTCTGCGCGCTGGAGCGGCTGATTGCATCCGGCAAACCGCACGGCGTTGTCAAGGTCGCATTTACGCCCGACGAGGAGATCGGACGCGGTGCGGATCTGTTCGATGTCGCAGGCTTCGGTGCCGATTATGCGTATACCGTGGACGGCGGTGCGCTCGGCGGTATCGAATATGAGAACTTCAATGCGGCAGGTGCGGAAATTGTCATCACCGGACGCTCCATCCATCCGGGTGATTCCAAGAACAAGATGGTCAATGCGGCGCTGCTTGCCTGTGAGATCAATGCGCTTCTGCCGACAGAACAGATTCCTGCCTGCACCGAAGGCTATGAGGGCTTCTTCCATCTGACCGATCTGTCCGGTGACTGTGAGCACGCGGAGCTTCGCTATATCATCCGCGATCACGACAAGACACTGTTTGAAGAAAAGAAACAGGTACTTGCATCGGCGGTGGAAGCGGTCAATGCCAAGTGGCGTTCGATTGCGGGAACCGATCCGTGTGTGCTTGTCATACGCGATTCCTATTACAACATGAAGGAAATGCTTGCGGATAAGATGTTCATCGTCGAGCGTGCGGCAGATGCAATGCGTGCAAACGGCGTGACACCGGAATTTGTTCCGATCCGCGGCGGTACGGACGGTGCGCGTCTGTCCTTTGAGGGACTGCCGTGTCCGAATCTGTCCACGGGCGGTGAGAATTACCATTCCCGCTTTGAGTATGCCTGTGTTGAGGACATGGAGACGATGGTTGCTGTTCTTTGCACGATCCTGTCATAACCAAATCCATATTGCAAAAAATCGCAGAACCCGTTCCGTGATGGAGCGGGTTCCATTGTCATTGGGGCTTTTTGGCGGTTTGTTTGAGCCGCGAGAGAATGACCGAAAATCGCGGGTCATCGCGGATCGGATCAAGATCGTGATCGGTTCTGAGTATTTCCAGCATCCCGGCAGATCGGTTGCCGTCAGCCTCCATGATCCAGCCGCCGTCGGAAAAACCGCGCAGGGGCAAGGAGGTGTGTGCTGCGTCAAAGTCATAGGTGTCAAAATGAATAACAAAGTCACAGGAGCGTTCCAAAGCGTCCAGTGCGGCATCAAAATCATTTCGTCTCAATGCGTCCTGACAGAGCCAGTCGCTGACGTTCTGCAGAATTTGAGCAAGGCTCTGATAGTCACCGTCCGGGTAGAGTACATCCGCTGCGGAAAGCGTTTGTCGACGGAGTATATCACGTTCTTTGGCGGAATAGATGCGTTTCCCGTCATCGTCAAACTGCTCGGTATTCAGCATCATCGCGGTGATGAGATCATGAATCAGTGCAAAGATATAATCTCGCCGCTGTTCGTAGCCTTTTGTGCCTGTCCAGTTCCACATCATGAAATGCTCGCGGCAGAAGCAGTGCGGGGGCATGCTTTCGGTCAAACGGTCATATTCCTCTTTTTTACCGGCATAATCGTAGGCAATACCAAGGGTGCGTACCGTTTCACGGCGGATGGTGTCATCGGTACATTCGGAGAGTACCTGTTCACACATTGTGATAACATCGTCGTAGTTTTTCTCGCCACGACGGCTGTAAACATTGATGAGCGCGTCGGCATACCGCTGTGTGATCGCATGTGCACGCGGATATCTGCGGTGTGCATCGGCATAAAACGATGCGGCAGCCAAAAAATCTCCGTCGCAGATCAAAGCATATCCCTGTGCAAGCAGCGATTCCACTTCCGCGTTTCGGCGTGACAGATCGATGCCGAGCAGCTCGTCGGAGGTAACATTGAAAATGCCGCAAAGCGCGGGGATCAGGGAAAGATCGGGGACAGCGGCGTCTGTTTCCCAGCGGCTGACTGCCTGCGGGGAGATCGAAAGCTGTTCTGCGAGGGTTTCCTGCGTCATGTTTGCGCATCGGCGCAGGTGTTTGATGGTTTGTCCGATTGACATGTGGGTTCTCCTGTTGATGTATTCCGGCGGTACCGTTCCGTTGGTATTATTATAGCATAGATGTTGCTGTATGTCCATCTCTGATTTTGCGAGAAAAAAACAATCCGGAATTGAGAAGACGAAATCCGTCAAAGCAGACGCCCAAGAATGATCACAGCGGCAATCAATGCCATCTGCAATATCATGAACAGCGGGACAAACACCTGAAAATACCAATGCTTTGTCTTGTGCCGGAAAACGCGCATTCCGAGAAATGCACCAAGTCCGCCGAAGCACGCCGCGGTCAGCAGAAGTGTTTTTTCGGAGATGCGGTATCGGTTGTGCTGTGCCTTCCACTTGTCGATGCCGTAGAGGCAGAAGGTGATGAAGGAGATTGTGAGAATGGCAAGCGCGGGGAATTGCCAGACAGCCATCAGGCTTTGACAGATGGTTATGAGGGTTTGCATATGGGAACTCCTGTAGATTGTTAATAGGCGAGGCGGGCAATACAACGGTCCAAAATGGAAGCTTTCAGTGCACACTGTTCTGTGTTGTCATGGTCAGCTTCTGTTTGTATTTGTGTGCGGAGACGGTACAGCTCGTTTTGCTGTTTCCATAATTCGGGGATTGCAATTTCATCCGGCAGCTCGGACAGGCAAAGACGGAAATACCATTCTGTCTGCCACGGGCGGAGCTTCTGGGAGAAATATTTGTGATAGACGTCAATGCGCGACTGTATCCAGTCGGTCTGATCCGGTGCTGCTGCGGCAAGAAAACGAAGCACAACGAGGGAGGTGTCAAAACATTCACAGATACCGTCATCCTCGGAACCAAAGAAGGTGTTTTTCAGTCTGTCAAGCGTTTGTTCCGTGATTATGTCGGTGTACATTTCGCCGGGCGCAAAACATACAAGCAGTCGAACGATCTCAAGCTCATAGAGATTGGCGGAGAAAATATGTGTTGCCGGCATCTGACCGAGAATGGAACGGTATTTCTTTCCGTCATTGTACGGTGGTATGAAGAACTCCGGGTACATCCGGCGGCCGGAGCTGTCACGGTTTCCGGGAAATCGAACACTGCGCCAGAAGCGTTCACATTCCTCACGGGAAGACTGCGCGGAAAGGAATCGTTTGACAATGTAGATTTTCTGTGCGTCGGTTAAATACGGTTTCCGATTACAGAGCAGATGGTGATTGGTGCGCAGCATCAATTCATATAGTGTCATGACATCCTCCTGTTTTTTTGGTTATATTATATCATGGATTCATAGTCCCGTCAAGATGATTGGAAACCTGCGAAAAAAAGAAAAATTTTGCAAAAACCTATTGACAAAAGCAAAGGTTCATGATATAATATAAAGGCAGTCGAGAGAAAGCACTGCGTACGAACTCCGACATGCGGGTGTAGTTCAATGGTAGAATTCCAGCCTTCCAAGCTGGTCGCGTGGGTTCGATTCCCATCACCCGCTCCATACTTCCTTATCCGATTT
>JAFTLK010000217.1 GCA_017455975.1 Clostridia bacterium | reverse complement strand
GCTCGCTTGAATTCACCGTCGAGCGTTCCGGCAAATCTCTGATCGGTTCTGCCGCATCGGGTGAGGGTCTGGTCAACGTCTACCGCGGGACGGGACGTGTTCTGCTTGCACCGGTTGCAAAGTAACAAAAACAAAACGGGGTGCTGCAAGTGAACTGCCCCAAATTGTACGGACAGCACAAAAAAGAGTCCTGAGGTAGAAAAAACTAAAAGTTAAGCAACGAACTGACATCTCTTTTCGAGTGGTGTCAGTTTTGTTTTTAGTTGAATACGCTCATTGTTGTAGAACTGTATGTATGCACCTATGAGGAGGCGCGCCTCCTCATAGGTGCGGATCTTCGCGCGGTAGATACACTCGGTTTTAAGGATCGAGAAAAAATTTTCGGCTAAAGCGTTGTCATATGGATTCCCACGTCTTGACATTGACGGCGTAATGTGGTATGATTTTGTTAGGCTATAATACGCTTGTGAGGTGTACTGAAAGCCTTGGTCACTGTGGAGCTGCAACTCTGCGGTGACCTTTTCCTTTCTCTTTGCTGCTCTGATCGTAGATAGAACGAGGTTGATATTCTGTTCAGTACCAGTCTTGTAGGCAACAATGCTGTTGTCATAGAGGTCGCGAATGACCGAAAGATACAATACGCCTTGTCCTGTCTTGATGTACGAAATGTCTGTTACCCACTTCTGATTCGGCCGGTCAGCATGGAAATTTCTATTCAGCAGATTAGGATATCTATGCAGGTGTTCGCTATAATTACGGTACTTCTTGCGCCTTACAACAGAAAGCAGATTGTATTTCTGCATCACGCGAAGCACGGTCTTGGGATCCTTGTGTATTCCTTGTTTTTCAAGCCATATTTGTACTCTACGATAGCCGTAGGTGCTATGGCTATGCTCCTGACACTCTCGGATCTTTTCGGCAAGCGGAAGATCCCATGCAGGAACGTCCATTCTTTTGACATAGCCATAGTAACCGCTTCTCGATACCTCAAAGAACCGGCACATCTCGCTGACGCTATACTTCTCCCGATGACGGTAGATGACCATATATTTTACGTTTGTCCTCACTTCCTTTCTGTGAGCGAGAGAAAATCCCGCATCAGTTCGTTTTCCATCTCTAATTGCTTGATGCGTGCATCCTTACGAGTCAGCTTGTAGCGCAGATCGGCAAGCTTGTCTTCTTCAGTTACAATGTTATCCTTTGCTGGTCTGCCTTTCTTCTTAATGGCTATTCCTGCGGCTATTTTTTCTTGTCGGCGATTGTAGTTGGTGATGAAATTCTCCATCTGTTTTATACTGAATCCAAATTTCTCGCATATTTCTCGTCTTGTTTTTCCTTGCGCTCTTAATTCCAATATTTCTTTTTCATAATTCTGTATGTGTCGATATCCTCTGGGCATAAAAAATTCCTCCTATGGTAGATATATCTATTCTACCATAGGAGGCTCTTTTTTTCAATTGTCCGTTTTTAACGGACTTGTGCATTCCTGCGGCAACCCTGTTTTATTATTCATTTACCATATCCATTGTTTTTTCGATATTTTTCTCAACGGTTTTCAAATCGGATGCAATCACCGATGCGATATCGGCATTGCCGACAGAAATTTTGCTGTAAACAGACGACTGCAATGCGTTTGTCCAGCCGAAGATCTCACCGAAATTGGTATAGCGGTTCGCGCGGATGATATCGAGCATCTCGATCGAATCCTCATTGCGTAGCCCCTTCTGTGAAACCTTGACTTCATAGTATACAGGCAGGACATCGCGATACGATTCATATGCCAGTGCATCCATCACGGTTGCAGTGCGCAACGTATTCAGGGATGTGATCGGCAGACCCATCATCAACTGCGTGGATGAGATATAGCACGAATAGCCGTCCTGCGCCTCGTCATACTTGGGCAGCGGCAGAATGCCAAAGCTGTCCTCCATATCGCGGAAGCGTGAGGAGGTTTTGATCTGTGCGACTGTCATGATCGTTCTGTTGTTCTGGAACATGACCTCGTAGTGATCCGGCTTTGTGTTGTCACTGGTATTAAACATGGCAAATACGCCATCAACAGAGAACAGATTCTCAACCAACGAATTGACTGTGTTTATAAAATGCTCATCGGTCACAGACAGTACAGGCTCACCGTTTACCATCTCGAGATAGTATGCACCGGCACCGCCGAGCAGTGCCTGGACACCATTGGACCAGGTGGTGACACCGTAAACCGCATTTCCGTTTTCTGACCACGCAAAGGAGCTGTCGCCGTTGGTATTCGCACCGAGGGAAGCATATTCATAGAAGCGTTCCAGCGTCCATTTGCCGTCGCGGACAAGCTGGTACGGGAATTCGATATCGAGATTGTTAAACATCTGCTCGTTAAAATAGACACAGACTGTCGCATCAAATCCGAACAGCGAGAAATAGTTGGATGCAAAGAACAGCGCATTGTCATCGCCGATCTCACCGCCTTTCATAACTGCACCGTCCCACCATGGCTCGGTAAAACGGAATCCTTCCACGTTGTTCAGATCGTAGAACATCCCTTCGGTCAAGGGAGACGGTAAATTATCTGCACGCAGATAGGTCAGATCGTACAGATCTTCACCGGACATTGTTACTGTTGAAAAATGAGAGACAGCTTGATCAATGTCATATTCCGTGACTTCCAATTTCGTGTTGAAGCGTTCCTCAATGCCGCTGTTGCGCTGGAACACAGCATCGTCGAGTGCTTCACCGGTCTCTTCTTCAAAATCAATTGCGGAATAAGTCCCCCATGCATTGGAGGAATTGAGGATCCGCAGAGGTTCCCCACCGCAGTCAAGCTCCGGATACTCGTAGGAATCGGTTTCTGTGACAGTGGCAGTGTCATTTCCCATTGGATTGGTATCGTTATTGTTCTTGTCTGCAGCAGGTGTTTCTCCATCGCCGCACGATGCAAGCAGCGCGCCAAGGAGTAAAAGGGATACAAAAGAGCATTTCTTCATATTCTTTGTCCTTTCATATACGACAAATGCCGCCAATCGGAACAATCGGCGGCTATGTGTCATTTTGTATTAACCTTCGTAATCGTAACCGGTCTTCAGAGCCTTGAGGTTGACTTCCAGCAGGTTTGCACGCTTTGCAGAAACGACCTTCTTCAGCGCTTCTTCCATGTCGTCAAAGGTGATGCATCCGGATTCGCGGATCATCTTGCCGACCATAATCATGTTGGCAAGCGTGGGAATACCGGCATCGTTTGCCAGCTTGGTCGCAGGAATGTAGTACGCATCAACGTCCCCGCGGACAACCTTGCGCTCAATCAGCGTGGAGTCGATGAACAGCTTCGCGCCCGGAACACAAGCGTCCTCGTACTTGTCAAGTGACGGCAGGTTCATTGCCATCAGGACATCGGGATTGGAAACGATCGGAGAACCGACAGGATCGTCGGAGAGAATGACGGAGCAGTTTGCAGTACCGCCGCGCATTTCAGGACCGTAGGAGGGCAGCCAGGAAACTTCCTTGCCCTCAAAAAGACCCTTGTACGCAATGAACTTACCGGCAAACAGAACACCCTGTCCGCCGAAACCGGCAATCAGAATCTGAGTCAGCATGTTCTTATTCCTCCTTTGCAGCTTCAGCCGCAGCCGCGGTCTTGTCCTTGTAAACACCGAGCGGATAGTACGGGATCATGTTGGTGTCGACCCATTCCAGTGCCTGCGACGGTGTCATACCCCAGTTGGTCGGGCATGTGGAAACAACCTCAATCAGAGAGAAGCCCTTGCCTTCCACCTGATTCTTGAACGCCTTGAGAATCGCCTTCTTTGCGTTTCTGACATTCTTGACATTGTTGACAGCGACACGTTCGATGTATTCGGGACCTTCGAGCGTGGACAGCATTTCGCTGACACGGATCGGGTAGCCGGCAACGGTAACGTCACGGCCGTACGGAGAGGTCTGCGTAACCTGTCCGGGGAGCGAGGTCGGTGCCATCTGACCGCCGGTCATGCCGTAAATGGCATTGTTGACGAAGATGATGGTGATGTTTTCGTTTCTGGTAGCGGCATGAACGGTTTCCGCCATACCGATGGATGCAAGGTCACCGTCACCCTGATAGGTGAAGATGATATTTTCGGGCATACAGCGCTTCAGGCCCGTTGCAACAGCCGGCGCACGTCCGTGTGCTGCTTCGACCATGTCGCATGCAAAATAGTCATATGCCATAACAGAGCAGCCGACAGGCGCAACGCCGACGGTGATGCCCTCAATACCCAGCTCGTCGATGGCTTCCGCAACGAGACGGTGGATGATACCGTGCGTACAGCCGGGGCAGTAATGCAGCGGCGCGTCTGTCAGTGCTTTCGGTTTTTCAAACACGATCATTTTTGATTCCTCCTATCGTCATCTTAAAGAGCAGCCAGCTCGTCGATCTTTGCGAGTACTTCCTCGGGCGACATGATCATACCGCCGGCACGGTTGCACAGAAGCACAGGCTTCTTACAGCCGGACGCAAGACGGACGTCCTCGATCATCTGACCCATAGAAAGCTCAACGGAGACAAATCCCTTGACCTGTTCCGCAGCCTTTGCAATGACTTCCGTCGGGAACGGCCAGAGCGTGATCGGACGGATCAGACCGACCTTGATGCCATTCTTGCGCGCGGCAACGACCGCGTTCTTGGAAATACGCGCTGCAATACCGAACGCTACGACACAGTATTCTGCGTCTTCCATCATGAAGGATTCATACATGACTTCGTTTTCTTCGATCTGCTTGTACTTTTCAAAGCGCTCGAAGTTGGTCTTCTCGAGCTGGTCGGGCTTCAGATACAGAGAGTTGACGATGTTATGTGCTCTCTTGCCCTTGGTACCGTTGACAGCCCACGGCTTTTCAACAGGGGTAACTTCGACATCCGGAATCTCAACGGGTTCCATCATCTGACCGAGCGTACCGTCAGCGAGCAGCATGGTCGGGCAGCGATACTTGTCCGCAAGGTCAAATGCCTTGCCGGTAAGGTCAGCCATTTCCTGCACGGATGCTGGCGCGAGAACGATCAGATGGTAGTCACCGTGACCGCCGCCCTTGGTTGCCTGGAAATAGTCGGACTGGGAGGGCTGAATACCGCCAAGACCGGGACCGCCGCGCTGGACGTTGACGATCAGAGCGGGAAGATCCGCACCTGCGATGTAGGAGATACCCTCCTGCTTGAGCGAAACACCGGGAGAGGAAGAGGAGGTCATAACACGGAAGCCCGCACCCGCAACACCGTAAACCATGTTGATGGCGGCGACTTCACTTTCTGCCTGCAAAAACGTACCGCCGATCTTGGGCATACGCTTTGCCATATAAGCGGCGATTTCGGTCTGGGGCGTGATCGGGTAGCCGAAATAGTGACGGCAGCCCGCTTTGATCGCAGCCTCGGCAATCGCCTCATTGCCTTTCATAAGAACCTTTTCTGCCATTTCCTTGAAAGCTCCTTTCTTACTTTTCAACCGTAATGACGCAGTCGGGACACATCGTTGCGCAGAATGCACAGCCGATGCACTTATCCTGATCGGTCATTTCCGCCGGGGAGTGACCCTTTGCGTTGATCTTATCTTTTGCGATGATGAGAATCTTTTTCGGACAGGCATCGACGCAGAGTCCGCAGCCTTTGCACAGATCCGAGAGAAATGTGACCTTTGCCATAATCATTTCCTTCCTTATGTATTGGGTTTGAAGCACATCCCGTCAGACGGGCATATGCAATGTATGACTTATCAGAGAATCAGAAATACTTTTTCTGCAAAGTAAGCGCCATGTACTTCTGTTCGTCCCCG
>JAFTLK010000216.1 GCA_017455975.1 Clostridia bacterium | reverse complement strand
GCGTGTCTTTGGTATCATGACCTCGGACGGGATGCCGATGCCGAGCGCATTGCCGAAACCCAGGCGGGCATCTGCTTTACCTACGGAGAGCTGATGGGCAAGATCACACGCGGAAACAGACAGTTTGCCGTTTTGCGCGATGAAATGCTCGGGCAGTTCACCTGTGCGCTCGGATATCTGATGGATGCACTGCTTTGCACAACGGACGATGACGGCGTGCCGCTGTATTCCGATGAGGAAAAGCTGCACCTGAACGAAATGCGGATTTCCATGTTTGCGCAGATGTTCTCCGACGGCGATTATCTCTTTCATGCACAGTTTGCCGCGGAAGCACACCGACAGGCGGCTGTCCTCTCGGCGAAACTGGGCGACGGAGCAAAGGCATTTTCGCATCTGACGGCGGCGGCAGAGTTTGCGCTGCAGTTCGACCGTACGGCGGAGGGGGAAATGCATACCTCCCCTGCGGTCAAGGGGCTGGAGACCGAGGGCGTCTGGCTGCACGACGGACACAATTATGCGTATCGGATGCTGCAGCGAATCCGTTCGGACGGTATTTTGACCGATGTTCCCGACGCTTCGGCTGTCATGAAAATGCTGGAAGACGCCGCTGAATAAAAACAATACAGCCGACCTTCCGTGAAAAGAAGGTCGGCTGACTTTTTGTATGATGGATGCGCTTATAGCGATGATGCCGGTTCAAACCGGACAATTCTGCATTCCCCGGCAGGTATGATGATCTCCGGTACGGTCGGCGCGGATGCGGTCACGGTATCTGTGTGCGGATCGTACACCTGCACTCCGTTCCATGCGGTTGCCGTGCGGAACCGGATATTGCCGTCAAAGGGGACATCTGCCGTGTTGACAAGCAGGAAGACTTCCGCGTCACAGCCGGATTTGTGGAGCACGATCAGATCGGTATCGGCATGGGTCTCAACAGACGGACAGTGCAGATCGGTGAGTGCGGCGATCACGCCGTCAAGATCCATGTCCTGCAGGATATGGCCGAACGCATCGGTTGTCGGTGCATCGACCGACGGCGGGATGACCAGTATCCGTTCTTCTTTTGTCTGCGGCAGATGTGCGGCGGCCAGTGCGGCGTCACTGATGAAGTGAAAATCGATCTTTGCCCGGCAAAGTGCTTCGGTGATTCCCGAAAGAAATGCATCCGTGCGGCGAAGTGCATCGGACATCGGCTTCTTTTCCGAAACCGCATACGCAGGATAACTCTCTGCCATGTAACGCCGGTTTGGCACGTAGACATATACATTGCGCAAAGGCTCCGTACCGTCCAGTGCGGACAGCAGATGCTCCATGAAATCACAGCACTGCCGTATGTCATCCTCCGGCATACAGAAATCGGTGTAATAGGAGAGGAAGCGCGTCGCACCGAGTGCCGCTTCCAGTGCCGCGGCCAGCATGTACGATGACCGCGTGATCGGAAATACGTCGCGGCTGATGTTGGATGCCTCAATCATGACATCCTTTTTGCCGTAGAGCTGTGCGGCGGATGCGGCGAATTTGATCGCGGGGGAGAATGCAAAAATTTTCTTCGGCGAGGCAAACAGCATATCACAGCCGGGAATGTCCATGGCACCGAGCTGCTCCAGAAGATCACCGTGCATATACGGGTGATGGGCAAATGTTTCCTCATAGAGAAAATGTCCGCTGTAGGCAACCCCCGCACGGCGGCAGAAGTCTGCATACGGTGCACCGTAATTGGCACGGAAGTGTGCGGATACCGTTTCCCAGAAATCGGCGCGGACAGCCCGTCCCCTCTCACCGTCATCGGCAAACAGAAGCGGAAGTGCGGGCATCAGATCATAGCCGTGCTGTTTTGCAAACGCATCCGGCAGACCCTCACTCCACGGAATGTACGGCGCAAAGGCAACATCGGAATCGGGCATATCATAGATGCGGAAGACATCGCTTTGCTGTTTTTGAACATAATCAAGATAATCCGCATGACGGTTCTCGCGGCAGAGTCCCGGAATCTGCGGCTCATCCGTGAAAACCGCTTCCACATAAGCGCCGAGCGTTTCCGGCACGCCGTAGCCGTCATATGTTTTTGCAAGAAAGGCTTCGGTGGCTTTTCCGTTCAGCGTGTCAATGTAACGTCTGATACCGCGTGTGTTGTGTGAGGTGGTGCAGTATTCAAACGCGGATTTGCCGAAGAACACATACAGACGGACATTGCGGTTTTCCTTGCAGTCATAGAGAATCCCTCCGCCGAAGGTGGTATATCCGCTGACATCGGTCAGTGTATCAAACATCGGGTTTTGATGCTCATCAAGTTCACAGATATACGCCGCCAGAACATGACCGCATCCGTGCGGGCTGTTCTGACAGATCACACCGTGCGCATCCGGTTCGCGGCAGAACACGGTCAGTGCCTTGGCTTCCAGCTCCGGATGCTCACGCGGGACGGCACCCGCAGCACTGCCGCTGGGGTAAAACTTCTCGTCATAGATCCAGACGCGCAGACCGAGTTCATTTGCATAACGGATCCAATCAAGCGTTTCGGAAAAGCTGTCATCCGTGAGATAGTGTTCATAGGACGGCGAAATTGCGGCACCGCCGTAGCCGAGGGCTTTCAGCCGCTCCAGCCGTTCTTTGGGCGTGGGAAGCGGAATATCCTGCGGAAAACAGCAGGGAATGAAGTTGAAATCGTGTACCAGCGCAATCGGGCGGTACTTCGTTTTATCATTTGGTTTCATGATCGTATTTTTACTCCGAATGTGTGATCAGAGAAACGGCGTAATGCCATCCTGCAGGAAAATATCGGTGCGCACGGTTTCATACCATGCCGTTGTCGGGTCGTCAAAGGTCAGATCGAGATCCCGTGCGGCACCGCGCATCAGATATTCCGGATTGAGGAAGTTTGCGTTGTCGGCACAGAGCAGACAGTGCAGAATCATTTTCCCCGTTTCCGCGTCATACTCTGTCTTTGCGGACTTGATAAACGGCGTGATATCGGTATCACGGTCGCCGGCCTTGGATTTCTTGGTCAGAATCAGCGGGGATGAGAACAGTGCATCGAGCTTTTCTGCCATTTCAGCGCTGTTTTTGGGATGGGTGATGCGGATATCGTAGGATGCATAGCCGATGTCGGTCATCTTATGCACGGGCGGCGCGGCATAAAACAGCTGCAGCTCGTCCGGCATACACGGATTGAGCGCATCAACCACCTGTGCCGGCGTAACAGGTGCGGTCATTTTGATGTCCGCAAATTCACATTCGGACTGAATGCCGATGGAAAGCGGCGTGGAGAAGACCATCTTCGGATGCGGATTGAAGCCCTCGGAAAACCAGATGGGCAGACCGGAGCGCACAAATGCACGCTTCATGAATCTTTGCAGGTCGAGATGCGAGATAAACTGCATTTTCCCGACCTTATAAAAACCGAGACGCACGGTCAGCGTTTTGCTCTGCGGATGAATGTCATCCATGACAAAGTCCCACGCGACGGGTAATTGCCGTTTTACTTCTGCTCCCGGTACTTGCAGAGCTGCCGATCGCACCATGTCTGCTCACCTCCCAGCTTGTTTGCTCCGCAGGCGGCACACGCCTCCATGCAGTTTTTCGTTGTTTTTGTTTCGTATGCCTTGGCACGTTCCCGCAGAAGGAACGACTTGTCAACACCGCAGTCGATGATGTCCCACGGCAGGATTTCGTCAAGACCGAAGCCGCGTGTCGTATAGAAATCGGGATCGACGCCGACTGCAGAAAAGATATCGATCCATGCGTCATAGGAGAAGAATTCCTCCCATGCGTCAAAGCGGATGCCGCGGCGGTGTGCTTCCAGCAGTGCCGCACAGAGCTTTCTGTCGCCGCGTGCAAACACGCCCTCAATGCGTCCGACCTGTGCGTCGTGGTAGTTGTAGCGCACCTTGCGGTCGGTGATGACACCATTCAGATATTGCTGTTTTTCAAGCGTTACGTCGAGCGGATCCTGCTTTTCCCATTGGAATGCGGTAAAGGGCTTGGGAACAAACGCCGCAACCGACAGCGTGACCTGCACACCGCCCTTGTTTGGCTTGCCGATCTGCTTATCACGGCGCTTGTTGACGTAGAATTCATGAATGACGTGCTCGGACAGCGCGAAAATG
>JAFTLK010000215.1 GCA_017455975.1 Clostridia bacterium | reverse complement strand
TTTGTACATGGTTTATTCTCCTTATGAATTTTCGTTTATCTGTCCCGCCGTGCCTTTTCCAGCACCGGCCTGCACGGTCTTCCCGCGACAAGAACACCATTCTCGACAAACCCTTCTTCTCTCCACGCCAGTGCCTCGGTCTGCGCCCCTCGCAGATATGCAATCCGCTCGGCATATTCCGCGTCGGCAATTGCGTTGTGTGTTTCCCCGGGATCCTTTGCAAGATCGAAGTACAATTCATGCCCGTCCGATGAATACCAGACATATTTGTCGTGGTCGGAAACCATAAACTGCACCGATCCGCCTGCCGCAAGATGCTCGCCATGGATCAGCTCGCGTTCGGCGGGAGCTTCCGAGAACAGATTGACACCGTCGACCGTGTCGGGAATGTCCACTCCGGCGAGTGCAAGCAGCGTCGGCATGACATCGCGCAGCTCGGCGACGTGGGCGGTCACGGCTGCTTTGTCGGTGCGGCTCTGTCCGGTGTAACCGGCGCGGGCAAGGCAGTCACCCGGTGCGCGCACGATCAGCGGAACCCGTGCCGAGCCCTCAAACGGCAGGGACTTGCGGAACAGATGGTGGTCGCAGAGCAGCTCACCGTGATCGGAGACAAAGAGAATGATCGTGTTGTCGGATAGTCCGTGCTCAAACATCGTATCGCGCAGACGCCCGATTTCATAATCGATCTGCGTCATCGCGGCGTAATAGCCGCGCTGTGCCTCGGTGCGCTGGTCACAGTCGAGCGGCCCTGTATCAGCATCCACGGCATATCCGCCGATCCCAATGGCATCCGGATCGTCCCAGTCGCCGTAGACCGGCGGTGTCAGGTCACGTCCCCGGTACATCGACAGAAACGCTTCCGGTGCATCAAACGGCGGATGTGGACGGACATAGGAGACGGTTAAGAAAAACGGCTTGTCGCGGTCACGGCGGCGCAGAAAGTCCAGCGCCCGGTCCGTCACCCAGCGCGTCGGATGCTCACACTCGTCATACGGCCACGGACGGACGACCCATGAATTGCAGTCAATGCCCGTGTCAATGACATCCGCTTGTGCACCGCGGCGGGTACGGAGCCAGTAGAGATAGTCATCCGCTGTATTCTGGTGATCCCAGAACGAGATGCCCGGCTTGCGGTAATAGTGCAGATAGCCGTCGTGCAGATCGACCGAATGGTAGCCGATGGAGTTGCGCAGCGGATGGACGTGCAGCTTTCCTGCACAGTGGCACTGGTAGCCTGCATCGGCAAAGGTCGATGCCAGCGTGTGTTCGTAGTCCCAGCGGTTGCCGTCCTGATAGCCGACACGGCAGTGGTTTTCCTGCGCCATGCCGGTATACAGTGCCGCACGGGCGGGAATACACGTCGGTGTGGCGGAATAGGCGTGCGGAAAGGAGAAGCCTTCGGCGCAGAGCTGGTCAAGACGGGGCGTTTTGACGTCGGGATGACCCTCATAGCCGAGACAGTCGCCGCGCCATTGGTCGGCGATGATGAGAAGTACATTCGGTTGATTCACGGTGTTCTTCCTTTCTGTTTCATTTGATATTCAATGATGTCTGCCAGTTCCTCAAGCTGTCCGATGTGACGGTCAAAGAAGCGGCGGAACGATGTACAGTGCTGGGTTCTGCCGTCGGGCAGGAGACGTTCGCGCCGACAGCCGTTGCGGCACAGCGGATAATACCGACAGGCGC
Source organism: Clostridia bacterium (assembly GCA_017455975.1). Lineage (GTDB taxonomy): Bacteria > Bacillota > Clostridia > Oscillospirales > CAG-272 > RGIG3925. The sequence continues at coordinate 5,524 of JAFTLK010000215.1, read as the reverse complement.
GGCAGGCATCGGGAACGGCGTGGGACGGTGCGAGAAACACCCGCATCTTCTGCGAGGACAGCAGGCTGTCGATCGAGGTATCTTCCGCACACAGATTGCCAAGCGAAAAGTCGTCCAGCGCATAAAAGTCGCACGGGTAGACATCGCCGTCCGCTTCCACGACGAGCGACGGCATACAAACCCCGCACATGGCGCACGATTCCGGTGGACGGCGCAGCAGCAGGTTCAGCCAGTTGTCAAACGTACGGACGCTGACCGGCGTGCCGCGGCGGAACGCACGGTAATAGCCGCGGAAGACCGCATCGAGAAACTGCGCGTAATGCTCCGGCTCGGGCGCATACGACACAGCATGTTCCGTCATCGGCGGCAGACACGGAATGAACTGCAGATAGCCGTGCTCCCGCAAAGCAGACCAGACGGCATCGCCGTGTGCACAGAGTGCGTCGGTGACCACGCAGAGGATGTTATAGGGAACCCGGTGTTCTCTGAGCAGATGGGATGCGCGGAGAACGGCGTCATACGTGCCGTGACCCGCGGCATCGGTGCGGTATCGGTCGTGGACTGCACGGATGCCGTCCAGCGACAGCCCGACAAGGAAGTGTTCTTCTGCAAGAAACGCGGCAAACGGCTCGTCCAGCGTGACACCGTTTGTCTGGAGCGAAAAATCCACAGGGATGTGGAAAGCGTTCTCCTCCTGCGTCATGCGGACAAAATTCCGGAAAAACGGCAGGCCTGCCAGCGTCGGCTCACCGCCCTGAAAGGCAAAGGAAACGCGGCTGTCGGGTGCGTGACCTGCGTAATTGAGGGTTTTCCGGATGACCGTGCGCGCAGTATCTTCTGTCATAATGCCGCGATCCGGGCAGGTGCGGCTGTCGGCTTCCTCCGCATAAAAGCAGTACGAACAGCGCAGATTGCACGACGCAGAGACTGGTTTGAGCATGAGCGTGATGGCTGGCAAGCGGTTCTCCTCCTCTCTTCCGTCTGTAATTATTATTTTACCCCATTTGCGCTGAAATGTCAATAAAAAACAGGATGCCGTGTGACATCCTGTTTGGGAAACTTATTCTTTGGATTCGTTTGCGGGTGCATCAGCCGGATCGTCGTAGATGCCGCACGCCTTTGCGATATCGGAGGGTTCTTCCTTCTCACGCTTCAGACCGTTCTTGGAGTTTTCCAGATCGAAATAGTAGCTTTCGACGCTGTCCTTTTTGACGGGCTTCTGGTAGGTGCGCTCACCGGTCTGCTTGGGACGGACGTAATACGGCTTCTTGCGGGAGGGCGTAGACGGAGCCTTGGGCGGTTCGTTTGCCGCTGCGGCTTCCTTTTCTGCCTTTGCGCGCTCGAAGACTTCGACATTGGCAGCCGCTGCTGCTGCTTCCGCATCCTTGTCAACGGTCTTCAGAGGACGGTTGGGTTTTTCTGCAACGTATTCTTCACGACCGCGTCCGCCTCTGCCGCCGCGTCCTCCGCGACCGCCTCTGCCTCCTCTGCCGCCGCGATCTCCGCGTTCACCGCGTTCACCGCGCTCGGACTTTTCGGTCTTCTTTGCAGCCTTTTCTTCCTTTTCGGCATTCAGAGCTGCTTCCATTGCGGTCTTGCTGTCGACGCCTTCATTGGCACCGGTCAGGAAGAGCACGATGCGGCGGTTGTTTTCCGCACCGATGGAGTTGGTGGAGACACCCTCGATGTTCTGAACCTCGGAGTGAATGATGCGGCGTTCGTAGGGGTTCATCGGCTCCAGCGTGATGGACTTCTTGTACTTGAGAACCTTTTCTGCCATACGGTTTGCCAGCTGACGCAGGGTATCCTCGCGCTTTGCACGGTAGTTTTCCACATCAACGGTGATCTTGGTATAGCAGCGATCCTCGTCTTCCTTGCGGTTGGCCGCGAGGTTGACCAGATACTGGATGGCATCCAGCGTATCGCCGTGGTGACCGATGAGAACACCTGCGTTCTCACCCTCGACGGTGATGAGCTTATCGCCGTCCTTGGTATCGCTCATGGCGACCTCTGCATCCAGTTCCATATCTGCAAGCAGGGTTTTGACAAAGGAGAGAGCGACCTCGTCGGGCTTTTCGATATAGGTAACGCGAACCTTGGCAGGTGCGGCACCGATGCCGAACAGACCCTTCTTCGCCTCTTCGAGCACTTCATAAGTTACGGCAGATGCGTCGACGCCGAGGTTTGCCGCACCCTGTGCGACAGCGGCTTCGACGGTCTTTGCCGATTCGATGATTTCCTTTTTCATTGCGGTATACTTCCTTAAATTGTGTATCTCTGAATTACTTGTGTCTGTCGTCATCCTTGAGCGGTGCAAAACCGACGGGGCCGGTCTCACCGGGCTTGTCCTCGGCTTCCGTTTCGCTGACGGTCTCTGCCGCAGGAGCTTCATCCTCTGCCGGAGTCTGTTTTTTCTTGTTCTTGGCAGGCTGTGCCGGCTGTTCGGGATAATCCTCGTCATCAATGTGATGCAGGGAACGCTTCTTTGTGCCGTTTGTGCTGCCGGTGGATGCAGCTGCGGGCTTCTTGTCCTTCTTCGGACCCTGGTTGATGCTCTTGACCGCTTCCTTCAGCTCCTCATCGGTAAACTTCGGATACGGATACATCTTGGACAGAATAAAGGACTGCAGGACACCGAGGACATTCTGGAAGATCCAGTAAACGCCGAGTGCTGCCGGAAGGTTGAATGCCATCCAGAAGATCATCAGGGGCATTGTGATCTCCATGATCTTCATGGAGGAGTTCATCTGCTCGGCCGCATCGGGCGACTGGTAAGAGAACTTGCGGGTGATCTTGGTGGATGCCCATGTGGTGACAAGGTTGAGGATCGGGATCAGAAGCAGAATATTGATAGCCACGGTCGGCGTAGCGGACAGATCCAGCTTGCCGCCGAAGACGGTCATATTCGGCCAGTTGTTGACGAGAATGTCTTCAATGGAAGCGCCGAGCTCCGCGGTAAAGCCTTCCAGAGAGGGAAGTGCTTCCAGTACCTTCGGAACCGTGAGCACGGTGATGTCGTGCAGCATCTGGATCTGGTTGCCGGTGTAGGTTTCGGCCTCGGTCAGAACCTTGATGCCTTCCTTGAGCAGGGTGATCGCCTCTGCGGACATGCCGCACAGATAAGTCAGCGGTCCGTAGACGATCTGGTAAATGGCCCAGACGACGAGGAGCTGCAGCAGCATCGGCAGACAGCCGCCGGCCGGATTGTAGTTCTCGTTCTGGTACAGCGTCATGATCTCATTCTGCATCTTCTGCTGCGTTGCCTGGTCGGTACGTCCGGCATATTTCGCACGGATGGCCATTTCCTTGGGGCGCAGAGAAGCCTGCTTGACCATGTTCTTCTGCTGCTTGATGCCCAGCGGGAAAAGAACCAGCTTGACAACGATCGCAAAGAAGAGCAGGGCGATCATGTAGTTGTCCGTCAGCCCGTAGAAGAATCGGATGACCCAGCTGAACGGAATGTTGATAAGATCAAATAAGCCTTGCATGTCGGGCTTTCTTTCCTTTCTTGATTCGGAAAAAGATGGTGGCGGTGCATGACACTGCGGCTGTCATCGGGTACGTCGGTGTGTGCATGCATCAGTGACCGTCGCCCTGTCTGCCGGCAGAAACGGCAGCGGGACGGCACGTATGATTTCGTTTTTTTTGAATCTGTCGGGGCACCTGATGTACGGCGGTACGAAATCGTATCCTCCGTGCGAATACGGATGACAGCGCAGCAGCCGCCATGCGGTCAGGCCCATACCTCTGATAAACCCCCATTCTCTGAATGCCCTGATCGCATACAGAGAGCAGCTCGGATAAAAGATGCAGGTGGGTTTCCCTTTCAGCGGTGACAGAAAATTCCGGTAAAAAGTGATGAGTGCGATTGCAAGATGACGCATCATGTTGTGGACGCAGGCTTCTTTTTCGGCTTCGGCTTGCCCTGTGCTTCCTTTGGCGGAAATGGCATTCCTTCTGCCATGCCGAGCTTTTTGACAGCATACTTCAGATCTGCGTAAATATCGGTTGACTTTGCGTCAACTGCGGCATCGCGTGCGACGAGAACAATGAGAAATCCCGTCTTCAGCGGTGTTTCTGTGTCCAGACGGCGGAAGCCCTCGCGCAGGATCCGCTTGACGCGGCTGCGGGTGACCGCTCCTCCGATTTTTTTTGTGACCGTCAGACCGACACGGTTGACGCGCTTGTTCTGCGGATGCGCCTTTTGCAGCTTTGCTGCGGCGTAATCGCGCAGACAGTACATGACGACCGTTTTGGTAACCGCCTTCATGCCGCGTGCGTAGGTCTTCTGGTACAGGTGATTTTCACCGATGGCTCTATACTTCATACCGTTTGTCTGTGTGATGCCGGCACCGTCTGTGTCTGCTTCCTCGTTTCACAGGCGGTTGGATCGTTTGGATGGTTGTTTTTTGAAAAACGCGGATATCGCTGTCACACCCGGCGAAACTGCCGTAACAAAAAGGAAAGCCTATGACTTGCGGCACAGGCTTTTTCATCGTGGTTTCGGCGCACGAGCGGGGACAGCATGAAATCAATAGGTCAGCTTTGCTCTGCCCTTTGCACGTCTTCTCTTCAGGACCTTTCTGCCGTTGGCAGTAGCCATTCTCTTTCTGAAGCCGTGTTCGACCTTTCTCTGGCGCTTCTTCGGCTGGTATGTTCTCTTCATGCGGTTGCACCTCCCTCAAAGATAGGCATTTGATATCTATCTGTTGTAATTTTGTTTTCTTGAAGCAGATTGCCGTATCCCGATGGATTTACATCATACGACACTATATATTATACACTTTTTGGGGGTCTGTTGTCAAGGGTTTTCTGAAAATTTCTCCGATATTTTCAAAATTTTTTCCCGGAATTTAATAATTTTTCCGTCAGACACCTTTTTTCTTCAGACTTCCGATCTTTTCGGCATACTGTTTTGCTGCCTGCTCGGTTTTGTTTTCCCCGAATTCGTAGTAGTGCGCGTCCCGCAGATCGTCCGGCAGATACTGCTGCTTGACGTAATGATCGGGGAATGCGTGCGGGTACTGATACCCGATGCCGTGGCCGAGCTTCTGTGAGCCTTCATAATGGGAATCGCGCAGATGGTCGGGGATCTTCTGCCCGCGTCCGGCCTGTACATCTGCCGCGGCACGTCCGTAGGCCTCGTTTGCCGAATTGGACTTGGGTGCGGTTGCCAGCAGGATCGCCGCGTTGGACAGCGGAATTTTTGCCTCCGGCAGACCGAGCTCGCGCGCGGAGGTCACGCAGGCCTGCGTGATTGCGGCCGCCATCGGGTATGCCTGACCGATGTCCTCACTTGCAATGACGAGCAGTCTGCGGCAGGCGGAGAACAGATCTCCTCCCTCCAGCAGCTTTGCAAGATAGAAGATCGCCGCATCGGGATCGGAGCCGCGGATCGATTTCTGCAATGCCGACAGCGTGTCGTAATGCGCATCGCCGTCACGGTCAAAAACCGCCATCGATGACGGCATCAGTGCTTCCAGCAGCGCCCGGTCAATCACACCGCCGTCGGCGGTATAGTAAG
>JAFTLK010000214.1 GCA_017455975.1 Clostridia bacterium | reverse complement strand
TTTCTCAACCCAGGCACATTTTTCCGCATTCGTACGCCGTGAAACAGGAATGTCGCCTAATGTTTTGCGAAAAAACGGCTGGCATGGCGGAACCGGTACATTGTAAACACAGAAAATCCAAAAACGCCTGTCATTGCCGCTGATTCTTCCGAATCAAGCAAGCACATGACAGGCGTTTTGATTTTTAATAGGTTGACCTTAATATAATAACTGAGTACAGTTATACATCGGCATAAGATGAGTATCAAAAAAATGATACTCAGAAGATCTGCAAGTCAGATTTCACCACTCGTTTTCATATATGGACCTGCCTCGATAGCCAAGAGCGCGCGAAATTTGTTCAGCAGCAGCGATGATTTCCTGGGTAGCTTTTTCTTTCATTTCGTCCGTGAAGGAGACAGCAAGCATGGAGACGCTGACTGCGGCAAAGCATTTTCCGGCAGCATCCCGAATGGGTGCGGCGGCACACCGCACATGCGGATTGTCTTCCCCCATATCGTATGCGCAGCCCCTCTGTCGGATGGCGGTACATTCACGGAGCAAATCTTCCAATGTGGTAATCGTTGTCGGTGTATGGGCTTCCATGCCTCGTGATGCAATTTCTGTGATACGTTCCATCGGCATACCGGCGAGGATCGCTTTACCAAGTCCCGTTAAATACATCGCATTTTTGGAACCGATATTACAGGTGGAACGGATGGGGGACGATGATTCAACCTTGTCCAAATAAAAAATGTAACCGTCCTCTTCGACCGCAAGATAACAGGTTTCACCCAGCCGATCACGGATACCTGTCAGAACCGGATGTGCGATGGAATACAGATCGGTCGTGTTGATATAAGCCATACCGACTTGATAGGCCTTGACACCGATTCTGTATGTTTTTGCACGCTCATTTTCGCGGCGCAGAAACCCCTGCTCACATAAGATGGAAACAATGTCAAATACACTCGTTTTTGGATAACCGAGCGCTCGGCAGATATCTGTGACGGTCAGCGGTTCGCTGTGTTCGGATACAAACGTCAAAATTTCAAGGACGCGCTTTGCGGAATTGTTCATGCGGTTTCCTGCCTTTTCTGCGTTTTGATTCGTATATACGAATATTTGAAAATATTATATCATATTTGGCGATATTTGTCAATTCTGTATTGACACGGATTGAAAACCGTGTTATAATACTGTCAAGAAAGCAGAACGCGGTTCGCAAATACGAATCAACAGATTATTAAAGAAGGAAGGATCAGTTTATGGAAACCTACGGCATTTTCAAACATCTGGCGACAGAAAACCCTTATACCGCCATGTCAAAATGCGTCAATTCCGCTGTGTGCACGCAGGAAACAAAGCAGAGTATCCGACGCATTACCAAAAACAATATCGTCTATGCGCATATGGGACAGCTGATTATCGCGGACGGTATCTGCTATGCATCTTTCATTCAGAACACGGGCAATGATGGGGAACATCATGACAGCACGACAAGCGGCGTTGTACTTGCTGTCTTTTCGCTGGATGCGGTCCGCTCCGATGTCTTTGATGCGGAACGGGATGTGGAAATTTTTCCTGTCGGCAGCAAGGGCGATCTTTGTGCGGGTCAGCGTGCCTGCTCCATTTTCAAGGATAACTCTATGTGTCTGGTCGGCGATTCGCCGTATGTCTGCTTCAGCTTTATTGCTGAGGACGAACGCTCTCATATTTTCAGCAAGGTCTTTGACACAAAGGAAAGGGTATGGCGGGAGGAGGCCATGGCTGTTCTTGCCTACGGCGGACAGCTCTACGATTTTTCGGATGAATCTCTGAACATTGTATATCGGGACAAAGGTCTTGCGCCGCGTGCAAAGAGCCTGATTGAGCTGGTGTCAGCGTGGAGCGAATATGAAGGTGAATACTATGCGACGGGCGTAACCATCGGCGGACCGAACAACGGCTTCATTGTCAAAACCACCGATTTCAAGACAATGACACTGGTGGATGTCGTCCCGTTCAACGATATGGGAACCGCGGAAATTGCCTCATACATCTATCTGGGACGGCTGTATGTTGCATGCCGTCAGGATTACGGCATTCCGTATCTGTATCTGAGCTATCTCGATCTGAAAACGATGCAGTGGAAGCACCATTACAAGCTGCCGGACGGCAATGTCCGACCGTGGTTCTTCGAATACCGCGGGGAGCTGTATTTATTAAACACCGTTGAAGAATATCACCGCAGATATACGAATATCTCACGTGTCAGGGCGGAGGATACTGTCCATACGTTTTATAACAATCGCAGTCCGGTTGAACTGATGGCAACGATCAAGGATTGCGGCTCCTACTTCGGTGTGTATCCGTACGGTGATGATGTTTATTTTGTCTCCACGCTCAACACCGAGAGCTTCGGCCGGCTTTCCATGCATTTTTCTGACCCGGATACGGTCAACGCAAAGCTGGCGGCACTGTTCACCGAACTGTAAAAATTAAAATAAAGGATGGTATATAAGATGAAAAACAGAACTCTGATTCCGGTACTCCTTCTGACACAGCTTTTGATCACAGCATCCGTTTCTGCCTGCGGCAGCAGTACAGCAGCAGAAGGCACGGTCACAACCGACCCCACAGAGCAGATTCCGCAGCAGACGGCGGCAGAAACCGAGCCCGCTTACAGCGGTCTGGAGGCGGTAGACGGCGGCGGTGCCGCATTCCGTGTTTTAACGAGTGAGACAGACGGTTACAGCCGTCTTTTGGACGATATTTCCGCCGAAGCCATGAACGGCGAAATCATCAATGACAAAATATTCGAGAGAAACCGCATGATACAGGAAAAATACAATGTGGTATTTGAAATTGAGGTCGGTTCTCCGAACCCGACGGAGCTGACACAAAAATTCATACAGGCGGGCGAGGATGCATTTGAAATGGTTCTCGGCAGAACGGCAGACAATGTTTCTATGTCGGCAAAGCAATATTTCTATGATCTGGCGGTATTCCCGAATATTGATCTGTCCGCATCCTGGTGGAATCGGACCATCATGGACGACATGTCGATCTATGACAGATACTATGTCGGCATCAACGATATGACGGTACAGGCGTATTATGCCGCCGGTGCGATTTATTATAATAAGATGCTTGCATCTCAGTATGATATTGGGGACCCATATGAACTGGTACGCAGCGGCGTGTGGACCTTTGACATCATGACCGAGCTTTGCCGCAATGTTTCAATGGACCTCAACGGCAACGGTCAGTATGACGAAAAAGACCAGTACGGCATTACCTACAACAATTTTGCATGGCAGCTGATGTTCTACGGCATCGGTGAAACCTTCATCAAAAAGGATACCGACGGAACCTTGTATCTGGATCAGGAAAACGAAAAAATCATCAACTATCTGCAGAAAATGCTCCCGTCCTCGCAGGATCAATCCGTTACACTGTATTCCGAGAACTATCGGCATCTCGGCGGAAACTACAGAATCGATCTCTGTAAGGATGCATTCCTTGAAAACCGTGCGCTGTTCTGGCTGGAGGCACTGTACGGAACGCCCGCGCTGCGCAATATGGAGACCGATTTCGGTCTGCTTCCGATGCCCAAATACGATGCAGCACAGGAGCAGTACTACTCGTTTATCCATTACAACCACAGCTCCTCCCTCGTCATTCCCGTGACCGTTCCCGAATCCAGACATGACCTTGTCGGCCGTGTTGCGGAAGATATGGCGTGGCTGTCATCCGAAACCGTGCGTCCTGCATTCATCGAGGCGACGCTCAAAGGCAAGTATTCACGCGACAACGAATCCGCGGATATGATTGACTATATCATCAACGGCATCCGCATGGACTATGCGCTGCTGCTGAATGCGGCGGGACTTGATCTGGATGCGAAGATGCGCACGGCGATGGATCAGGGCTCCACGGATATCGCATCGATCTATACCAGAAATGAAAAGAAGTGGAATGCGATCCTTGAAAAATACTGCGGAGAATTTTTTGAGTAAAAATTGAAATGAACGATATGAGAAATCGACTGATTGAAATGATTGAGGCGGAACGGCTGATTGTCATTGTCCGCGGTGTCGGACAGGATCAGCTTCTGCCGCTTGCCGAGGCACTGTATGACGGCGGTGTCCGTCTGATGGAGATCACCTATGCGGCAGACGGTACGATTGCCGATGAGACGGTGGCAGAGCAGATTGCCATGCTGGCATCACATATGACTGGTCGGATGACCGTCGGTGCGGGAACCGTTCTGACAGAGAAGCAGGTACAGCTGACCTCGGATGCCGGCGGCAGATTTATCATCTCCCCCGATGTGTTCCCGGATGTCATCCGGAAAACGCGGGCGCTGGATATGGTATCGATCCCCGGCGCACTCACGCCGACAGAAATACAGAGGGCTGTCCGTGCGGGTGCTGACTTTGTGAAGCTATTTCCGGCATCGACATTCGGCACGGATTATATCCGGGCAATTACCGCACCGCTGTCGCATGTGCGGCTGCTGGCGGTTGGCGGAATCACCCCGGACAATCTCGGTACCTACCGGTCTGTCGGTATCCGCGGATTCGGTATCGGCGGAGGCATTGTACAGAAATCCCTGATCGATGCAGGTGATTATACCGCGATTGCCGCGATTGCGAAGCAGTACCGCGACGCGATTTCTGCAAAGGAGTAAGGTATGGCAGTCTATATTACAATCGACGGCGGAACCACCAACACGCGCATCCGGTTGGTATCGAACGGACAGGTAATTTCCTCCGGAAAAATCAGCCGCGGGGCCGCATCCGGAATGCATGGCAGAGATGCATGGTGTTCCTCTATTTCCCAGATGATCTGTCAGCTGCTGGCAAATGCACCGCGGTATGCCGACCGCATCAGCTGTATTCTGGCATCCGGTATGATTACCAGTGAATTCGGACTGTACAAGGTCGATCATATTCCGGCGCCTGCGGGCATCGGAGAGCTGCATGACAATCTCGTTGAGGTCATGCTGCCGGATATCTCGGAGCTTCCGTTTGTCTTTGTCCCCGGCGTGATACAGACCGGAGATACAATTGACATGATGCGCGGTGATGAAACAGAGCTTGTCGGAATCCGGGAGGAAGCGTGGGGAGAATGTATCTATGTTCTGCCCGGCTCCCATACAAAAATTATTGAAACAGACGCGCATGGACGCATCAGCCGGTTTTCTACATTGCTGACCGGCGAGATGGCAAATGCGCTGTCCGGACATACCATTCTTGCCGATGCGGTTGATCTGACGATGGATACCTTTGATCCGGCGGCACTGTCGGAGGGCTGTCGTTACAGCCGGGAATACGGCATCAACCGGGCGCTGTTTCAGGTGCGGATCCGGAAAAATGTCAGACGGCAGACACCTGTCGAGGTTTACAGTTTTTTCCTTGGATGCATCCTGTCCGCGGAAATTGATGAGATTCTGCGCTATCCGCAGAAAACCGTGGTGATCGGCGGCAGAGCACCACTGAGGAATGCGCTGCATACGCTGCTGTCAGAATACGGGAACAAGGAAGTGATCTGCCTGACCGATGAGGCGGTGGAGCTGTCGGTCATCCGCGGAGTGATCCGGATTTATGAATACCGAGGCAATCAAATGATATAAGAGTAGAAAGAAGGAAATTCAAAATGAAAAAACTTGCATCATTATTTCTCATTGCATCTATGATGGCTGCTTGTACAGCGTGCGGCGGCTCTGATGTGATCCCGGCAGATACCGACAGTACAGCCGATACTACCGAAGCTGTCACTACCGATGATGGGCTGATTCATGACGATTTAGGTGATATCCGCTTCGAGGGTGAAACCTTCACCATGTGGCTGTTTGCCGACACAGTGACCGGTTATATTATGGAAGAAGAAACCGGAGAAGTGTTTGACGATGCCGTCTATGCCCGCAACCGTGCAGTGGAAGAACGGCTGGGCATCAAGCTGAAGTTCAATCAGTCCGGGCTCGGTGCAAGCGGCGAGGAGCAAGGGCAGTCCTGCCGGATGATCGAAAATAACATCCTCGCCGGTGATACGACGAATGATGTTTATCTTCATGTTCAGCACAGCAGTATGCCGCAGCTTGTCAACAACCACTACTTTGTGGACTGGAACACCATTCCGAATATCGATCTCACTAAACCGTATTGGGCAGGCAATGCAGTCAATGACATCAATTACGGCTCGAAAATTTATCTGATGACCGGTCTTTATGACCACAGTGTTCTCTCCGGTGCATACTGTCTCTTTTTCAACAAAAATATTCTTGATGAGGTGAACATCGAGTACCCCTATGCCATGGTGGAGGATGGTACATGGACCTATGATAAGTGGAAAGAAATCATCACGGCCACTTCACGTGACCTCAACGGCGACGGAAAGTTTGACTATGATAATGACCGGTACGGTTATTTCGGCTATCTCTGGGAATCTCCGTATCCGTTCTTTGTCGGCATGGGCGGCGATCTCCTGACAAAAGATCAGAACAATCTGCCCGTCAATGTGATTGCCACCGAACACAATGTGGATATCATCGACCGCTTGCTGGAAGTTGCATTCAATATTCAGGGCTCTACGATTGCGGCCAATGTCAATGATATGTTCCGTGTGTTCACCGAGGGCCGTGCGGCTACCATTCACGCGGCACTCAGCTTTGCACCTGACAATTTCCGCGACATGGAAGACGATTTCGGATTTGTTCCTCCTCCCAAGTATGATGAAGCACAGAAAGACTACAATGTATGGATCGTCAATACCTCTCTCATGACTTATGTTCCGACGACCAACACCCGTCTTCCGCTGACCGGCGCAGTGTTGGAAATCATGGCAATGGAATCCTATAACCGAGTGATTCCTGCATACATCGACACTGTTCTGACCATCAAGTCTACCCGTGATACCGAATCGGAGGCGATGGTTCCGTATATCATTGACCGTGCGTCCTTCTTTGACCATGCGCTTCATCATCTGATTGAACTACCCAGCTGTATTCTCGGTAATGTGGGGCTTGCAACCTTTTATGCACGGAATGAATCAAAAATTGAGGACTTCATCGAAACGCTCACGGAAACCTACCGTTAAACAACACGAGGTACATACGATGCTGACAGCAACACACGAATATCTTGAAAAATTGGACGCTCTGTGCGATGCACGCATACAACAGATCCGTGATTTACCCGACCGGCTTGTCATCCGAGGCACGACCTACTATGTCAGCTGTGACGGCAGCGACAACAACGACGGTCTGACACCCAACACCGCATGGAAAACGCTTACTAAGGTTTCAACGGCGGCGCTTTCTGCCGGGGACGGGGTGCTGTTCCGCCGTGGAGATTTGTTCCGCGGTAAAGTCATTACCTGTGCCGGCGTTTCCTACGGCGCATACGGTGATGGTGAAAAGCCGAAGTTCTACGGCTGGGACAGGGGACTTGACGATCCGGCGTTGTGGATACTGACCGATGCGGAGCATCACATCTGGAAGTGGGGCGAGAAAATCCTTGATCCCGGAACACTGGTGTTCAATCACGGGGAGGCGCATTCCGTCAAGCTAATCCCCTCCTACATCGGCGGAAGATTCGTCTGCCGTAATGACGAGACAAAGCTGTTTGACATGTGCCATGAAATGGTGCGCGACCTCGACATTTACTGGCATTTTGAGGATACCCTCACAACATCACCGTCCAAGGGACAGGATTTCCCGATTCCCGTCGTCAATGAAGAAAGCCTCGGGGATTTGTATCTGCGCTGTGACAGAGGCAATCCTGCCCGAGTGTTTGGTTCCATTGAAGCCGCGACGAAGCGTCCGATGTTCGTTGTCGGCTCGCGACCCGATGTCAGAATCGACAATCTGTGCCTGAAATACATCGGTCATCATGCCATCACGGCAGGCGGCGGATGCGTGCGCGGTCTGCATGTCAGCGGATGTGAAATCGGCTGGATCGGCGGTACCATCCAGCACTATGCCGGCACTGATCCCAACTATCCCGAGGGCGGACGCGGCACGGTCACACGCTTCGGCAACGGCATCGAAATCTACGGCGGCTGTGACGGCTATACCGTCGAGGACTGTTATATCTACCAGTGCTACGATGCCGGCATCACCCATCAGATGACCACCGGCGGCAAGAAAATCACAATGACCAACGTGCTTTACCGGAACAATCTGGTTGAGTACTGCGTCTATTCCATTGAGTATTTCCTGGAAATGAACAACGGCGACACGGAGAGCTATATGGACGGCATAGAGATGTGCGGCAACATCCTCCGCCACTGTGGATACGGCTGGGGTCAGCAGCGGCACAACACGCACACACCGGCGCATATCAAGGGCTGGAGCTATACCAACAAAGCCCGGAACTACACCGTTCATGACAATATCTTCGACCGTGCGGCATACAGGATGCTGCATCTGGTTGCAGAATCCGATGCCAGCTGTCCTGTCATGCATGACAACACCTACATCCAGTATGCGGGCGGAAGTCTCGGTCAATACGGCGGCAACAAAATTGCGGAGCCGGAAAACCTCGTCTTTGATGACCGGGCAGAGGAGAAAATTACGGAAGTTTTCGGTGACAAAAACGCAAAGGTATATATTTTGCGTTGATATTGCTGCACAATTCACGAGGGCATTACAGTTCGGATCATCATTTGTGGTCTGCGCGATATAAACAGATAGTCTCATAAATATAGACGCGCATCCTTTTGCATCAGTCATCTGAATATCACATGAACCATCGAAAAAGCGACCATCTGCACAGTTGGTCGCTTTTTTTATACGAAAGAAAATATAAATGAAAACAAACTGCTCGAACCAATCAAAGCCGACACGCCGCCTGTGTACACGAGGAGGGAAGCCGGACAGAGACTATGGGAACAGGGGTGAGCAGGAAGCATATGAAAAAGGAGATGGAGCGATGAATGTGTTTGAGCGGTCAAGCAGAATAGCAATTGTTAAGTTGATTATTTCTTAAAGATTTTGCGATCATCACTCATAACCCGGTCGCGCAGAACCTCAATATTTTCGCCGCTGTAACGCGGGTCGTTTTTTTGCGCCCAGTCAACGGCACAAATAAAGTTTTGAGTACTGCGGCGGTACTGTGTCGGTGATTGCTGCTGATATTTTCGGAACATTCTAGAAAACATCAGTGGATCGGAATATCCGCATCGGAATGCAATTTCTGAAATAGGCAGATCGGTTGATGCTATTAACTCTGCGGCACACTGCATGCGATATCGCAATATGTATTCCTGTAAAGAAATTCCAAAATTTGCGGAAAACAGATTGCGCAGATATGCACGGGATAAATTCATTTTCTGTGCAATTTGTTTTGGTGTGATAACACCGGACAGTGCTTCAATATATTGTTCAGCTTCTTTGATGTGCTTCTGCGGAGCAGTCAACAATGCATTTTCTGCTTCGGCAATCTGCAATCCTGCAATCGCATAAAACAGTCCGCATCGGTATTCCTGTTCCGTTGAGGAGGTTCCTGCCGATATCAGAATTTCGATCAGCGGACTTTTTTGCATGGTACGAACGTAACATGACTCGGAAAAGCCCATTTCGGAAATCAGCTGCTCAAACAGGATGCCGCTGCCGCCGATCCAGCCGTAATACCACGGGTCCTCCGGTGCGGGATAATAGGTCGCCTGCTCACCGCCGCGGCAAAGGAAAACTTGTCCTGCAGAGACTCTGATTCCATTGAAATAGCCGCTTCCGCTGTAAATAAAGTGCAGTGTGTGATGTGAAAACGGATGTGTGATTGCTTCTTTGTCAGCGGGGCAGTGCTCGGTTCCAAAATCGGCAATTGTCATGTGTTCCATATATATTCCTCCCTTTCTGTCAGATATTTGCTATAGTACGATTATACCATATGTTCCTATCATTCTGCAATATGTTTTTACAAAAAACTATGGTATAATTAAAAATAATAAAAAACAAAAACGGGAGGATTACACAATGAAGAAAACGATTTTTGCAGCGGCAGCTGTGATGCTGGTTGTGCTGTCGGCATGTGCCGATGCGGGGAACGATGCGGTTTCGGAATCCGTTGACACCGCAGGTACAGAGACCGTGGCTGTGACTGAAGCTGAGCCAGCGGTACTTTATCCGCGTGAAGCTGTGGACTACGGCGGAAAAGTCTTTACGTTTCTTAACTGTGAGGACGTGCTTTGGGATGGTACCTTCCATATTCTCGATTATGAACAGGAATCGGGTGATACCATCGAGGATGCTGTCTATAACCGTGCACGGAACGCGGAGGAGCGGTTCAACATTGCTCTGACTGTGGAAAAGCTGCCGTTTGGTGAACTTGCGCCGAATCTGAACAAAATTGTCATGGCGGGCGAATCGCTGTATGATGCCGCGTATATTCCGCTTTCCACATCTCCCGCCCCTCTGCTTGGAAAGAACGGTCTGAACCTTTATGATATTGATAGTTTGCATCTGGAGGACGATTGGTGGCATCAGGTCTTTATCAAAGAGGCAACCCTGTTCGGTGATACGCTGTATGCCATGCCGGATTACTGTAATCTGATGGGTTATACGCGTGTTGCAACACTTGTCTTCAATAAAAAGTTGATGGAGACGCATGATCTTGCGGTACCGTATGATCTTGTCCGTGACGGAAAATGGACATTGGATAAGATGCGTGAATATATGGCGCAGGTCGTCAATCTGAACGGTGATGCTTCGTTTGCGGATACTGCCAAAACGACAAATGCCGTTTATGGTTATGGCGCACAGCATGAGGGCGATTTGTTTTCACTGATGGTAAGCAGCGGCGAATCCCTGATCGTTTATGACGATAACGGTTATCCAAAAGTAAGAGAAGATCTGACGGCATTGGAAAATGTATATTCCAAGCTGGCAGAGGTGCTCGGTACGGACGGCTTTGGCATGATGAAGAACGGTGATTCCTATACCGGTGACGGATCTGCCGCCGATTTGTTCAGCGCAGGACGTCTGTTGTTCCGCAACATTTCCATCGGTGTCTGCGCAAGTGCAATTTTTCGGAATTTGGATTTTGAATACGGAGTTCTCCCAAATCCCAAGATCGATGAAACGCAGGAGGCGTATCATTCCGCCATCAGTGAATATACGCTTTCGCTGGTTGTTCCGATTACGGCAGCCGATCCCGAGATGACCGGTAATGTTATCAATTATATGTCGTATCTTGGTAAGACGGAGATCATTCCCGAGCTGCAGACAGCACTTTGTTATAAAGGTATGCGTGACAATGATTCTATCGAGATGATGGATATGATCATGAACAGCGTGTATCTCGATCTCGGATATGTACAGAGCTGGACGACCGATATCACCAAGCGCATGGCAGGGGATATTATGAATAACAAGCTGAACGTGGTATCCACCGTGGAAAAGCAGCAGAAGAAAATTTCAAATACCATCGAAAAAGCAATCAGCGATATGACATCTACCATTGAATAACAGATGAAAAGAGAATTTTTATGAAACAATCCGTATTAAAACCCGCTGTGCCGCTTTGCAGTGATACCTGTTATACCTTTTCGGGCGATGTTATGAACATACATCTGTCCGATACCTGCTGCCTGACAGACAGGGTATATCTCTCGTTGGTTGCGCATCACCACGGACAGCTTGATACCGCATTTTTTCTGAAAAATCTGAAAAATGTGGTTCTCGACTTTGGCGGTGCAACACTTCTTCTGCACGGACGCATTCAGCCGTTCATCATTGATGAATGCGAGAACATTACAATCAGAAATGTAACCGTTGCATATGACCGCGCATTTTTCTCGGAATTTGATGTCGTTTCCAATGAAAACGGAGAACTGCGTCTTTCCATGTGTGAGAACTTCCCGTGTCGCGTGGAGAACGGTTATCTGATTCCGTATGCCGAAACATGGGAAAACAGAGAACTGCATATCGGTGATATGTTTGTACAGGCATTTGACCGCGAAACACGCGAGAATGCCGGGTATACGGTTGCCGCCATCGGCGAGGAAATCAAGCTGAAGGACACACCGCCGTGTCCTGTTGTACATCTTCGTGTTCGTGAGGAAAACGGAAATATTGTTCTGATGGGTGATGTTCCCACGCATTGGAGTGCACGGCATGTGGTTGCACTGTCTCATGAAACAAGGGACAAGTCCTCTGCGTTTCTATGCCGCTCGAAAAATATTAC
>JAFTLK010000213.1 GCA_017455975.1 Clostridia bacterium | reverse complement strand
TCGAACCTCCGATTTTCTTTCCTCTCAAAATCTCTTAAAATCTCGAGTTTTCGCAACATAACGAATGGGCTTGTCCTTTCCTGCTTTGATGGTTGAACAAGCCTATTTTTCGCCTTTGACCACATGTTTGACCACTTGCGGAGATTTTTGCTTTTTTTCGATCACGTTTTGATAGTTTTAGGGCTTATAATCGCTCATATACCTTTGAAACTGTATTTCCATACCATCCTTGCGCTAAAGCTTCCTTGGATATGATAGATCTGTACCTTGAATCTTTCTGAATAACTTTCCAGAGATATTCGAGCATCATAATATAATCCTCAAAGTTATTCTCTATAAGCCGCATGATATTTCCTTTCCATTCTTGTGTAGGAATCTTACCATCATAAAAATCATTAACTTCTCTACATATTAGATTGATTGCTCCACCAATTCCGGGAAGCTCATTTTCATTAGCATTGACATTTCTTGGTTCTTCTGCAATTTTTATATGAAGCAGTAAGTGTTCTAATATATTGCAATAAACCAATCTCTCAGCTTTTTGATACGAAAAAGGATTGTTCTTCGCATATTGATCATTTGAAAGCATTATAGCCTTATCTTCATCAATATGGTGGCAGTAAAGACCTTCTTTCGTCCTTGAAACTCGTTTGTTCTTGGTAGAAAAAGAATCGTTTATGAAATAATCTTCTTTGGCTGCGCCATATTTTTTGAGCAAATATTCCACCAATTCTGCATAAGATAATTTCATCTGAGCGTGATATTCGTCAGAAGTATTTCCAACCTGATTTTCTTGCCATTCTGGCTTTTTACCGCTATTATTGTATTTGGCGTTGATTCTTTCAATCTCTTCATTGATAATATTTCCAAATGTCTTTTCATCCAATTCGAGACTTTCAAGTGCAGCGACGGATTTATCTGCAAAAGCATCAAAAATAGCCTGTTTGTCTTCCAACATCGCGGTTATTTTTTCATCTATCGTGTCCTCACACAAGAGACGATATACCAGCACATTTCTTGACTGTCCCATACGGTATGATCTTGAAATCGCTTGGTTTTCAATAGAAGGCTTAAACTGAGGTTCGCAAATCACGACAACACTTGCAGATTGGATGTTAAGCCCAGTGCCACCAGATTGAATCTGAGCAGTTAAGACAGCTCCTGCGTGCGCTTTATCAAATTCATCAATGATTTCTTGCCTACGTTGCGGCGTTACAGAACCGTTAATTGGATTCATACAACGATTGCCAAGAAAAAGATTGATTTTTCGAATAGTATCCAGAAAGAATGAAAAAACAATAACTTTTCTGTCCTCAGCCTCCGCTTGTTCAACAATTTCCAAAAGTCGTTTTGCTTTTGAAGAATTTTTCAAGTCATCAACATTCCATGAAACTCTTCGCGCATCTGCATATCTTTTTTCAAGAATAGAACGCTCATACAATTCTTCCTCTTCACCACTCAAAGAGCACCATTCTTTGCTTTCTATCAATTCAGGAAGCTCTGTCAAAACGTCTTCACGCTTCCTTCGATAGTATACTGGAGCTATTTTCTCTCTAAATTGAGGGGCAGAAGACATAAATGCAATATGCTTTACCTGATTAGCAATGTTAGGCTGTAGAAGCTGAATCAGCCCTATCATCTCATCAACTTTGTTTTCCAATGCGGTACCAGTCATGAATAGAAGACGATCAGCATGTTGGCTTAGATTTACCGTATTGACGGTTCTTCTTGCTTCCGGATTTTTAATGTAATGTGCTTCGTCAACAACAAGCAAAGAAAATCTAAAATCGTCTTCCACCTTAAAATACGATGTCGTTTCGTAAGTAGTAACTGCAACACCTCCGGTTTTAATCCAAGATTTCAATGCCATTGATCGACCCGTTCCATGCACCTTGGTTACACGAAGCAAACTATGCTTTGCAATCTCTCTACACCAGTTTGTCACAACGCTTGCAGGACAAACAACTACGAAATGGGTTGCTCCAGTATTCTTTAATGACACCATGGTAGCGATAGCTTGAATTGTTTTTCCAAGACCCATTTCGTCACCAAGCAAAACTTTTTCTTGATGAAGAATATATTTAACGCCCCACTCTTGATATCTTCTAAGAGAACATAGCAAGCCATCCGGGAAAAGACATTCATCTTGAATTTCTCTTGCAAGATCTTCAGGAAGTCCATATATTGCATCATCTGTTCCCAATAGACCCGGATTTATCTCCTCAAGTATTGTAAAGAATTGAACGGAATTTTTCTGAAAATCTTCCCACGCTACATTTCCTTGCATTTGCTCATTTTTATCAAGCTCTAACAATTCATGATTAGCGCGGAAAAAGTATACATCTTCAGTCATTGAAACCAAGGTGTTGTATGCCTCAATCGCTTTGTTTTTTACCACCTTTGATGTAAAAAACCACTTAAAGTCGTTTGTTGCCGGTTTCAGAGTTTCTATTGTGTCTTCCACTCTTTCCTTGTGATAAAACAAAAGCTCTCTGCATTCATCAACACCTTTTAGGCTTACTCTGTAGATAGCTATCGCTTTTACTAACTCTGTAGCAGCCGAATTGCGATTATCAGCACTTAATTTTATCTTTACCTCTCTTCGTGCTTGCTCTACAAAACCATTAACCATTCTTTTTATGGTATATGCAGAATCTTCGCTTATACCCTTCATAGAAGCTATTTGGTACACGCTTGCAGTGTGCAAATCAGCCATGTTGCAGTATCTATGATCGCGTAGGGTTTTAGTTTTTATTCCTTTTTTCTCTCGGTTTAATTCTTCAATAGGAATCCCACGCAAAACAGCTAAGACCTCTTGCACAGCCAATTTGTCTGAAGCATTTTTTATATTTTCTTTATATCTTTTATCAAGAGAAGATGCAGTCGTCAATCTTGAAATCATCAAACTGTGCTTTTCAATGATACGTTTAGCATCTTTTGAGGAAAAAGGTCTTGCCATTTAATACCTCCTATAATAGAAACTTTTTTAATTATAGCATATTTTTGACAAAAATCAATACTCCACCGCGACTTTAATGACACCGTCACGTTTATTTTCAAACAGCTCATACGCCTCGTCGATCTGTGAGAGCGGATAGGTATACGTAATCAGCGGCTCGGTATTGAGCTTGCCCTCGGCAATGAGCCCCAGCGTTTCCTCGCAGCCACAACCATCAACGCCGCCGGACTTGAAGGTCAAGTTCTTACCATATACATTCTGAAAAGACTGCATCTGCGCTCGCGCGTGCACAGTGTCGTCATCATATTTTCAATCGGAACCAACCTCACCGCGCGTCAGCCGCTGCCTGAATGGTCAGTACCTCGCGGGAGGAGCGGATGACATCAGCAGTATTGATGAGCAGATCGTCCTCACCCTGTATCTCACGCAGAAATTCGCCCAGACCCGTGACATCGTAGGACTTCAATTCCACGGGAACAAATCCGCGGCTGCCGTTAAGAGCAACCTGCAGAAGCACGCCGGTGTCCGCATCGATGCCGACGGTTCCGGTCCCTTTCATCTTATATTCTGCGACACCCTTTGTACCCCAGAACGTCATACGCCAATAAGTTTCGAGGTTGAAGCCGCAGCTTGCTGGTGCTGCATAGGAAACATCTGCAGTAAAGCCCGCGCCATTGTCAAGCTCCGCCATAAACTGACCGCAATCACGGAAATTGGGTTTTTCCGCAGCGAAATGATTCCATGTGCGCGCACCGGTTACGTTTTTCACGCCCATTCCGGTGATGAAGCGAACCAGATCGACACCGTGGATGGCAATATCATTGATTGTGCCGCCATGCTGACCCTCTTCAAAATACCACATCGGACGGCTTCCATACTGCAGCGGATGCTGTGCTGTCATGTTGATACAGCCGATCTCCCCAAGCGTTCCGTCAGCGACCATTTCGCGCAGATTGCGGATGCCGGCAGAAAAACGCAGGGTCAGATAACAGCCGACACAGAGGTTCTTTTCGTCGGCAAGCTGCTCGATCTCGTCGAGCTCTGCAAGCGATGTACAGACCGGCTTGTCCGCATAAACATGCTTCCCTGCGCGCAGAGCGGCAATCGCTTCCCCGCCGCGTTCCCCAAAGGAACCGCCGAGGCATACAACGTCCACACGGTCATCGTCGAGGAGTGCCTGCAGCGTCGCATAATTGAATTCCAGCCCCAGACCGTTGGCAAGTGCGCGGCCCGCTTCGGTATCCTCCCATGCGCCGAGGACGTTGATTTCCGGATTTTTCATGGCTTCCTCATAAATAGCACCTGTATGACGGTGCTTGAAACCGACAAATGCAAAATTCATATGTAATTCTCCTGTTCTGTATCATGTAGGAGGCATGTAAGCCGCCGTATTTTCTTTATTATAGCATACATCCCGCAATATTACAAGGTCAGATCAGCTGCCGAACCGAATTTTTTCGAAAGATTCCCCCTGCACTTCCCTGCTTTGTGTAAGTTTCTTTCGCCGTATTCACACTCCTGCAATATTTTTGTGTTATACTGCAAATCAACAAACATTGGGAGTTGATTGTATGAAACACATTCTCCTGGTCGAGGACGACACCGCTCTGCGTGAGGGACTTGTCACCGCTCTGCAAAGCGACAGCTTTACCATCCGTGCCGCAGCCGATCTTGCATCTGCCAGACGGATTCTTCGTGAACACAGCTTTGATCTGCTGCTGCTCGATGTCAATCTACCCGACGGCAGCGGCATTGACCTCTGCCGTGAAGTTACCGCTGTGCAGAATGTTCCCGTGATCTTTCTCACCGTGCGCGATGCGGAGATCGACGAAGTGACCGCATTCCGTGCCGGTGCATGCGATTACATCAAAAAGCCGTTTTCGCTGACGATTTTACAGGAACGCATCGCAGCTGCACTGCGTAAGCGTTCTCCGAACCATATCTATGAGGACAGTCGATTCCGCTTTGATTTCACCGAGCTGGTCTTTTCCGCAGACGGTGTGCGCGTGATTCTGTCCGCGACCGAACAGAAGCTGCTTTCGATCTTCTGCAATCATAAGGGACAGATTCTGGAACGTCAGACGCTCGTTGATAAAATCTGGTCGTGTGACAGCGATTACATCGATGAAAATGCACTGTCCGTGACCGTCAAACGCCTGCGTGACAAGCTGGGTGCGGACTGCATCGGCACGGTCTATGGCATGGGATATGTCTGGAAAGGGTCAAAGAAATGATCGGCGGCGCAGTTTTACTTGTTCTGCTGTCAGCTGTATTTTTCATGCTGTGGCAGTATTTTGAATCCCCGTGGCTGATTTTTGGGTACATAATCGCCATTCTTGCTGTCTGTGTAGTCGCATTCCTCCGCGAACGCCGCAGGAATCAGCAAATTTTCGAGCGTTTTGAGCGCATCCTCAGCGGCGAAAGTGCCGATCACATCGCCGACGAACACCTCACGCCTACCGAGCGGCGGCTGATCACGCGCCTATGCGAGTT
>JAFTLK010000015.1 GCA_017455975.1 Clostridia bacterium | reverse complement strand
CCGCAAACAAGCCCTTGCGGTGTGTTTCAATGCCGGCGGCAACCATCGGCTCGGTAAATTCTGCCAAGCGGTCAAAATGGGAAATCAGATCTTTGCGATTCATGGTTATTACCTCTGTTATAACATCGTTTGTGTGTCGTTCGGATCGCCGTTTCTGGCAAGGTCGTATTCGTGCGACCAGTCAAGATGACGGTATTCCTCGCCGCGCGGATCGGTATTGATCCAGTTGACCAGCATATCGAGCATTTCCTCCGTCCACGTTGCGCGGTCGATCTGCGCCGTTGTGAACTTGCCCGCACCGATCATCTCAAAGCCGAAGTCGTCCTTGACATGCGTTTTTGCCGCACCGTCGACAACCTCGGGAACGAGATGTGCCGGAATGAACAGCACACCGCCGCCTGCACCGTAAACGATGTCACCCGGAAGCACGGTCGCTTTCCCGATGCGTGTGATCGAATTGAAATCCTTCATTACAAATTCACGGATAGGTGTGGGATCGATGCCGCGGTAGTAGACCTGCACATCGGGTACCGCCTTCATCTGCTCGGTATCACGGATACCGCCCCAGATAACAGCACCGCCGGTCTTCGTTCTTGTTCGGATGGCAGTTGTCAAATTTCCGCCGAGAAACGTACCTTTATAGATTTTGTCGTACATATCCGCGACAACCACGTCGCCCTCGACAAGACTGTCGATGACCCATTGGTTATAGTTGCCTTTTCTGCCGTCCTCCGCACCGACGGAAAACATCACATCATGCAGATCGGGACGTGTCGGCACAAAGGTCGCTGTGACAGCCCGTCCGATGAGCTTTCGTCCGTCGTCGTGCAGCGTTCGCAGATCTCCCTCAAACTGGCTTTCATAGCCTTTGACAAAGATTGGCTTCCAGAGCTCCTCCAAGGTCATCCCACGCATTGCTTCCAGATAGCGATCCGGCACGCGCGGTCTGCCGTCGTGGAAGCGTTCTCCCTTCCACAGCGGGGTCAGTGCAATGATATCTTCCCGATTATTGAGTGTCAGCATCGTTGTCCCTCCTGTTTATGACCAGATGCGGTCGTTTGCCCACTCGCCGTCCCAATGTGAAGTATCGCTCCACGGTGCGGGACAGTCTTTTTTGTGGAATTTGCGGATGAGGTCTTCGTTTAAGGATTCAATGCCGAGTCCGGGTGCATCGGGAACCGAAACAAACCCGTTCTCGATCTTCACAGACGGGGTAATCAGATCATACCATTCGGGATGGTCGACGGAGTGAAATTCCACGCATAGGACATTCTTGAGTGCCGCCGCCGCATGGACTGCCGCCATGAAGCCGATCGGGCTTTCCGCCATATGCAGCGCGATTGCCGCTCCATATTTTTCACACAGTATACCGAGCTTTTTGATCTCCCCAAGTCCGCCGATGGTCAGTGCATCCGGATGAACCAGATTGACACCCGCTCCCAGCACCGGCTCAAAGTTTTCGGCAAGATAAATATCCTCACCGGTTCCCAGCGGCACGCAGCTGTTCTGCGCGAACTTGCGCAGATGCTCGGTCATTGTCCACGGCGCGATATCCTCCATCCATGCAATGTTATATTTTTCGAGGCGTCTTGCAAACCGGATGGCATCCTCCACGGCAACATGACCGAGGTGGTCGATGGCAAGAGGAATCTCATAGCCGATCTCCCGGCGGACCTCACGGACGTAGTTTTCCAGATAATCCAGTCCTTTTTCGGTGATGTGAATCCCCGTCGCATAATGCGGAACCGTAAAGATTTCGTAATTCTTTCCGAACATCAGCGATTTGTCAATGGAGCCGGACTGGTGGCTGATGGCTTTCATGGAATAGGTTTTGAGATCGTCCAGAAAACCGGCCGGCGCATTGAGCGTTCCGGGTTCATCGTATAAAAGCTCGATGCCGAGGTCCATTTTCAGATAAGTAAAACCGGCTTCCATCCGTTTTTTGAGCGCACGTCCCATGTCATGTCCGGTATGCTTGCCGTCAACATCCGTATCACAGTACACACGGACACGGTCGCGGTACTGCCCGCCCAGCAGCTGGTATACGGGAATGCCGTAATACTTGCCGACGATATCCCACAGCGCGATTTCAATGCCGGAAACGCCGCCGCCCTGTCGGGAGTGTCCGCCGAACTGCCGGATCCGGTGGAACAGCTTCTCCACGTTCAGGGGGTTTTCACCAAGCAGTCTGCCTTTGACCATCATCGCATAGGTCGCACTGGATGCATCACGCACCTCTCCGTAGCCGACGATGTCGCTGTTGGTGTATATTTTCAAAAGGATCATATGCTTGGGGAGTCCGTCAATGTCAGCGAAACGGATATCCGTGATTTTCAGGTCTTTTGCCGCAGGTTTCAAATTTCAATCACGCCTTTCTTGTCATAAATTACAAATTTTTCGTTTGTCTGTAAACAGTATACCATGAATTTTCGTATAGGAAAACCTTATTTTCAAAAGAAATGGTTTGACTTTCGCAACAGTTTCATGTATAATAGATACGGAGGTGATTTCCTTTGCTTTTTGACCGGGAACAGCTGCAGCTGCAGCTATTGGAGGTGCTCAGCTTTGATGACGATGCCGTCACCATGAAAACACGCGCAAGACCGTTTTATGCCCTGTCCCTGCGCTCGGACGGTGATACGGATATTGTTTTGCAAAACGGAAAAGCCGTCCGTCTGATCGGACGCGATTTGTCCTTATTTCATCCGAATCTGAGTTATACACGCTATTCCCATCATGACCGCCGCATCGTCTTTCATTTCAGTCTGCTCCATCCGGATGCGGAGGCCGACCGCGATCCGCCAATTGAGGTCCTTCATGATTTTCGGTATGATACCCTGCTTCCGTTGTTTGAAGAAGCGGATCACATCTGGCATGAGCAGGCTCCGGGCTATTATTACCATTGCACCGCAATTCTGTATCGGATCATCGCGGAAATCCAAAAGCACCGATTTGCAGAAAAACGCAAAGCATCTCCATTGGTTTCCCGTGCTTTAACATATATGGAAGAGCACTATCATGAAACAGAATTGAACATTGCTGCTGTCGCCGCCGAGCTGCACATCAGCACAACGCATCTGCGAAACTGTTTTCTCCGTGATATCGGTATGAATCCCAAAGCACATCTTACAGCCTTACGCATGGCACGTGCTCAAGCGCTGTTAAATACCGGCTACTACTCCGTGGCAAACATCGCAAAGCAAACCGGCTTCCGCGATGCAAAAAATTTTGCCACAGTATACAAAAAGCATTTCGGATATCCGCCGTCCGAGCAGCGGTATGAAAATTTCTGATGACAGATTCGGTGCGTGCTGTGATGCAATCATACATCCCCCCAAAACAAAGGAACTGTTGTAAGCTCCATCACAAAAGGACTTACAACAGCTCCGTTTTTCTATTCGAAAATATCTTCATACAGGATCCATCGTTTTGAAAAGATTCAAATTGATAGGGATCCTGTATCAATGCAGGGTATCAATCCCCGATCGGCATTTTTGCTAACCACTTTTGAATTGTCTTTTCCTTTTTGGCGACCTGGGAAGCAATATCGCGATTATTGCTCTTGAACATCTGTGCAATGAAACCATCACGGATGGTAGCGCACAGTACGGTGTCACCGAGGTCGACCACGCGGTTTTCAAAAATCAGATCAAGCATTGCCGCGGATTCCTCATCGCGGGAATATTTGGTCTTCAGTGCGATATCATAATAGGCGGGAACGACATAATTTGCAGATTCGCAGTTGAGTGCTTCCAGGATTGCGCCTGTCATCTCCAGCTTGGAATTGGTAACAGGGACAATGTTCGCCCAATAATAGGATACACGGGAATAATACTCACTCTGTGCCTCATCATATTTCGGATACGGCAGAATACCGAAATCGGTTTCCATATCACGCAAATTGTTGATATGGAAGAATGAAACGTCCATAAACATCGATCTGCCCTCAGAGAAAATCTGAATATTATCTGTGGGAACATCGTAATCACCGCTGGTCTTGGAAAACCATGTTTCAGCGTCCCATGTAATCGTATAGAACTTGTCGAAGACGTTGACAAAGCGCTCGCTTGTCATATTGATATATGGAATATCATTTTCATCCTTGAGAATACTCATTTCTCCTGCACCGATCCAGAAGTTCGGGGAAACCTGTTTGGAATGTGACAAAAAGCCCCAACGGTCATTGATGTCCATGACACCGTCACCGTTGATATCGGAGAGAACCTCTGTCATCATGGACAGCATTGCATCCATGGTCCATTTTCCATCGTCAACCAGCTGATACGGACTTTCCATATCAAAGTCTGTTACCAACTGTTTATTGAATGCCAGCGCATAGGTCAGATCGAGCACGTTGATATCATAATCACCGATTGCAACGTACTGCTTTCCGTCGATGGTCAGCGATTCGTTGAGTTTACCTGCCCAATAAGGCTTTGTCAGATCGATGTTCGGAATATCCGAAATGCTGTAGGTCAGACCGTCTGTATAGAAATACATCGCATCGTCACAGCGAAGAACGCCGAGCTCAAACGCATCATCGCCGGACTGGATCAGCGTGCGGACAGGAGCACTTTTATCCGGTGCAATCGTTTCCACAATTCTGATATCAAAGCGTTCCTCGATCTTGCGGTTGCGCTTATACAGAGAGTCATCGTACACCTCTCCGGACTCTGCGGCTACATCAACATAGCTGTGTACATTTGCATTTTCGATGGTACGGATACGGAATTCGGCACCGTCAAAGGTCATGTCACCGAGATCGTCTGTATACAGAAACTCCGTTTCCTGGACAGTTGTTTCTGTCACCGTATTCTGTGTATCTGCGGAAGTTTCAACCGGAGCGGCGGCTGCCTCTCCGCAGGAAATCAGTCCCGCACAAAGCAGGAGCAGCAGTGAAGTAAAGGTTGTATGTTTCACGGTATTTTCTCCATTCTATCAGTGATTTAATACTTCAAGGGGATCCAGACCTGCATATCGGTCTCACCGCGGTTTTCCATGGCATAGTACGGGATAAAGTTCAGTTTACGCGGTTCGTATTTTACTGCATCAATGGTCGTATACAGCTGATTGTTGTCAACTTTGTAAAAGCCATCTGCCGTGATACGCGGCATGCCGAAATAGTCGTCCGGTGTCAGTGCAAACGCGGTTTTGGGGTCGATGGAAAGAGCGAAAATGTCACCGCAGTTGTCCACCCCCTCCATGCAGTAAACAACGGGACCGTACAGCAGTGCCGCACGTCCGGCGTTGTCATGGACACCCGGCGCGGAAACGACCAGACGCGGCTTGATGTGGAAATCGATGTCAAGAACGCTGACCGCATCGAAATATGCATAACCGTCGCACATTTCATACGGCGCCGATGCTTCAAATCCGGTACACCAACCGGGCACACGGACGGCGAGTTTCTTGTAGCCGTTCACTTCCAGCTTCACCTTGCCGCACGCCGGATATGCCGTTGTCTGGCGGATGGTTTTGCCTTCATATTCCGTTTCGCCGTTCATGAAGTGGTGGACATACAGCGTATCGCCGTCCTCGGTATACATGAAATCGCCGATGGCATTGATGAAACGGAGAATGTTGGGCGGGCAGCAGGAGCAGCCGAAGACCTTGAGACGCTGGGTGATCGGGTAGCGTTCCTTGTCCTTGGTTGCAGGGTTCTTGTTGTGGTCGGCAAGATCGATTGCCAGCGGATTTTCGTAGAAGAATTCATCACCCGCCATCGAAACGCCGGAAATGGAGCCGTTGTACATGGCAAGCTCTGCCGTGTCGGCATACCAGCCCATCGGCTTGATCTTTGTCATTCTCTGACAGAACAGCGCAAGCGCGAGTGTCGCGCAGGTTTCCGTGTAGGCAGGCTCGTTCTTTAAGTCATAGTCGACGGTGAAGGCCTCGCCGATGTGGGAGGAGCCAATGCCGCCGGTGACATACATACGCTTATATGCGACGTTTTTGAGAATTGCCTCACAGGCACGGAACAGAGCTTCATCTCCGCATTCCAGCGCCAGATCTGCCATGGCAATATACAGATACATCGCACGGACAGAATGTCCCTCTGCCGTTGTCATCTGACGGACGGGCAGATGATCCTGTGCGTAGTTTGCCGTGGCAAAGCCGCAGTACCCATCGGGGTCAAGCTCGTTTGCACCGCGTTTGTCAACGAAAAATTTAGCAAGCTCGAGGTATTTCTGCTTTCCGGTTACGCGGTACAGCCGGACAAGCGCCAGCTCGATTTCCTCGTGTCCCGGAGTCATAAACTTTGCGGTTTTTTCGACGGTGAAAACGCGGATGACATAATCGACATAGCGTTCAACCATGCAGAGCAGCTTGTCCTTGCCGGTTGCATGGCGATAGGCAATGGCCGCTTCGATCAGATGACCGAGACAGTACAGCTCATGCCGGTCACGGATGGTG
>JAFTLK010000212.1 GCA_017455975.1 Clostridia bacterium | reverse complement strand
TCCTCGGTATCGATATCTATGTAATAATAATTGCGGTCTGTGGGATTGTACTTTCCGCAGAGTTGGTGCATTTCGTCCGGCAATATGGCATTTCGTGTATCCCAATGCTGGGCAATCATATTACCAAGACCGTCATCATGGTTGCCGATACAGCAGTGCACCGGAATTCCGAGGTTGTACATTGCTTCCATGATCCGTCGGTGAGATGCGCGCATACCTTCGGGATCGGGATTGTAGTCGTTGCCGATATCTCCTCCGCTGACCAGAAAACGGATTCCGGGACAGCGATCCTGAATGTAGTGCATGGATTCAATGACAGGCACGACTGAGCTTACCAGTTCGTTGTGCTGATCGGTGATGAAAATAAAATTCAGCGGTGCATTCAAACGATTGATGCATTCGATTTTTTCATCATAATGGTCGGTAAGATACAGAAGTTCTTCGTTTGTCATAGTGGCGTTCCTCCTGATTTTTTCTGCATCCGTTTCCGGAAATTTGTCGGTGTCATTCCTGTGAATTCCCGAAAGCGCTTGTTAAAATAGGGAATCGTTTCAAAACCGGTGCTGACAGCGATTTCCGAAACAGGCATCGTTGTATCTGCCAAGAGTTGTTTTGCGTGTTCAATTCGTTTCCGGCAGATATACTCCTTCAAACTGCATCCATGCTGACTTTTGAAATACCGGCCGAGATACTTTTCGTTGTAGTGAAATGTTTTTGACAGATTTTCAAGACTGAGATTGCTGTTATAGTTCTCATGGATAAAGTTCTGTAAATCAATCATCAGTGTCTTTTGTGAACGGTGTTCTTTTGCCGGAACAGCCATATAAAGAAGATGGAAATAACTGTCAATCAGTTGTGCATACTTTCTGCAGGTTTCCTCTGAGGTATCATATTCCATTGTATCCAACAGTGCTTCTTCTTCATTTTCCCACGCATTCTCTCTCAGACACTGTGTGATTCGTGCGCGGCTGCTCTCGCGCAGAATGTTACCAATGAAAATTACCCCGATCACATGGCTGTCAATGACTATCGGATGCATGTATTCCCAGACACCGTTGACACACATACCGAAAAACGGCTTCATGGTTTTTTGTGCCTTTTGAATTGCTTTATTACGGCAGTCAAGACAATGATTTTCATTGTCATAATTACTTTTCATTTTCCAGCAGTATGGAGCCTTGTGTATGGTATATTCGAATGGAAGAATCAATAATTCATGTCGCGGCATACCAAGAAAGATGATGCCGATCTGCAGCTTGGTATTATGCTTGAGCACTTGTAAGAAATCACATAATGAACTATACATAATAAAACCTCGCATGACTGTGTTTGTTATCCATAGTATACCACAAAACATAACCAAACGCCATATATTGCACCAAAATGTATCAAAAAGAGAAATTTCGGCGTTATTTGTTATAGATATGTCCGTTGTTCCATGTTATACTATAAATAATCGAGGAAGGAGGATGGTATTGTGCATTATCGTGAATTGGAAAAGGACTATGATTTGATTGTGGTTGGCGGAGGACTGACCGGTGTGGCAGCAGCGGTAGCTGCATCCAGGCAGGGGTTATCGGTTCTTCTTTTGGAGCAGGATGGGTCTCTCGGCGGTGCGATGTCAAATAGTTTTGTCTTTCCGTTTATGCGTTATACTTATTGGGAAGACGAAAAATGGAAATATTTAAGTGCCGGTATTTTCAAAGAAATGGTGGAACGCCATCGCTCTATCGGCGGCTGCAGTAAATATGGTTGGCAGCCGGAACTCTTCAAGATGATGCTGGATGATATGATTGTCGAAGCCGGAGTTGATATCCTGTTCCATACCCGTGTTGTCAATGTGGTTATGGACGGAAGGGAATTGAAATCCGTGTTGGCGGCGAGTAAAAGCGGTACGCTGGAAATCCGTGCACAATTCTTTATTGATGCCAGCGGTGACGGAGAATTGATGGCACTGTCCGGCTGTGCGTATCAACTTGGACGGGAAGAAGATAATCTCTGTCAACCGATGACAACCTGTTTCCGCCTCAGTAACGTCAATATGGAAAAGTATTATGAGGAAATTCCGGGATTGCAGAAGCTGTATAACGAAAAGCAGAAAACAGGTGAAATAACCAATCCGAGAGAAAACATGCTCATTATGGGCGAGGTTTCCAAGGGGGTTCTGCATTTCAACACGACACGTATTGTCAAGCACAATCCGGTTGATCCGACGGAACTGAGCCGCGCGGAGATGGAAGCCCGCAAGCAGGTATTGGAATTATACAATTTCCTGCGGCAGAATTCGGAAGCGTTCCGGGAAAGTGCCATTGTCTCGGTTGCGCAGAATATTGGGGTTCGCGAAAGCCGAAAGCTGCTTGGTGTTCATGTATTGACAGCGGATGATCTGAAGTCCCTGACGATCTTTGACGATTCCATTGCACTTGGTAATTACGATATTGATATTCATAATCCGGAAGGAACCGGTACCTATATTTACAGTTTCCCTAAAGAAGCATACTATTCCATTCCGTACCGTTCGCTTCTGCCTCGGGAAACAGATAACCTTTTAGTAGCGGGACGCTGTTTGTCGGCAACACATGAAGCACATTCTGCTGTCCGTATCATGCCGATTTGCACCTGCATGGGAGAAGCTGCTGGTGCTGCGGCAGCACAGGCAGTTCATACAGGAAAAAATGCGCATACACTGGACATTCATGCTGTACAGCAGATACTTGAGTCAAACGGCGCAAAAATTCATTGATATGACTCAATGCGGCTGCATGACGAGCTGGTGACTGTATGCAGTCCTTGAAAATAAATCGAATGAAAAAGGAGAAAACACATGAAGCAACTGTCTATTTTGATTTTGGCATCACTTCTTCTGGCAAGCTGTTCGGATACAACAGATGTTCCGACAGATAGTGTAACGGACACGGTTACGGAAACCGCTGTGGTTACAGAGGAAGCGGATCCTCTTGCAGAACTCTTCAAAATCCAACCGGAATCCAATGACGGAAAGGTCATCACCGTTTTAACCCACGACTATCATGCTTATGAAATGCTGGCTCCGGAACAAAATGCAGAGCTGATCAATGACGCGGTTTATGGACGCAACCTGGCAGTTGAGGAGCTGTTGGGTGTAGAAATTGAGGTTCTGACCCGACCGGGATATTATGAAGACCGCGCAGAATTCTGGAATGTTGTGTCCTCCAGCATTATGGCGGGGGATGGTGCACACGATATTGTCTGTGCGATGGTTTCCTGCATGCAGCCGTATGCAACACCGGAATATTATCTGGATATTCTGACACTGGAGGATGTCAATCTTGACAACCCGTGGTGGGTCAGCAGTATGAAGGATGACCTCAGTCTGCAGGGAAAGCTGATTTGTGTCATCGGTGATATGAATCTTTCGCTGTATAATCAATTTCCCGTCGTTTTTGCAAATACAACGCTGCTTGGCAGTCATGATATTGATGCAGCTTCGCTGTATGCCTCTGTCAATGACGGCTCATGGACATTTGAAAAAGTATTCACGCTTGCGCGCGGTACGGAGCAGGATCTCAACGGTGACGGCAAGATCGAACCGGAAACGGACAGAATCGGTCTCGGTATTGTGAAAACACCGTTCTGGGCACTTCAGGCGGCATTTGATCTGCACAATATTACATTGGACGATGCAGGAAATCCGTATGTCGTCGGATTGACAGAGCAATACGCGACCGCGGCAGAGTATCTTGCATCAAACATCCACGGAAATCCGTCTGTAACGATTGAGGGGGATGTATACAGTATCACAGACACCTTTGCGGAAAGCAGAAGTGTTTTCCACCTCAGCCGACTGAATGATGTTGAGCAGATGCGCGACATGGAGGACAACTTTGCGATTCTCCCGTTCCCGAAGCTGGATGAGGAACAGGATACCTACAGAACGCTGATCGCAACGGCAACCAATATGAATTATATTCCGGTGACGGTAGACGATCCTGCGCTGATCGGACGTGTCATGGAATCACTTATGTATTACAGCTGCCGTGAAGTCGTACCGGCATATTATGAAACTGCCCTCAAGGAACGTTACAGCCGTGGTGAGGACAACCAAAAAATGTTGGATATCATTCGTGCAGGTGCTGTTCTGCCGTTTGAATATGCGTATTCCACAGCATTGAACTGGCCGCATAGCGTTATGGCTCAATACGTCATGGATAACATCGTAGGAAAGTTGTCATCGTCGATCAAATCTCAAACAAAGGGTTGGGAGAATGCGATCGAAAAGCTGATGGATAGATACACGACCGATTCCTGATGATAAGAGAAAATGGTGATCTGGAAAGGAGAATCGGAATGATCATAAAAATTGCAGCGGCAAATACATCTGAGCAGTATAAGAAACAAGCAGATGTTGTTTGCACCGGAACACACGATGAACAGATCATCAACGAACAGATCGAACGACTGACAACAGGCGGAACCATTCAGTTTTTTGACGGGGATTATTATCTCGATTCCTTTGCCAGTGAGGGAAATACGGCAATCTTCTTTGGCTATAATGACGGTCGGGCCCGCGTGATCAATATTGTCGGCTGTACTGAAAACAAGGCTTACAATACCCACTACGGTACCTGTTTTCATGTAACCAAAGCGGCGATTGATTCCTGCTGTCAGGAGGATACCTATCGGGTATTTGCCGGTACAAGACGCCGGCCGGATGCGCCCGGAGATTTTTTCACAATGACATATGTGAATAATGTCAATTTCGAGAATTTCTATCTGTATTTATATGATGCTTCAAAGCCTGTGATCGGGATTGATTGCAGCCGATTCGGAGCGTCGGAAATCCATCAGGTGGGTGTCTTTACCGAACGATTTTTTGAGGACCGCTTTTTGCATGAAAAACCGGCAACACCGTGCAAAGGATGTATCGGTATCCGAACCTGCAACAGTTCAAGTGATGAGATGGCTCGCATGGGAATTGATACGACTGATGTCGGTGGGCTGTATATCGGATATGACTTTATCGGTGCAGATCATATGATTTTACGGAATTGTTTTGCGGCTCGGTGCTGCTACGGCTTTTCGTTTGATGTGAGTCACAAAACCATTACCTTGCTGAACTGTGCCGATGAGGGCAATACGCATCTTCCGCTTTTTAAGGGGCACGGACAGATTACGATGATTGATTTCAACATCGAGCGGTTTAATGCGGCATATATCCCGGATGATCCGATGGGGCAGTCAACGCCGTATGCACAGGAGACAGACCCTGGATCATGGCATGGCTTCATTTCGTATACATTGCAGGGAAATGCTTTTGGCGTGACGCATTTCTGGGAAAATGGTCACGGAAGAAATTTCACGACGGTA
>JAFTLK010000211.1 GCA_017455975.1 Clostridia bacterium | reverse complement strand
CAGAGAAGTCGGCAATATGCTCCGCCATCAGCGCATCAAACGATGCAATTTCCGGCAGAATCGCCTCACCCTCGGTCTTCAGCGCGATATAAATACAGACCGCGTCAGCACCGCTGACAACGAGCGTTTCCCCATCCGCCGTACAGGTTCCGCCGACAACATCAAAGCGGATTTTTCCGTCAAACCGGTGACCGCCGGAGGAGGTTTCGCCGCGAACACACATCAGATTGTCCTGTACACAGACCTCACGTCCGTTTTCGCGGTCATAGGATGCGGTAAATGCAATCGCACCGGGGCGGTCTGCGGTCAGCCGCATCGCAATCACCTGTGCCGGATACGACGCAAAGACCGTGCGGGTATAGCCGACGCCGCCGCGGGTATACGTCACATCAGCAACACCGTCGATCAGATTCAGCGCACGGCGATAATCGGAGACCTCTCCGTCTGCCTGCATGGCAAGACGCAGATTACCGGCAGATTCATAGGATTTGATGCGGAAGAAGTACGGATCGAGCAGCTCCTCTGCCAGCGCATCCGCATTTTTGCCCTCACGCAGACACGCACGGACCTGCGCCAGCTTTTCAGCAAAGCCCTCCGCGTGCAGCTGTAAGGGTCCGCCTGCCCAGAGTTTTTCTTCGTTGAGCTGTAAACATTCATTATCAACGCCGCCCCACAGCATGGCGCCGAGGCGGCCGCAGCCAACCGGTGTGGCATTTTCCCAGTTGACGGCTTCATTTGCAAGAAATAAAGTATAGGTATTCATCGTTTTCTCCTTTTGATACACATCAGACAGTCGGGTGATACAGCGGCAGAATACCGTTTCCGGAAACCACCTGTGCCTGCGCTTCACACGCAATGCAAAGCTCGGATGCCATGAAAATATGCTCCTGCGTCATTGCACGTTCGGTTCCTTCAAGGCAGTCAAGAATCATCTGTCCGAAGAACGGCGCACCGACAAGACCGCGGGCGCAGACAGAATGTTCCCCGTCTTCATCTGCCCACAGCATCATATCGCTGTTCGGCGCAGAGCCGTTCGATGCAAGATTGACGAACTTCCGCAGCTCGATATGCCCCCCGGTGCCAAGGATCAACGTTCTGCCGTCACCCCAGTTCGACAGTCCCGGCGTGGTGAACCAGTCGACGCGATAGTAATTGGTCGCGCCGTTGTCGGCGGTCAGCGCGGCATCGCCGAAGTCCTCAAATTCAGGGTAGTCCGGATGCGCATAGTTGGCAATCCGCGCATGATCGACGCGAGCGGATTTCGCCCCGGTGTAATAGAGAAACTGCTCGATCTGATGCGAGCCGATGTCGCAGAGAATCCCGCCCGATTCACGCTTTTTCCAGAACCAGTCGGGACGGCTCTCCGGCGCACCGATGCGATGCGGACCGAAGCCCTCAACCGCGAGCACACGTCCGATGACACCGGTATCAATCAGATATCCGGCGAGAATCCCCGATTCGGTATGAAGCCGCTCCGAAAAATAGCAGAAATAGCGTTTCCCTGTTTCCCGGCAGACCTGCCGTGCCAAGGTAAGCTGTTCAAACTGCGTAAACGGCGTTTTGTCGACAAAGTAGTCCTTTCCGTGACGCATCGCGGCAATGCCGAGCGTACCGCGTTCCCACGGCACAATCGCCGATGCGATCATGCGGATATCGGGATGCTCCAGTACTTCCTCGGCACTTTCTGCGACCTTTGCGCCGTACTTTGCGGCAAAATCCTCCGCCTTTTTTGTATCGCGGTCCCAGACCAGCACAATATCAGCACCAGCCGCACGCAAACCTGCGCACATACCGCCGATGTGTCCGTGGTCAAGACCGATGACGCCGACGGGAAAGTCGCCCGATCTGACAACCGCACCGGGCTTTGGCGGCAGCGCGGCTAAAAATTCAGATACCTGTGATTCGTTCATAATCCATTTCCTATTTATTGATTCAGTTCTTCAAATGCTGCAATGGCATCTTCGATCTTCTTGTTCATCGTCTTTTCCTGTTTTGCGGCAACCGATGCGATATCACGTTTGTTGTTCTTCATCATTGCGGAGAACTGACCGTCACGGAGCTCCGGACAGTATACGGTATCACCCCAGTCGAAAACACGGTTTCCGAAGACAATTTCCAGCATTTCCTCGGAATCGTTGTCGCGTGTATGCTTGGATTTCAGCAGGACTTCATAGAACGCGGGAACGAGATTCTGTGCCGAATCGGATGCCATAGCCTCCAGAACAACGCCAGTCATCTCCAAATCCTTAACATTTGTCACAGGAATACAAGTTTGTTCACAGCCTTCAATTCGGGAATAATACTCATTCTGTGCCTCGTTATACTTGGGATACGGAATCAGACCGAAGTCGGTATCCATGGTACGGAGTGTTTCCAGATAGAATACCGGCATGTCAATGAACAGCCCCTGACCGTTGATAAACATATTGACTTCATCGGGGTGAACATTTTCTTCATCCGTGAAATGATGCCAGACATTGCTGTCATAAACCAGGTCAAAGATCTCCACAAAAACGGTCTGGAACTTCTCATCTGTCAGAAGAGAATAGGTCGGATAGTCATTGGCATCCATCTTCATAGATTCCTGTCCGGCAGCAATCCAGAAGCAAGGCAGTATCTGCTTCGCCGTGGAGAGCAGACCGTAACGGTCCTGTCTGTCCATCGTTCCGTCACCGTTGATGTCGGATACAACGGTCTTCATCATTTCACGCATAGCGGCATATGTCCAGCTGCCGTCCTTGACCGTACCATAAACATCAAAGTCATTGCTCGCGGCAAGCTCCTTGTTGAAAGCAAGCAGATGTGTATATTCATAGCCGGAGGTATTGAATGCACCGACTGCAAAAAACGGAACATTACCGATGGACATGGCATCGGTCAGTTCCTTATCCCAATAGGGTTTAGAAAGATCAATTTCTGGCAGATCGGCAATGGGACGGAGCAGCCCTTCCATTGCATAATTGAACGCATAAACACAGCGGGTATTGATGATATCATACGTATCGTCACCTGCCATGACAGACAGACGCGCCTGTTCCGTATTGTTTTCTTCAAATACCTCTTCATACTTAAAGTTATACAGTTCCATCAGACGGACGTTTCGCTCATAGATGGCATCGTTGAGTGTTGTACCATCTGCCGCTTCCGCATGCATGGCACTGTTGAGATGCATCAGCTGGCGCGCATAAATGGTAAAGGTCTCCCCTCCGAAGTCATAGTCTCCAAGGTTGTGCGCGTAAATGTTTTCGGTTACCGCAGCGGTTGTTTCCGCAGCATCGGTACCGGCATCGGTCACGGGACCGGGATCAACGGATGCATCGCCGCAGCTGATTGAAGAAATGGCAGCGGAGATGAGCAGCAGAGCAAGTATGCCGGTCAGAGTATTGTGTTTCATGAGCGTGGGTTCCTTTCTGTTGTTTCTGGTTTTGATTTCTTATCCTAAAAATTGCTTCATCAGTTCGGGGAACGTGCGGTAATCGGTGATCGGCAGAAACGCGATATCGGAGCGATACACCGCTTCATCGTTGCCGCCCGCACCGAAGTCATCGCCGACGAACAGCACTTCCTCGTGCCGGTATCCGTATTCGGCACAGTAACGGTCGAGTGCCTGATACTTATCATATTCCGCAGGCGTCATATCAAACGAGGAGGTTCCGCCTACAAAGACGTTGTACTCGGGATTTGCCGCCTGTACGATCGGAAGAAGCGGTCTGCGGCGGGAACGGTCGGGGTCAAAGGCGAGCTTGTCGGAAAGCTGTGCCTTCGTTCCGAGAATCGGGAACGTCACGCATCCCGAGGCGTGGAACTCGACGTTGTCGCCGGTAAATTCGGTAAAGCCGAACTGCTCTCTGAGAGATGTGATGCGGGTTTCCATCGTCTCACGGTCGCACGGCAGAACGTGCGAGAAAACCGTGTCAAGTGCCGCAGTGTCCGGATTGTATCGGGCAAATTCCATACCGTAGTTGCCGATAATGTCGATCGGATAGCCGCCCATCTGCAAAAAGATCCGCTCACAGCGGCCGGCACCGACCATCAGCAGCTTATATCGCTCCGCCAGCGCATCAAGCGTACGGCGTGCATCCTCCTCGAGCGGACTTTTGTGCTGGGTCAGCGTTCCGTCCAGATCAAACGCGATCAGACGAAAGGGGGTTCTATGTACAGAAGCGTCATACAGCATGATAATAACCGTCCTTGCTATATAATAAATGATAGTACCATTATTATATCAACTTTTCGCCGTACCGTCAAGATGTTTGGATCTTTTTCACAAAAAGCACAGGATTTTCTATGGTATAAAAACCGGAACGCCGTATACAAGTGCATACAGCGTCCCGCAGCATATTTTGTTTTTCGACGGCAGATCAGTTGATACCGAGCTGCTGTTCCCATTCGGCATAGGTTGCCATGATTTTGGAAAGCTCCGCTTCGATCGCCTTCTGCTGCTTTGCGTAGACGGAGGTGATCTCGGCTTTGCCAAGGTTGGTCGTGAAGACCTGATTGATGCTGTTATAAGAGTTCAGCCACAGCGTACAGGACAGCTCTACCGCGACATTGGCAAATATCTTGTCAACGATCAGCGCAGACTGCTCATCGCGTGTACCCTTCAGACGGATGACATTGTCGTAAACGGCAGGCTTGACATAGTCATAACCGTAGGCAACCATCGCATCGGTCAGCGTACCGACCATTTCGAGCGTCTCGCCCTGTACCGTCACAGGAATCGCAGGTGCGGCATTGATCCACGGCTGTGCAAAGCCGATATAGTCCTCCTGCGCCTCGTCCAGCTTGGGCATCGGCAGCAGACCGTAGTCATACGGCAGATCGCGGTATTCCTCAAGCGAGAAGGTACACGGATTGTCAAACAGTGCTACACCGTTGTTGGTCACAGCCGCGCCGTCACAGTTCGGATTGCCGCTGTTGTACATACCGGTTTCCGTGAACACATCGGTAAAGTGTTGGATAAACTCAATCAGCTGCGGATTTTCAAGACCGCTGACCAGTGTATCGTTCTTATTTTCAACGAAATGGAAGCCGGCTGCTAAAATAAAGCCCTCGTGCGACTCAAACGCAACACCGACACGGTCGACACCGTCGCCGGTGATCTTGGAGTCACCGTCCATATCCTTGATGGCAAGCCGTCCAAGCTCGATCATCTTATCAAACGTCCACTTGCCTTCATTGACAAGCGTATACGGATCCTCCAGATCCAGATCCCGTGCGATATCGCGGTTGAACATCATGATGTACAGCGAGCCGAAATAGCGCGGGGAGATCATGCAGGAAGGATAATAGAGGCTGTTGCCGATGTAGCTTGGTTGGTTCAGCTCCGGCATCCAGTATTCGGCATCCAGATTGATGGAGTCAATGTAGTTGAGCGGATAAATTGCACCCTGCTGTGCCATTGCCTTGGTGACTGTCGCATGGTCCTGGATAATCAGATGATATGCGTCATCTCCTGCCATGACATTTTTGGTCAGCTGTGTCGCCATCTGGGGCGCGGAGGAAGTCTCGTCACAGGTATACTTCATTTTGATATTGAAGGTCTCCTCCATAAACCGGTCACGGCGGAACAGCGCATCGTTGATGACCTCACCGGTTTCTGAATCTGCGTAGTTGTGCAGAATGTTGTAGTCCATGCCGTTGACGTTGTTGGAGGTCTGGATTTTGAATTCAGCACCCTTGTAATCAACCGGTGTCAGCTGTTGGGAATAGAGCAGTTTTTCCGGTTCTGTTGCCGCTTCCGTCTGCGTTTGTGCATCGGTCGTAGGCGTTGTGTCCGCAGTATCCGTGCCGTCAGAGCATGCTGCAAGCGAGGATATCAGCAGAAGGGATGCAAGAAAAGCCGCTGTATGTTTTGCGTTCATCATTCGTGTTCTCCTTTTCGGTATATAATATTCCGGAATCGTTTCCGTTACCCGGTTACAGCTTCAGTGTCCAGATAATCATATCCGCAGATCCGCGGTTGGCAAATGCAAAATACGGGATCAGACGCACACGGCAGATTTCCAGCGCGGCACAGTCGCCGTACAGAACATCGTCGTTCCAATGGCGGACACAGCCATCGGTATCGAACACCGGCACACCGAGGTCTTCGTCCATAACCATGCGCCAATCAGCGGATTCGGACAGACGGATATCGCGCAGCGGATAGGCATTGTCGCAGCTCTCCATGCAGTATACCAGAGGACCGCGCGTCACCGCCACCCGTCCGGCATCGTCCCAGACGAGCGGATGTGCCTCGACAAAGCGGACGGGCATCTCCATACGGAGCATGATCTCATCGCCGCCGCTGACCGTCAGATAGGCATAGCCTTTTTTTACTTCCGGCGTCACAATCTTGCCGCCGATGGAAAGCGTATATTCGCGGCACCAGCCGGGGATGCGCAGTGCCAGCCGACCCGTACCGCCGAGATATGTGATCTTCACGCCGCCGTCATACGGATATGCCGTTTCCACGGTGAGCGTTTTATCGCCGATGTGTGCCTCCGATGCAAAATACTGATGCATCCAGACCGTTTCAGCATCCGCGGTATACTGGAAATCGGCAATTGATGCGACGGTGCGCACGACATTGGGCGGACAGCAGGAGCAGCCGAACACCTCAACGCGCGTATCATCGGGGGTAAACAGCGTATGGCGGCTGTTGTATTTGCGCGTCTTGACCGTCCGGTCGTTTTCCTGCATATTGGAATAGAAGAAAGCACGTCCGTCCAGCGACATGCCGGAAATAAACGAATTGAACAGCACGCGTTCCGCCGTATCGGCATAGACCGCATCGGGGTCAAGCACAGACATCCGGCGCGCAAACAGCGCCAGCGACAGGTTGGCACATGTTTCGGCATACGCCGACTGATTGGGCAGATCAAAGTCGCCCATGAAGGTCTCGCCGACGCACGTCTGACCGATGGCACCGGTGACATACATTCTGCGGCGTACAATGTTGTCAAACAGCGTCTTCGCGGCTGCAAGCAGCGTTTCATCTCCGGTTTCCAGCGCCAGATCCGCGACAGCGGAATAGAGATAGCACGCACGGACGGCATGTCCCTCGGCGGTCTTCTGCTCGCGGATCGGCAGATGATCCTGCACAGTGGAGCCGCCGATTGCACCGGGAACACCGTCATAATTGACACATCCGCGCTGCTCGACAAAATACAGTGCCAGATCGAGGTATTTGCGCTCGTTTGTCACGCGGTACAGCTTGACCAGCGCAAGCTCGATTTCCTCATGTCCGGGTGAGGTGAATACCGCAGATTTTTCAACATAAAAGACCCGGTAAATCAGATCGATATAGTCGATCATCAGCGAAAGGAATTTGCCCTTTCCCGTTGCATCGCGGTAGGCAATCGCCGCCTCCAGCAGATGACCTGCGCAGTACAGCTCATGGTCATTGCGGCGGGTAAAGCGGTTCTCGGGCTCCAGATGACCGAAATAAGAATTGAAATAGCCGTCCTCGGAGCGGTTCTTCGCAATTTCCTCAACCATATCATCGACGATGATCTCCAGCTCTGCGTCGCGCTGCTTTTTGCAGTAATATGCCGCCGCTTCCATCCATTTTGCGACATCGGAATCCCAGAAAATATGCGGGCGGTTCGGCATGCCCTCGCGCCAGTTGTATCGGAACGCTTCAAACCGTCCGGTTTCGGCAAAGCGCTTATAGACATTCCACATTGAAACCTCGCGGACGAGCTTCTGCTTTTCATACCAGAAGCCACCGGTCAGATCAATGTTTTCGTATGTGACGGCATGGGTGCCTGGATAAGTCTGTACCATGGAAAAGTCCTCCTCTGAGGTATTTTTCCCAGTATAGCATGTTTTTCTGTGATTGTCAATGGGAATCCAAATGATTTTTCAAGAAAAAAGTGCGGATTGCCGCATAAGTGCCGCAATCCGCAAGGGATGATTATGATGATGCACGGCGGAAGACATAGTATAAATGCTCTCTGCCGCCCCAGATGTAATCGCCGCTTTTCCAGGCAATGAACAGATACTCCACCCCGTCGATGACGCGGATGTCACAGGCACATGCGGTGCTGTTCCATTTGCGCAGGATGTACCCTTTTGTCCAGACCTGCATATCCGCCCCGGCAATTGTCTGTGCTCCGTATCGGGAAGTCACAGCCCCGCCCGGCGAAAATGTTACCTCGGAAAAGAACAGCCCCTCTCTTTCCTTTGCTGCAGGATCAAAGACTGCAGGCGCGGTCACAAGTCCGACCGCACGCCATGTACCGTGCATCCACGGATCATCGGTAAACGCAAGGTCGATGTTATCGTGTCTTGCAAGGGATTCCTTTGTATAGACAGCGTTGTCGTGCTGACGCAGAAGCAAAACGACCGGTTTCCCTCCGCACCGATATTCGTAGGACTTCCAATCGACAAACATATACCGTGCTTCCCCGATGCGCTCGGTTGAATAATCACAGACATATGCCGAATCACCGAACCGGCATAACAGCTTGCCGCGTGTCCAGCCCCAGCACCAATACTGCTCCCCGCCCGGCAGGAAATAGAGCGAGGAAAAGACCTCCAAGCCCTCCTCTGCCGTTTCCGTGCCGGAAAAGACCGATTCGGGAATGTCATCGCGATGCACGTATTCACCGACCACGTCCCACCGACCGATCACCGACGGATCGTCGGTAAACGGCAGATCGGTGTCCTCCCACACGCTGTGCGGCTGTGCGTCCAGCACCGTCACACGGCAGGTAAGCCGCACCTCCCCGCGGTTTTCCGTGCGCTGCACCCGGCATCCGGAAATGCGCTGATACCGCATACCGCGCAGGGCATTGTCCATTGCATCGCGTGCCGCCGGGATGTCATCGGCCGAGATCGGCGCCGTCCGGGCGGTCATGTTCTCACCCTCCCCCGTCAGCGTCAACGGAAAACGGTATTCGCTGTTCTGATTCTGCATCATGGCTTTTGCCTCCTCAAGATCGGAGAGCATTTCCCGCAGCTCGTCTTCGCGCCGTGCAAACAGCGCAAGCACTGCCGCATCGCTGTTGTTCACCGCCAGCATCTGACGGATTGCGGCAATCGAAAATCCCGCACGGCGAAGTGCAGTGATACGGCGGAACACCGCCGCCTGCGCCGCATCATAATGCCGATACCCCGTTACAGGGTCGACATAAGCCGGGACAAGAACACCCTCCCGGTCATAATAACGCAAAACAGACAGCTTTGTCTGACACAGTGCCGCAAATGCGCCGATCTGCATGTCATGTCATCCTCTCTTGTCAATCGTATTCCGGAACCGCTCCGTTCCGGTATGCATAGTATACCCTTAAAGTGCACATGAGGGTCAAGCCCCAAAACGCAGTTTTTCATAAAAAAACAGAGGGATTGCCGGAACAGGCATGTGCCCGGTCAGCCCCCTGTGATTGCGTTTTTTGTTCAGATACTGCGTGCCCGCAGGATCATGGCCGTGTCGGGTGCTGCACAGACCTGCCCGTCACAGGTGCGCCCCGA
Source organism: Clostridia bacterium (assembly GCA_017455975.1). Lineage (GTDB taxonomy): Bacteria > Bacillota > Clostridia > Oscillospirales > CAG-272 > RGIG3925. The sequence continues at coordinate 3,463 of JAFTLK010000211.1, read as the reverse complement.
CAGAAGATCGGTATAGGTGCCCGTAACCGTATAAGCTGCGTCAGAACGGTTGACACAGATGCGGATGACCTCTCCCCCGCCTCTGCGTTCAAAGTCAAACACACCGTCCCCGGCATGCAGGATAACCGTATCCCCGTCAGCGAAGACGGGACACAAACGGCGGATGTCCGCCAATCTGCGGTAATGCGCAAGCAGCTCCCGATCCTCACAGCCCCACGGATAGGGACGGCGGTTGAACGGATCGCGGTAGCCCTCCATGCCGGCCTCGTCTCCGTAGTAAATGCACGGAATGCCGGGCAGGGTGAACTGCAGAACCGACGCAAGCTGTACCAGCACACGTCCGCGCGCCTTTTCCTCATCGGTCATCGAAATCAGCGCCAGCGCATCGTTGTCAAGGTCACCCATCGGCTTTGCCGCCAGTGCGCTGATGATGCGTTCCGTGTCGTGTGTACCGAGCAGGTTCATCAGAAGATGTGTACAGCCCGCGGGATAGTGCGCAAGCACCATCCGCACTGCACGCGCAAGCGCGCCGGCATCCGCGTCACGGACAAACGCCAGAATACCGACACGGAACGGATAGTTCATGACGGAGTCGAGCTGTCCGCCCCGGAAATAGCGTCTCCGGCGGTCGTAGGCGATCTTGTTGGATGCATCCTCCCAGACCTCACCCCAGATCACAGCCTCGGGATTCTCCGCCTTGACGCGGATACGCAGATCATCGAGGAATCGGTTGTCAAGCTCATCGGCAACATCCAGCCGCCAGCCGGATACGCCGAGCGACATCCACTTGTGCAGAATCCCGTTCTCGCCGCAGATGTATTCTCTGAAATCGGGATTGCCGGAATAAAGCGCGGGCAGTACCTTGACGCCCCACCAGCTGTCGTATTCGTCCGGATAGTTTTTGAACCGGTACCACGAAAAATACGGAGATTCTTTAGACTGATACGCGCCGACGGAATCGTATTTTCCGTAACGGTTGAAGTAACGGCTGTCATCCCCTGTGTGATTGAACACACCGTCGCAGATGACGCGGATTCCGACCTTCTTCGCTTCCTGCAGCAGATACGCAAATGCCGGATCTCCGCCGAAGGACGGATCGACCGTTTCGTAATCTCCTGTATCGTACTTGTGGTTGGTATAAGCACGGAAAATCGGCGAAAGATAGATGACCGTCACACCGAGCGACTGCAGATACGGCAGCTTTTCGGCAACACCCCACAGGTTCCCGCCGAAAAATTCGTTGTTTTCCACCTGTCCGCCGGGACGGTGTGCATGCTGGGGAATCCCGTGATACCAATCGTCATTGTAGACGGCATCGCCGCGCCGCGGCATATCGGGATGTGCTTCACTCTTTGCAAAACGATCGACGAAAATATGGTACATAATCCCGCCGCAAAGAGATTTCGGTGTACAGAAGCCGTCCTCCGTCAACGTCCACTGAAAGGCATGGACATTTTCGTCCTGCCATTTATAGACCGCGCCGAAGTCATTTTCTTTTTTTGCATAGATCAGATGTCCGTACCGGGTGTCAAATTCAAAGCGGAAATAGAAAAGTCCGCTCTGCTCGCCCTCTGCACAGACCGTAGTTCCATCGACCGTGACCGACCAGACACCGTCTTCCCCGACGGTCATCTCCGGCCACAGCACGACACCGTCGTCATCACGGAACAGACGCATCCTTCCGCTCACAGCTTCCAGCTCCGTCTGCAGAGGCACGGAAAAGGTCAGCGAATCCGAGAAACGGCTGATTGTATACGGCAGAACCGTCCCGTCCGCCGCTGTGACGGTCATCGGGTACGGTTTCAGTTGTTCTATAGGAAAAACCGGATGCGCTCCGGTTTTTCCATGCGTGTTTGATTGTTTCATGCTGGTTTGCAATTATTTCTTCTTGGTCTTTGCCTTGGGGGCAGTAATGGGTGTCATGTGCCAGATGTTGCGTGCATATTCGCCAATCGCACGGTCTGCGGCAAAAATTCCGGCAGATGCGGTGTTGACCAGCGACATCTTTGCCCACTTATCGCGGTTGTTGTAATCGACGGTCATGCGGTCATGCGCACGGCAGTAGGACTCAAAGTCAGCAAGACACATATATGGGTCAGCGATGCCGCGTCCGATGACGAGGTAATCGACAAAATCACGGTAGGAGTTGCCGTTGAAGCCGTAGGTGAACGTATCGACCGTTCTCTTGAACTTGTCGTTTGAAACGTAGTAGGTTGCCGCATTGTAGCCGTGACGCCACAGATCCTCAACCTCGGGCGTGGTCAGACCGAACAGGTACATGTTGTCATCACCCACAGCCTCGTGGATTTCAACATTCGCACCGTCCAGTGTACCGATGGTAACAGCACCGTTGATCATCAGCTTCATGCAGCCGGTACCGGATGCTTCCTTACCTGCAAGGGAAATCTGCTCGGAAATGTCGGCGGAAGGAATCAGCACCTCTGCCATGGAGACATTATAGTCCTCCATAAAGACAACACGGAGCTTTTCGCGGATACGCGGATCGCGCTCGATTTCCGCCTGAAGGTCACAGATCATCTTGATGATGCGCTTTGCCATGTCGTAGCCGGGCGCAGCCTTTGCACCGAAGATGAAGGTCTGGGGCGTGATGTCGAGGTTGGGATTGTCGCGCAGCTCGTTGTAGAGGCTGACAATGCGCAGTGCGTTGAGCAGCTGACGCTTGTATTCATGCAGACGCTTGACCTGCACGTCGAAAATGGAGTCGGGATCGAGTGCGATGCCGGTCTTCTGTGCAAAATAATTGGAGAAGCGAACCTTGTTCTCACGCTTGATCGCAAGAATCTGATCAAGGACCTTTTTGTCATCCTTGTATTCGAGCAGGCGGGACAGCGTTTCGGGCTGCTTCTTGTAATCGGTACCGATCAGACCGTCAAGCATATTTGTCAGACCGGGGTTGGAATAGCACAGCCATCTGCGGTGTGCGATACCGTTGGTGACATTGGTGAACTTGCCGGGGGTGTACTTGTAGTAGTCGTGGAAGACGGTCTTTGTCAGAATGTCGGAGTGGAGCTTCGATACACCGTTGACCGTGTGAGAGCCTGCGACGCACAGATTTGCCATGCGGACAGAGCCGTAGCCGATGACTGCCATGCGGGAGATGCGGTCCCAGTCACCGGGATAGCACTTCCACAGGTCTTCGCACAGACGGCGGTTGATTTCACGGACGATGGTGTGGATACGCGGCAGCTTGAGCGCAAACAGGTCCTCTTTCCATGTTTCGAGTGCTTCGGGCATGACGGTATGGTTGGTATAGGAAACGGTACGGGTGACAACATCCCATGCCTGTTCCCAGTTGTAGCTGTGGATATCCATCAGCTGACGCATCAGCTCCGGAATGACGAGTGCCGGGTGCGTATCGTTGACATGGATGGCAACCTTATCGGCAAAGTTCCACAAAGAACCGTAACGGCGCAGGTGGTCGGAGATGATCGACTGCAGGGAT
>JAFTLK010000210.1 GCA_017455975.1 Clostridia bacterium | reverse complement strand
TTCCGATCTGTTCCGCGCACATCCCGACTGGCATATCCACGTTCCCGGCAGACCCGCAACGGAAGGCAGACAGCAGTATGTCATCGACTTCTCGCGCAAGGATGTCCGCGACAATATTTTTGAGCAGATGTCCTCCGTTCTTGATAATTACGACATCGACTATGTCAAGTGGGACTTCAACCGCAACATTACGGAAGCCGGCTCTGCGCTTCTCGATGCGGAACACGGTCTTGAATTCTTCCACCGCTACATGCTCGGTCTGTATGAATTCCTTGAAAAGTTTACAAAGAAGTATCCCGATCTGCTGCTCGAATCCTGCTCCGGCGGCGGCGGACGCTTCGATGCCGGCTGGCTGGCATACTCTCCGCAGATCTGGACATCCGACAATACATATCCGATCGACCGCTGCCGCATCCAGTACGGTACTTCCCTGTGCTATCCGGCATCGTCCATGGGCGCACACGTTTCGCACAAGGATGCCATCTGTAACTACAACATCCGCGGCTGTGTTGCCATGGCAGGTACCTTCGGCTATGAAATGGACCCCAGAACCTTCACGGACGAGGAAAAGGTGCTTGTCAAGCAGCAGGTAGCCAATTACCACAAGTACTACGATACCATTCACTACGGCGATCTTTACCGCCTTGTTTCCCCGTATGACGGCGGACAGAACCGTGCAATCTGGAGCTATGTCTCCCGCGACAAGTCCAAGGCGCTTCTGACGGTTGTTACTTTCCAGCGCACATTCAACCAGAGCCTCTGGATCCGTATGCAGGGCCTTGATCCCGACAAGATCTACCGCTGTGACGCGCTGAACCTTACCGCATCCGGTGCACGTCTGATGAATGTGGGCTTGAACTTCTTCCATCAGCTTGAATGGATCGGTACTGCGGGTGAGTTCTGGTTCGAGGAAGTCAAGTAATATCTTTGAGAGGAGAAATCACATCCCAATGAGTTCCAAAGATACACGCGCATCCCGCATCTGGCAGCTGTTTCTGACCTTCATGAAGATCGGCGGCTTCACGTTCGGCGGCGGTTATGCAATGATTCCGCTGATCCAGAAGGAAACCGTCGAGGTCAAGAAATGGATCACCGATGACGATATTCTGGAAATCATCGCCATTGCCGAATCCACGCCCGGACCGATCGCCATCAACTCGGCAACCTTTGTCGGCTACCGTACCGCAGGTGTCCTCGGTTCGATGGCGGCGACCCTCGGCGTTGTTCTGCCGTCGTTTGTCATCATCACGCTGATCTCATTTGTACTGACACAGTTCCAGGAATTGAAAGCCGTGCAGTATGCGTTCTTCGGCATCCGTGCCGGTGTTCTTGCGCTGATCGTCAAGGCGTTCTGGACGATGTATAAGAAATGCCCCAAAGGGATTGTTTCCTACATTGTCTGGGTCTTTGCGTTCATCTGCTCGGCGTTTACCGGCATCAATGTAATGGTCGTCATTGTCTGCTCTGCCCTCTTTGGTCTTGTCACAACGCTCGTCAACAAAAGGAGGCTGGATAAGAAATGATCTTTTTCGAGTTATTCTACACCTTCTTTCTGATCGGCGCGTTTACGTTCGGCGGCGGCTATGCGATGCTTCCGCTGATTCAGGCAGAGGTCGAGCGCAAGGGCTGGCTGCCCTCCGAGCAGATTGTCAACTTCATCGCCGTCAGCGAATCGACCCCCGGTCCCTTTGCCATCAACATTGCTACCTATGTCGGCAATCAGATGGGCATGAAGGAGTTCGGCTCCGTGTTTGCCGGCATCATCGGTGCCGTTTGTGCAACCCTCGGCGTTGTCCTGCCGTCGTTCATTGTCATTCTGATCGTCGCCAAGTGTTATGAAGCCTTCAAATCTTCCACTGCGGTCAAGGGTGCCATGTCCGGTCTGAAGCCTGCCGCCATCGGTCTGATCGGCGCGGCAGTTTACAAAATCGGTGTGACTGTCTTCTTCCCGAACGGCTTTACTGCAGCGGTTTTCACGGGAGCACCGTTCTATATCTCCCTTGCACTGTTTGCCGTTATGGCATTTCTGACGTTCAAGATCAAGCTCCACCCGATCATCATCATCTGCATTTCCGCTGTGGTCGGCATTGCGGCAGGATTTTTGTTGGATTTACCCGTATAAAACAGATATGCATACGTCCTCTCCCGGTCAATTGACCGGAGAGGGCGTATTTTTTTCAAATACTACTTGACAAACAATACTATGTGTTGTATAATATTACATGAAAGGGGGCATCGCGTGCAAAACCACCCCCAATTTCCCAAGAAAGGAAAGGTAGGATAATAGCGATGGACATTCAGCTCAAACGCGGTCTGCTTGATATCTGCGTACTTGCCGCGATCAAAAACAAGGATTCCTACGGCTATGCCATCGTCCGTGAAATCAGCCGCTTTGTCGCAATTTCCGAGTCGACCTTATACCCGATTCTGCGTCGGCTGGAGGCGGCGGACTGTCTCACCGTCTATTCCGTGGAGCACAACGGCCGATTGCGCAAATACTATCACATCACCGATGCCGGACGCGCACGGCTTGACGCATTTGCCGAGGAATGGAAGGAAATCATGGCGATCTATCACTTTGTAACACAGGAGGCGACCGATGATGAATAAACAACAGTTTTTAGCCGCGGTCAGGCTCAACGCCGCATCTGTTCCGCCTGAGGAGCTTACCGCCCTGCTCGACTACTATACCGAAATGATCGATGAAGCGATGGACGAGGGCTGCTCCGAAGAAGAAGCCGTCGCGCGGCTCGGCAGCTGGGACGAAATCCTTGAGCAGATTCATACCTTCCGTGCAGAACCGAATCCCGTACCGATCATACAGCCGCAACCGTCATTCCATAACGCACAGCCCGAAACGAACACAGCAGTACCTGCAAGCGAACCTGCAAAAGCCAAACGGTGGAAGAACATTTCCCTGCCGACATGGGCAGTCGTTCTGCTCATTCTGACCTCACCTGTCTGGGGGACGGTTGTGCTTACCCTGCTGATTGTCCTGTTCGCGGTGATTTTCTCGCTTGTCGTCATCGGCGGTGCGCTGGTGATTTCGCTGTTTGCCATTGTGGTTGCGCTCGCGGTTGTCGGTGTTGTCGGGATTCCGGCGGCATTTGTGTTATTGGTTACAAGCAGTATTGCACCGTTTTTGCTGACACTTGGCGGCGGGCTTGTCTGTGCTGGTCTTGCCATTCTCGGTACATTACTCTTGCTTCCGTTTGCTTCCTTTTTCGTCACTTGCGTAAAAGCGTTATATTCTTGGATCATCGGATTGCTCCGATGATTGGAAAGGAGAACTGTTATGGTAAAATCAAGAAAACCATGGATATTTACAGCATTGATTTTGTTGGCACTCGGCATGATTCTGATTGCCGCGGCATTCTTTTCTGTCGGATTTCATGTAAGCGGCTTTAACACCGTAAACTATGAAGCAGAGCTGACACCGCTTGACCGTCCGTATGACAAAATCATCATTGATGCAGACGGGTGCAATGTTCTCATCATGACACCCCAGACACGCTCTGCATTTCCTGAGTTTCAGGATATGGAGATCACATCGCCGTGTGTATTGTCGTATAACGCCGGAAATGATATTTTTACAGAATGCGGCTATCGTGATCGTGATTTGTATATTACGCGCTGTGATCTGCGCAAATGGTATGACAGGATCGGTTATGATTTTAACATACAGACGGATCAGATTGTTTTGTTTTTGGACGATCTTCATTTTGATACATTGGAGGTCACAACAAGCTCCGGACGGATCTGGCTTTTGTCAGAAGCGCAGATCAAAGATGTCAGAATGAAATCCGTCTCCGGTCAGCTGGTTGCCAAAGACCTGTTCTGCAATTCCCTGTCGATGACATCGACAAGCGGACAAATCTTTTTAATGTCCACCTTATCTGATGAAATGATTCTGAAAACGGTTTCCGGAGAAATTGCAATCAGTACAACACATTCCAACGAGACGCTTCACGCAATGACCACAAGCGGCGAAATATCCGCAGAAACAGTATCTGCCGGTACACTTACATTGGAAACGACATCGGGTGATATTGGATTTTCAGATGCAGAAGCAATTATTGCCGTTGTATTGGAATCGGTCTCCGGTGATATCGAAGGCTCGTTGTCGTCCGGCAAACGATTTACCGCGAAGACAACAAGCGGCGATATCAAAATTCCTGCCGATGAACCCCATGAGGCACAATGTATTGTCACCACGACTTCCGGCGACATCGAAATCACAATCGAATAAAAATCCGGGCAGTGATCTCATTTCAGACCACTGCCCTTGCTTTATGCAATTTGGAGATCAGAACAGCTCCTGTTCCTCGCCTGTCCAGTGTTCAAAATACTCAACACCGCGCCACTTGCCCTCAATAAAGGCTCTGTGCGACGTTTCGATGTTCGCCCACTCGTCAAGACGCGACAGGTTGTATGCACGCCAGTCGGAGAAGAACTGGTTGATGACCTCGGGATCGTACTCACCGCGCAGCATCGATGCACGCTTGATGCGGACATAGCGGATCGACAGACGGTTCTTTTCCACGCGCCACAGACGCAGCGGATCGCCCTTGACCGCTTCTGCCGCCTGATCGAACAGCGCGTCGTACTTGTCAAGCAGTTCCTCGCGCAGGAAGCCGTGAACGGGTGCGTCGTTGAAGCCGACGTGGATGTTTTCCTTGTCCGCAACATCGCAGACCATGTCGAGGTATTGCATAAGATACGGTGCGGCATCCCCGTAGAAGTATTCCATAAACTCGCGTCGATGCTTTTCAATATCACACCACGGATCCCAAAGGAGCTTGGAGATCAGATACAGACGCAGCTCGTTGAAGTCAACGCCGCCGCGCGATGCACCGTTCGCCTGCTCGAAAATACCGCGGACATTGTTGTTGACCATTGCCTGTACATTCGGCTGAAGCACACGCCAGTTCGGATGCGGTGTCGGATAGTGCGCAAAGCAGGTCGTGTAGTCCCAGATGTACATACGGTCGCAGACCTTGCCCCAGTCGCGCAGGTCGGTGATGAAGTTCGCCTTGGAGCCGTCCGGACGGGTGACATTGCGGGATTCGTCATCGCACGTTTCAAACGGATGCGCAAAGCACGCTTCGATGGAGCACAGACGGACGCAGACGTTCCGGCGGTTATGGGTGATTTTGGATGCGGGACGGGAATAATTGTAAGCGAGCGTGTCAAAAATCACATCCGGGAACTCGTCTTCCAGTGTCTCTGCAATCCGGTTGACAAAGCGAAGAAGCGTACCTGCGGGAGAGCCTTCCTCGCGGTCGACGGCAAGACAGTTTTCACACTGACAGTTGCCGTGCCAGTCATTCTGGGAAATGGAGATGATGCGCGCATCGGGACGTTCCTTCAAGGCTTTTCTGACCGCCTCGACACAAACCTCATAAACCTCGGGGTTGGTCAGACACAGCTGTGTTCTGCCGCCGTCACGGACAACACGCTTGCCGTCGATCAGAGAATAATATTCGGGATGGGTTTCACCGTAAACGGACGGCGGAACCATCGTCTCAAATGTGTGGACATACCATGCATACGGCATATAACCGCCCATTCGCGCAGGGATTCTGTGATGAGCACCGTTGAAGCGGCAGCGTACCGCAAAACGGGGATTCTGTACCGCATCGGCATAGTTGTGCTCGCGGTATTCGATGCGCGGTACCTGTTTCACATCGTATTCGCCGATGCAAAGATCGGGAATTGTCGGAATCTTTTCGCAGTTGTGCGTAAAGAAGCGGCATCCGAGCGATTCGAGGAATTCATAAACGCCGTAGATAACACCGCGGTTGCCGCCTGCGATGCACAGACGGTCACCGTCCGTGACGATGCGGAATCCGTCCTCGCCAAGATCGGAGACGTCAATGCCTGCGATGTCGCCGATGTAAATACCGGGCTTCGGTTCTGTGGCTTCCTCAATCTGAATGGATGCGCTTGTCATGCGGTCAAGGTAGTAACGAAGCTCCTTTGCCGCATAGAGTGCAGTGCTGTTCTTGTCGGAAAGCTGCGCCGCCGACAGATAAATGGATACCAGTGCACTTCTGTTTTCTGTAAGTTTCATGTGTACTCCTTTCGGATTTTTACGGTTTCAGAACGATCTTTGCAATGTTGACGTAGTACAGCGGCTGGTTGTCCTCAACCTCAAAGACAAAGCGCAGTTGTGCAATTCTGCCCTCCGGAAGATTTGTCAGATCTGCTGTATACCGCTTGAAGGTGTACGGTGCACCCTCGGTTTCGGCGATCGGTCGCTGTACGGTGGTCTGCACGCCGTTCTCCATCGCATAGACAAATTCAAGATAGCCGGTGACCTTGCCTCTGTGATAGAGGTCAAGCTCCATCGCAGAATACTTCTGCAGGTTCAGAAGATGATACTCGGTTGCGCTGACGTATGCACCGATCGGATTGCGATTGCCGGAAATGCGGATGGAGTGCGCATAACCCTCGGTAATCTCGACAAACGCATTATCCTGACAGACCTCGGATTCCGGCAGAGCCTTCCAGATCGGGAAATAGTAGACCTCCAGCGGGACCTGCGTCGGATTCATGCGCGTCTCCCAGACACTGACGAGATCGGGATTGAGGAACGGGAGCGCTTCCAGATGCAGCAGCTCCTTGTTTTTGATATCGGTTGCAAAGGGAGCGACCGGATATTCCCCTGCCCAAAGGTTTGCACCGCAGGTAAACGAGGAAATGTCATACGCCGCGTGAACGGGATTTTCCAGATACGGATGCCATACTGCCATTGAGTCAGCGGAGAGAATCTCACATTCTGCGGGCAGATAGTGCCGATTTTCTCCGGCAATGTAAAGTCCGTCGATGTGTCCGTCCTTGATATACAGTCCGCATCCGACATCAGCAAATTTCAGAATCAGGCGGTTTCCGTCAATTTCATAGGAATCCAGCGTAGCGGGTGCGCGCTGTCCGCTCTGACCGTAGACATTGGCAAGCGCGAGCTTTGCCATACGCGCGCCGAGGCGGTATTTGTGCGCCGGATGAATCGGGTGGTTGTCGAGATTGGCAGCCCAGACCGGCGGCAGATCGTCGACCGGACAGATGATGAACTTTTCGGGAGATTCCTTTGCGGTTTCAACAAACGCTTCATTGACATAGGCACGCATACATTCGCCGGCATTGCCATAGACCCACGGATAGATCAGCGAGGAGATCATCGGGAATGATGCGGGATCAGCGGCAAACAGCTCGGTGTAATAACGGTGATAAACGCGGAGCGCATTTGCGTAAATGCGGTGCGACCATTCCACGCCGACCTCGTTTTCGCCCTGATACCAGATGACGCCGCGTACCTTGAGTCCGCGAACGGGTGCGATCTTGCGGTTGTACATTGCCGCGGGCTGCTGGAAGTTGCCGCCTTCATAGGTATTCCACTTTTCCTCCAGCGGATATCTTCCCTGCTTTTCCATAAACGCATGGCTGATCTCGTCGGCATCAAGTACATCGAGCGGGATCCAGCCGTTGATCGGTGTACCGCCCCACGAAACGTTCAGAAAACCGACGGGAACGGTCTTGCCAAGTTCCTTGAATTTCCGGGCGAGGTCGAGTACAAATGCGGTTGCGCACGCGGAAACACCAGCCCAGTTGTCACATCCGTCAGCGACAAGCCATTTGCCGGGCGTATCATCCTCGGGCGTGATGGAAAAGGTATTGGGATCGGCACCATCCTTTTGATAGCTCATGGAATAAACGCGGATACCGGTACCGATGATATCCTGCTCCATTTTTTTGAATTCCGGCTGATGCCCGTTGCCCATTTCCATATTGGACTGACCGGATGCCATCCACAGCTCACCGAACTGAATATCGGAGAGGGTGACGGATTCCGCGCCGGCGGTGACGGTGATCTCGTACACATCAAATGAGCCGGCAGGCGTGTCGAGCGTCAGTGAAAAGGTACCGTCCGCTGTCGCAATGGCATTCCCCTTTGCAGCAGAGACACCGTCGGAGAGAATGTTTGCTTCCAGTTTAGCATTCGGATCGGCGATACCGCGCAGGGTCAGCGTGGATGCACACTGAAACAGCGCATGATCGGAAAATACGGGATATAATTGCAGCATACCAGTACTCCTCCTTGTTGTATGCAAATTCTTCGGTTTCATTATACAATAAGACGGACAAAAACGCAAGGGGTTTTCCGATATTCACAGACAGTTTTTTTCTGTGTTGACAATTTTTGCAGAATCTGTTATAATGATAGATAGATATTACAAGGAGGTATTTCGGATTATGGAATACAAAGCAAGAGCCGACATGGACCCGCGTTTCCAGTGGAACATGTCGCATATTTACGAAGATAAAAACGCATGGGAAGCAGCGTATGCAAAAGCAGAAGCACTGGTTGCAGAGCTACCTGCCCTTGAGGGTACGCTCGGTGCATCCGTCGAATCGCTGAAACACGGTCTTGATACGCTGTACGCGGCGGCAGAAGCGGTCGAGCTTGTCTATGTTTACGCCATGCTCTGCAAGTCCGGTGACAACGGCGCCCCGGAAAACCAGAACATGGACGGCCGTGCGATGAACCTTTATGTCGCCTTTTCCACCGCTGTTTCCTTCTTTGACCCGGAGGTGCTCTCCATCGACGAGGAAACGCTGAATGGCTATATGGCAGACCCGGCACTGTCCGGCTACCGCCATATTCTCGAGGATACCGCCCGCGGCCGTGCACATACGCTGGATGCAAAGGGTGAACGTATGCTGGCAATGCTCGTCGACGCGGCACAGGCATCCTCCAACACATTTGATATGTTTGAATCGGTTGACATGACTTTCCCGAAGATCAAGGGCGAGGACGGGGAGGATGTCCAGCTGACACACGGTAACTTTGCTGTCTTCCGTGAATCGAAGGATGCCCGTGTCCGCCGTGAATCCTTTGAGGCATATTTCGGTGAGTTCAAAAAGTATATCAATACGCTGGCGGCAATGTACGCAGGCTCGGTCAAAATGGACACCTACTACGCCAATGTCCGCGGCTACGAAAGTGCCTGCGAGCGCGCGCTGTTTGCAAACAACGTTCCCATTTCCGTCTACGATTCGCTGATCGAAGCCATCCATTCCGGTCTTCCGACGATGAAGCGTTACCTTGCGCTGCGTAAGAAGGTTCTGGGGCTCGAAACACTCAATATGTACGATCTCTATGTTCCGATGATCGAAGATGTCGATTTCTCTGTCACCTACGACGAGGCAAAGGATCTTGTCAAGGCGGCAACCGCACCGCTCGGCAAGCGTTATGCAGAGCTGCTGGACGAAGCATATACCAATAACTGGATGGATGTTTATGAAAACAAAGGAAAGACGACCGGCGCATTCTCCTGCGGCGTTTATGGCGTACACCCGTATGTCCTGCTCAACTACACCGATACGCTTGACGACGCCTACACAATGGCACATGAGCTCGGACACGCAATGCATTCCTACTTCTCCTCAGAAGCCAATGACTTTGCAAACCACGACTACCGCATCATGGTTGCTGAGGTAGCCTCCACCGTCAATGAGGTTCTGCTTTCCAAGCATCTGCTTGCGACAGAAACCGATAAGAAGAAGCGCGCGTATATCCTCAACCACCTGCTTGAGGGCTTCCGTACAACTGTCTTCCGTCAGACCCTGTTTGCAGAATTTGAACGCAAGGTACATGATATGTACAAGCAGGGTGTCCCGCTGACCGCAGAAACGATGAACCGCGTCTACCGTGAGCTCAATGAGCTGTACTACGACGGCGCTTTTGTCAACGAGCTGCAGGACATCGAGTGGGCACGTATCCCGCACTTCTATAATGCGTTCTATGTCTACCAGTACGCAACCGGCTTCTGCTCTGCCGTTGCCATTGCCAACCACATTCTGACAACGGGTGATGCATCCGGTTATCTGAAGTTCCTGTCCACCGGCGGCTCCGACTACCCGATTGAGGAGCTGAAGATCGCAGGAGTAGACCTGACAAAGCCTGATACCGTCAAGAATGCTCTGTCCGTCTTTGCAGAAACGCTGGACGAGCTCGAAGCACTGCTTGCAGAAATCTGATATCTCCAAATAAAACAGCACGCAGGAGCGTCCGATGATGGAGGGCTCCTGCGTGTTCTATGCATTCTGTATTTATTGTGCGGCTGTATCGGTTTCCGCCAGCGTGTACATCAGATCCTCTTCCGATCCCGGAGTCTGCAGCGTGACTGACCATTTACCGTCGCGAACCATGGTATAGGTCATGTCGGTGCGGTAATAGTAAAGCGTCTCCCCGGTTGCTTTGTCCGTGCCGCGGCAGGTCATCGTAATCAGCGCCTGTGCATTGTCCTCATTGATAAATGCGGTCTGAATGGCTTCGGGCGTGTAGGTCAATACCGCATTCTGACGCATGGACTGGAACTGTGCGATGTTGAAGTTCAGATCCTCTTTTTCCATGTTGAAGAGTGCGTAATATCCCTCGGCATCGCCGACATTATACGCTGTAAGATGTCCGATGATGACATTTTTGAGTTCCCTCGCCGCCGGGTCGTCTGTTTCTGTGAACAGGTGCTTGTATTCCTCCTGTGCGGAATAGTCTGTTGTACCGGAACAGCCCGGCATAAAGGTACACAGCAGGATCGTGCAGAGAGTGAACGCGAGCAATCTTGTGATCGGTTTCATAGTTATGTCCTTTCCCATATATAATGTTATTCTGATTTATACTATTATAGCAGATTTTTTGCTGTCTGTCTACTCTTTTTTGAAAATTTTAACAATGTATCGGTTCATTTGATTTGAATGTGATGGTTATTTGAAAAGAATGCAATGTTGCTTGACATTTTTTTGGATTTCTGGTATAATATAATCACGTTCACAGAAAACCTTGCAATATGACATAAAAGGAAAGGGGATACTGATTTTGAGAAAGGATCTCAAGTCGGACAGTTCAGCGCTGGCTGCTCCGATTGAAACCAAGACCACATATGCTTTGATTTCCGATGCCGCAAGACAGCTGGACGACCGTGCAGCAAAAAAGACAGACGCATATAAGCTTCAATCCGGTGCCCGCCGGGTTCTTGCCTGCCTTACTGTCCGCGACGGCGTTTCCCAACTGGATCTGATCCGTGCAACCCATCTCAAAGCTCCGACCATCAGCCTGATCGTCCAGAAAATGGAGCATGACGGCCTGATTTCCAGAAAAACCGATGACCTCGATATGCGCCTCACCCGCGTGTATCTGACCGATAAGGGCAGAAACGTCAATGCAGACGTCTGTGCGGCTGTTGCGGATCTGGAAAACGATATTCTGTGTGATTTTTCCGATGCGGAAAAGGAGCAGCTGCATGATCTGCTCGTCCGTCTGTACCGCAACCTCGAAAACAGCGCAGAAGCATAATGAAATATGATAACCGGAATGTAAAAACATTCCGGTTTTTTGATTTTGTTCTTGTATCCTTCACAATTCTATGATATAATATTTGATAAAGCAATGAAATCACCCGGGGCACATCGAATTGTCCCGCGACAAGAAAGCAGACCGATTATGAAAATGCATTTTTTACCGAATATCAAAGGACCGGATGATGTCAAGGCACTGTCTGCAGAGGCTCTTTCTGCCCTCGTGCGCGAGATCCGTGCATTTCTGGTTGAGCATGTAACAAAGAACGGCGGCCATCTTGCCTCCAACCTCGGCGTTGTGGAGCTGACCGTGGCAATGCACCGCGTTTTTGATTCTCCGCGCGACCATCTGATCTTTGATGTCGGACACCAATCCTATGTCCATAAAATTCTGACCGGACGTGCACCTGCTTTTCCGACCCTGCGTCAGAACGGCGGTCTCTCCGGCTTTACCCGCCGCGAAGAAAGCGAACATGACCCATTCGGTGCAGGACACGCCTCCACTTCCCTCTCCGCCGCGCTCGGCATGGCAGAAGCGGAAGCTGCACGCGGCTCGGATGCGTATACCGTCTGTGTCGTCGGTGACGGCGCGTTTACAGGCGGTATGATCCATGAAGCACTGAACAACATCCGTCCCGACCGCCATCTGATTATCATCCTCAATGAAAATGAGATGTCCATCTCGCCAAATCAAGGACGCTTCGCCGATTATCTCTCGGTCATGCGTGCTTCCGCGGGCTACCACGAAATCAAGAATAACACCCGCAGCCTGCTCTCCGGTCTTCCCCTGATCGGCGATGCGCTGGTCGACGGTGTCCGCGACGTCAAGCAGACATTCAAAAATTTACTCTACCACTCCAATTATTTTGAAAACATGGGCCTTTACTACCTCGGCCCGATCGACGGCAACGATCTTGAAACCTGTGAAACGATGCTTCGTGTCGCAAAAGAAGCGGGTCAGAGCGTCCTTCTCCATGTCAAGACCCGCAAGGGCAAGGGATATCCGCCGGCAGAACAAGCACCGGATGTCTTTCATGCGGTTCCGCGCGAACGCTATTACCGCAAAAAAGAGATTGTTCCCGATTCGTCGCTCAATTATTCTGATGTGTTTGGTCATACCCTGCTCCGTCAGATGCAGGAACGCGACGATCTGCGTGTGATCACGGCGGCGATGGCTGTCGGTACCGGTCTGCGCTGTGTCGCACAGGCGAAACCGGACTATCTTTACGATGTCGGCATCGCCGAGGAGCATGCCGTCACCTTTGCAGCCGGTCTTGCTGCTGGAGGATTGCATCCTGTCTGCGCGATCTATTCGTCATTTTTACAGCGATCCTATGACAATATCATCCACGATGCAGCATTACAGAAGCTGCCGATGACGCTCTGCATCGACCGGGCAGGCTACAATGAGGGCGACGGTGCAACGCACCACGGCAT
>JAFTLK010000209.1 GCA_017455975.1 Clostridia bacterium | reverse complement strand
TCGAGAAGTAAGGAGGGACGGCATCATGTATTCCGAACAATTCCAAAAATCTCTTGCCCTTGTGGAAGCGGCAAGAGCAAAGAACCTTGCAATGGAGCCTGCCCGTATGACGGCAGAGCAGAAGGAAGCCGTTCTCTCCGCATTCCATCCCGACTACAGGGAAGACCAGTTTGAAGCGCTGAAGATCGGTCCCAATGCGGGCGACCGTGTTCCGCATGAGCTTGCGGACATGCTGCAGGCACACAGCCGCATTACCGCTGACAGCGTGGATCTCTCCAACCCCGATTACGATACCGACGTTCTGATCATCGGCGGCGGCGGTGCGGGTACGGCTGCGGCAATCGAGGCACACCGCGCGGGTGCATCGGTCATGATCGTGACGAAGCTCCGCATGGGAGATGCGAACACGATGATGGCAGAGGGCGGGATTCAGGCGGCGGACAAACCGAACGACTCTCCCGCGATCCACTTTGTCGATGCATTCGGCGGCGGTCACTTTGCGGCAAAGCGCGAGCTGCTGGCAAAACTCGTCTGCGATGCACCGGAGGCGATTGCGTGGCTGTCTGACCTCGGTGTCGAATTTGACAAGGAAGCAGACGGTACGATGATTACAACGCACGGCGGCGGTACGTCCCGCAAGCGTATGCATGCGGCAAAGGACTACTCGGGTGCGGAGATCATGAGAACGCTCCGTGATGAGGTGCTCAACCTCGAAATTCCCGTCGTTGACTTCACCTCTGCGATTGAATTGATTCTTGACGATAAGGGCAATGCCGCAGGTGCGGTTCTGATGAACATGGAGACAAAGGATCTGCTCGTCGCACGTGCAAAGACGGTCATCATCGCCACGGGCGGTGCAGGTCGGATGCACTATCAGGGCTTCCCGACGTCCAACCACTACGGTGCAACGGCGGACGGTCTGGTACTCGGCTACCGCGCAGGCGCGAAGCTGCTTTACGCGGAAACCCTGCAGTATCACCCGACCGGTGTTGCTTACCCGTCCCAGATCTTCGGTGCGCTCGTCACCGAAAAGGTGCGCTCTCTCGGCGCAAAGCTCGTCAATAAAAACGGCGAGGTCTTCATGCATCCGCTGGAAACGCGTGACGTTACCGCGGCATCGGTCATCCGTGAATGTACCGAACGCGGCAACGGCGTCGAGACCGGCAATGGTGAGGGCATCTGGCTTGACACGCCGATGATCGAGATGATCGGCGGCGAGGGTACGATTGAAAAGCGCATTCCCGCGATGATGCGTATGTTTGCAAAGTACGGCATCGACATCCGCCGCGAACCGATTCTGATCTATCCGACGCTGCACTACCAGAACGGCGGTCTTGACATCAATGTTGACGGTGAGACCACGAATATTAAGAACCTCTATGTCGCAGGCGAGGCTGTCGGCGGTATTCACGGCAAGAACCGTCTGATGGGCAACTCGCTGCTCGATATCATCGTCTTCGGCAGAAACGCAGGTCAGCACGCAGCGGCGGCAGCAAAAGAAACCGAACTCGGTACGCTGACGCTTGATCACGTTGCGGCATTTGAAAAGGAAATTACAGATGCAGGCATTGAAACAACCGCTGTTTCGCCCAAGCTCCTGCCCAATTATACAAAGCAGCCTAGTATCTGATTGTTTTTGAAAGGAAGTTCTTATGACCGGACTTGTTGACCGTCATGCTCTCCATTGACGCGGCGCTGTATTTCAGAAATACGAAGCTGGACAGGGAACGTGAAGCGGTAGAAACAAAATAATCATACTGCGTTGAAATAATTTGTTCAAACGAAAATTCCCTCCGGCGTACCTGCGGTGCGTCGGAGGGGGTATCTTTATATCGGTTTGGATGCGGCAGCCCCGTTTTCCGTGATATGGGCTTTCCATGCGGGTCAGCTGATTTCTATCATGCAGACCG